>CAKUAM010000037.1 GCA_934636305.1 uncultured Oscillospiraceae bacterium
GAGCATCATGGCCTTGACGTCAGCCAGAGCGTCCTGCAGCTCACCGGTGGTGGTGACCTTCTTGCCGATGTAGGCATAGATACAGGCACAGAAATATGCGGTGGAGGGGAGTGTAAGCGGCGCGTCGCGGCCGACTTCAGCCACGATTTTGTTTACTTCTTCTTCAGCCTTGGCGAACATCTCGTCAGAGCCGTCAAAGACACGATTAAACAATGTCTTCATTGTGGTTTCATTCCTTTCAGATTCATTCTTTGGCGTCGATGGCAGCCTTGATTGCACGGATCTCGTCCAGCGCGTCCGGGCTGCAGTCATAGGGGGAGAGGCCCTTGCGGTCCGCGTCAATGACGGTGGGACTGTAGCTGATAAAGCCCAGCAGATCCTCTGCCGGGATCCGGCTCCGGATAAACTCACGGTCAGACTCGTCGCGGATCTTGTTGGCGACGACGCGGACCTTGGTCACGCCGATGTCCTTTGCCAGCTCCTTGATGCGCACATAGGTCTGCACGCTTCTCGCGCCGGGCTCGATCACCACGATGAACTGATCCATCATGCTGGCTGTGCCGCGGCCCAGGTGCTCAAGTCCGGCCTCCATGTCCATAATGACTACGTCGTCCTTGCGGAACACAAGATTCGTGAGGATTGCCTTGAGCATCACATGCTCGGGGCAGACGCAGCCGGAACCGCCGGTATCCACTGTGCCCATGACAAGCAGCTTGACGCCGTGGATATCCTTGGCGAGCTTGTCGGGCAGATCGGAGACGTCCGGATTGAGCTTATAGAAGCTGTTCTGGTCGTTTGCGCCGGTGCGCTCCTTGGCCAGCTGCTTCATTTTGGAGACGGGGACGATGGCATTGACCTCCTCCTCGCTCAAGCCCAGCGCAAGGCCCAGATTTGCATCCGGATCGACGTCGGCGGCAAGGACGGTGCGTCCTTCGTCGGCGTACAGGCGGGCGAGCGTGGAGGACAGCGTCGTTTTGCCGACGCCGCCTTTGCCGGTAATAGCTACTTTCATACTGATAAAGACCCTCCGGGTAATCGATTAGATGCCGAGAGCTGCGCGTTTGGCCTCAATTGCGGCAATCATCTTGTCGCCGAGGCTTTCAATGTTGGTATCAACGACAAAGTGCGCCTCAACCCATTCCTTGCAGCCCTTTGCGTCGCCCTGCAGAAGCTCGGTGATTTCGCTCGAGCCCTTGGAGTACGGGTCAACGCCGAGATAAGTATCGATGCCGGTTGCGACGACGTAGTTGCCGATGGAGACTGCCTTTTCAGACATCCATTCCGGCGCGCAGCCGCACAGCGGAATCTGGGAAATGTTGATGCCCCAATCATTTGCAAGATCGGAAGCAAGGACCATCATACGGGAGATATCCACGCACGAGCCCATATGCAGAATCGGCGGAATGCCGACCAGCTTGCACACGCGCTTGAGGCCCTCGCCGCAGTATTCCGCGGCTTCGGGATCCATCAGGCCAGCCTTGGCGGCAGCCTGTGCCGAACAGCCGGAGACGATGACGATGATATCGTTCTTGAGGAGCTTTTTCATGAGCTCAATATGCGCGGTGTCCGGACGGACCTTGGGGTTGTTGCAGCCGACCATGGCTACTGCGCCGCGCAGGACACCGGCCTTGACAACGTCAGCCAGGGGCTTGAGCGTACCGAACGCGTCAACGTGGGTGTTGCAGACGCCGTCGAGCTCCTTCTTGATGGCCTCGACCGAATAGCCGACACGGGCTTTGGTCTTGAGGTTCGGGATATTGATAAGTTCGGGCTTGCGGTTCTTGAAGTTCTCTACGGCCATCTTCACAATCGCCTTGGCGTTTTCTGCCGCGGTGTCCTCATGGAACTCAATGAAGTCGGAGTCCGGCATGCGGGCGATGGGGGAGGTGGTGATGAACTTGGTGTGGAAGCACTTGGACAGCGGGCCCAGTGCCGGGAAGATGCACTGTACGTCGACGACGATGGCCTCGCAGGCGCCCGTCAGAACAACGTTTTCCTGCTGCAGGAAGTTGCCGGCCATGGGGATACCCTGACGCATGGCGACTTCGTTGCCGGTGCAGCAGACGCCGGCAATGTTGATGCCCTTGGCGCCGACGGACTTGGCCAGTGCGACCATGTCGGGATCCTGGGCATACATGACGATCATCTCGGAAAGAGAGGGATCATGGCCGTGGACAATGATGTTGACCATGTCCTTTTCCATGACGCCGATGTTGGCGGTGGTGTCAACGGGCTTCGGCGTGCCGAACAGCACGTCGGAGAACTCGGTGCCCATCATGGAGCCGCCCCAGCCGTCGGACAGGCCGGCGCGCAGAGACTGCTTGATAAGAGCCTCGGGCAGGGAAGAACAGCCCATATGCGTCATGTGCATGGACTGGGAAACCTCGCGGTCAATGGCACGCGGCTCGATGCCGGCGTCGTGCCACAGCTTCTGGGTGTGCTCCGGTGCGCGCTTGAGGAAGCGCTGCACGCCGAACGGCTTGCCGTATTCCAGCAGGCCGGCCTCGGCAACCTCGTGCGCCAGATCGTACAGATCCTTGCCTTCCGTCTCAATGCCCCATTCGTGGGCAATCCGCTTCAGCTTTTCCGGATCCTTGACCTGATACGAGCCGCCCTCTTTTGTCTGGTAGAGCGTGTGACAGATCTGACGGCCGTGGTCGGAGTGCGTGGCGGCGCCGCCTGCCGTGAAGCGCAGGTAGTTACGGCCGACAATGCCGTGTACGTCGCAGCCGCAGATGCCGCGCGGCGCCTTGGGCGTGATGCGGCAGGGGCCCATGGAGCAAATACGGCAGCAGGTGCCTGCTTCGCCGAAGCCGCAGTGCGGCGTCTGATTCTTGACGCGCTGCTGCCAGGAATCTGCGCCAACTTTTTTGCCGGTTTCAAGCAATTCGTTGGTCGCTGCTTCCATCTGTTCAATAGTGATTAAGCGATCCCAATCCATCGATGATGTATCCTCCTAAAAATAGTTCTTCGCGCCGGGCGCAGCCTGGCCCGGGCCTGGGGGATGGCATGTCCATGCGGACAAACCGAACAGGCGTATTGCCCGCCTGAAACCAGCAGCGGCAGAATACACCTAATACAGCTTGTAATTATTCTACCAAGCGGCTGAGAGAAAGTCAACCGATCTGAACCCGGTAGGGGGGATATCAAACTTGCCGAAAAACAACAGAATATAAAATAATCTGACGAAAAAACAAAGTCAGAATCTCACGAAATGTATGAGATTCTGACTTTATATAATAAATGATATACGATATACGGATATTTATTTTCCTATGAATCCATATGAACATTGATATGCGGGTACGTCATAGTCACGCCGGCATCCTCAAACGTCTGCTTGAACGCATCCAGAACAGCAAAATAGGCATCCCAATAGTCCTCCGTCTGCACCCAGAAGCGCAGCGTATAGCTGATGGCGCTGTCGCCGTAGGCTGTGACATGTGCGGCAGGCGCCGGCTCAGACAAATGCTTCGGATAGGCCTCAGCCGCCTGTACAAGCACGCGGCAGACGTTCTCCACGCTGTCCTGATACGAGGCGGAGACGGTCAGCTCCACGCGCCGCTGCTTCTGCGCGGTATAATTGATGATGGCAGACGCGGTAACCTGGCTGTTGGGGATGTAGATAAGCTGATAATCATACGTGCGCAGGCTTGTATACATGGCGCCGATGGTCTGCACGATGCCGGTTTTGTCGCCGATCTGTACATAATCGCCGGCGTGGATGGGCTTGGCGCTCAGAAGCGTGATGGCACCGGCCACATTGGAAAGCGTGTTCTGCACGGAAAGCGAAATGGCAAGACCGGCGACACTCAGAATGGCCAGCAGCGAGGACGTGTCAATGCCGAGCGTACCGGCCACCAGCATGACACAGATAAAGAGCAGAATGGCTTTGAGGGCTGCGCGGACAAAGCCAAAGACGGTGCGGTCGAGCGTGGAGCGGGCAGAGAGCTTGTCTGCCGCCTTCAGAATCAGCCGGATGAGCACGGCGGACAGGACGAGCAGAACGGCTGCATAGATCAATTTTTCCAGCGTCAGATGGGAGAAAAAGGACTGTACCTGCTTTTCATCCACACTCTGCGCCGCGTCCAGGACAGAAGAAAAGAACATGGAAACCTCCTGCAGAGAAATTTATCGGGTAAGATACGCCTCGCAGGCGCTTTGCGCCGCGGCTGCGACTGACGCCTCGTCGATGGCAGCAAGCTGGCCGTGCGCCACGGTGATCCTGCCGTTTACGACGGTGTAATCGACGGGCCCGCGCACGCCGACCGTGGCGAGCACAGATTTGGGATCGTAGCATGCGCCGACCAGCTCAAGCCGGCGGCGGTCAATCAAAAACAGGTCGCAGCACTTGCCCTCGGCAAGCTGCCCGATATCGCTGCGGCCAAGCAGCCGCGCACTGCCGCGCGTCGCCATCTTCAGGACATCGTAGCCAGAGGGGGCCTCGCGGCTGGAATTGAGCCGATGCAGCAGAAATGCCGCGCGCAGCTCCTCCATGAGGCTCGAGCCGTCGTTGGAGGCCGAGCCGTCCACGCCGAGACCCACCGGCACGCCGAGCCTCAGCATGTCCGGGATGCGCGCAATGCCGGAGGAAAGCTTCATGTTGGAGATGGGGCAGTGGCATACGCCGGTGCCGGTGTCAGCAAGCAGCTGCAGCTCCGCATCATTGAAGTGAATGCCGTGCGCATACCACACATCCGGGCCGACCCAGCCGAGCGTCTGCATGAACGCAAGCGGCCGCATGCCCTCGCGTTCCAGCATATAATTTTCCTCATCCTTTGTCTCGCACAGATGCGTATGCAGGCGGACATGGTACTGCCGGGCAAGGATCGCACTCTGCCGCAGCAGCTCCGCCGAGACGGAAAACGGCGAGCACGGCGCGAGCGCCACCTGCCGCATGGAGCCGAACGAGGCGTCGTGGTACGTCTCAATGAGGCGGGCGGAGTCCTTCATAATTCCATCCACCGTCTGTACAACGCAATCGGGCGGCAGGCCGCCGTCCTTGACGGAAAGATCCATCGAGCCGCGCGAGCAGTGCATGCGGATGCCAAGCTCCGATGCGGCTTCAAACTGCGTGCCGATGAGATCGCCGACCCCTGCGGGGAACACATAGTGGTGGTCAAAGCAGGTCGTGCAGCCGTGCTTCATAAGCTCCCCCATGCCGGTGAGGCTCGAGAGCCGGATGACGGTTTCATCAAGGTTTTTCCAGATCTCATAGAGCGTTTTCAGCCAGTCGAACAGCTCCATATTCTGTACCTGCGGCAGATTGCGGGAAAACTGCTGGTACAGATGGTGGTGCGTGTTGATAAGCCCCGGGTAGCAGAGCATGTGGCTGGCGTCAAGCACCCGGTCGGCCTGGCGGTCAAGCTTCGGGCCGATGGCGCGGATCACGCCGTCCTCGGCATAGAGATCGACGTTTTCATATACGGTATCGGCGTCGTCGCACGAGACGAGCGCGGAGATATTGCGGAGCAAAAGACGCTGCATGACAGAATCCATCCTTTCGCATGTTTATAGTTGTATTTTATCATGAGATGCAGAAAAATCAACCGGCCCTTGCCAGAAACGGGCAGGACGTGGTAAACTGGGGGACGTAAATATGATTTACGGAGGAAGAAGCATGACGCTCGGACAGAAGCTCAGGCAGGCGCGGCAGGCGCGCGGGCTGACACAGGCGCAGGTTGTGGGGGACCGCATCACGCGCAATATGCTCTCTCAGCTGGAAAACGATCTGGCCTCGCCGTCGGTGGCGACGCTGGAATATCTGGCGTCTGTGCTGGACGTCAAGCTTTCGTGGCTGCTGGCAGATGAGCAGGAGCAGGCACGGATGGAGCGCCGGCAGCAGCTGCATGCGCGGCTGCGGGCGGGGGATTATGCGGGCTGCCTGGCGCTTGCGCCGGACGATGGCAGCGTGGATGATGAGCAGGCGCTGGCATTTGCACTTGCGGCGTGCGGCTGCGCGGAAAGTGCGCTCGGGGACGAGCAGTTTGCCCAGGCTGCGTCCTATGCTGCGCAGGGACTTGGCTTCTGGGAAAAGAGCGTATACGCCGGTGGGCAGCTGCGGGTACAGCTGCTGGCTGTGCAGGCCCGGTGCGCGCAGGCGCAGAATGTGGATGCAGAGGCTGCGGTTGCGGCCTATCAGTCGGCCTATTGCGCCATGCAGCTGGAGGCGCAGCACCATATGCTCCTGGCGCACTATCACCTGACGCGTGAGCATGTTCAGGCGGCGGAGCATGAGATCTGGTCGATTGCGGAGCTGCCGGAGGGGGCAAAGGCAGAATATCTGATTCTGCGCGGCTGCCTGGCGGCGCGGAAGGAGCAGTATCAGACCGCCATGGAGTATCTGCGGCAGGCGGAGGCCATGGGGCCGCTGCCGAAGCTTCTCGAGCGGGAGCTCTGCCGGGCGATGGAGCTGTCCAGCCGGGAGCTGCAGGACTATAAAACGGCGTATCAATACGCCGCCCGGCAGCTGGAGCTGTAAAGCTTATCAGAAAGTGCAGGACTGGCATCCGTGCGTCGGCGCACGGATGCCAGTCCTGTTGTTTAGGGTGTATCTGAAAACAGCCAACGCCCCCGGGCAGCGGGCCTTTTCGCGCTGTGCTGCGTCATTTTTCCTTGAAATACGTCGGTATTCCTGCGAAAAAATGTCTTGCTCACCACGAAACTTCCTCGCTGCCGGTTGCATCTCCAGTTTTCAGATACACCCTAGTTGTGATGATAGATCTTTTTATCGAGGGCGAAGATTCTTGCGCTGAAGCTGCCGGCTGGTACCTCCGGCAGCGCCTCGGCGTAGATTTCCATGCGGCTGTCGATCCGGTCAATCTCAGACAGCAGCTCCGCCTCCGCGCACATCGGGCGCACGGCAGCGCCGTATTCCGGTTCTCCGTGGTGTGAAAGGATCATATGCTGCAGCAAAAGGCTCTTTTCCTCCGGGATCTGCAGCTGCCTGGCGACCTCCGCAGCCTCCTGCGCGCCCATGACCAAATGTCCGATCAGCTGCCCGGGCATGGAATAGTCCGTGACCATGCCGAGGCTGGAGAAGGCAAACTCGCGTTCCTTGGCAAAGTCGTGCAGCAGTGTACCGGTCAGAAGCAGGCTCCGGTCAATGATATCGCCATACAGGCCGGAGAGGAAATCTGCGATTTTCAGCATGTTGGACGTGTGCATCAGCAGACCGGACAGAAAGCTGTGGTGCACGCTCTTGGCAGCCGGGATGCTGCGGAAGGCGCTTAAATGGCGCTGCAGCATTTCACGTGCCACGGCGTGGTAATCGCTGTCGGGCATGGAGTCAATCAGGCGGTCGATCTCCTGCAGCCGTGCATCCGGGTCAATGGGCGCAACGGGAACAAGCGCGGAAACGTCATACTGGTCGCTGCTGTCTGCCATGCGGATGCGGCCGGCTGTCAGCTGCGGCGCACCCTTGAACTCTGATACCTGCCCGCGGATTTTGACGATGCGGCCGATATCGCCGGGATTGGCGCCGATGGGACCGGAGTAGTCCCAGACCTTCAGGTCGATTGTGCCGGTGCGGTCGGCCAGCACGCCGGATAAAAACGGCTTTCCGGCTGCCGTTGTCTTGAGAAAGGCGTCCTTCAGGACATAAAAGCCCTCCACGTCATCGCCGGAGAGCATGTCTGCAATCTGCTTGTTGTATTCCATAGCTGCGTCCTCACTGTCATTTCAGATGAGCTGATTATACCAGCGTTTTGGGAAAACCGCAATGCCTGATGAGACAGATTGGGGCCGCTGCCTAAAATCCGGGGCTTCGGGTTGTTTTTTGACGATTTTTGTGCTATAGTTAAGAAAAATAATGCGGGAGGACAGCACATGGCTGATTTCTCAAAATTTCGCACGGCGGTGAGCGGCTTCAACCGCACGGATGTGGTCAATTACATTGAGGCAGCCTCTGCAGAGCACCAGAAGGCGCTGCGGAAGCTCACGGACGAGCGCGATAAGCTGGCCGCGGACAATGCGGCGCTGCAGGCGCAGCTTGACGGCGCCGCCGCCCCGGAGACGGACGGCGCGCTGCAGGAAAAACTGGAGCAGGTGCAGCAGGAGCTGGAGCAGGCCCGGCAGGAGCTTGAAAAAACGAAGCAGGAGCGTGACAGCCTCGCAGCAGAGGTGGACGCGCTTGCGCAGGAGGGCGTCTCGCTGGCCGATCAGCTCAAGCAGGCGCAGCAGGAGCTGGAGCAGGCCCGGCAGGAGCCAGCGGAGCAGCCGGAGACGGAGCAGCCGCAGGAGCCGTCGATACAGAGCAAGGAGCTTTCGGCCTACCGTCTGGCTGCGCAGACCGAGCGCAACGCGGTCATCCGCGCCAGACGCATTTATGGACAGCTTTCCAATCTCTGTGAGGATGCGCGCAGCCGCTATCTGGAATCCGGAGAGGAGATCGCTGCGCTGACGGCAGATCTGCAGACTGGCCTTGGACGGCTGCAGGATGCATTTGCGGAGGTGCAGGTCATTTTTGATGATGCGCAAAACGCCTTCGATCAGATGGAGCTGCCGGAAGCAGACGGCGCAGCACAGGACGAAGAATAAGGCACGGGGAGCGCTGCGCAGCTGCAGAGCTCCCTTTTTATGCCGGTAAGCAGGGGAAGGTATGACCAAAGAGGAATTTACTGCGCGCTATATGGCGCAGTTCAGCGAGCAGCAGCGGCAGGCGGTCATGGCGGAGGAGCGGGCCGTTTTGCTGCTGGCTGTGCCGGGCAGCGGAAAGACGACGGTGCTTGTCACGCGGCTGGGCTATATGGCGCTTTGCCGGGGGATCGATCCGGCTTCCATTCTCACCATGACCTATACTACGGCGGCCACGCGCGAAATGCGCGAGCGCTTTGCCGCGCGCTTCCCGGAGCTGGCCGGCCGCATGCCGCAGTTCCGCACAATCAACGGCCTGTCGTCGAAGATCATCGCCTACAGCAGCCGGAGCCTCGGGCCGGCATTTTCCCTGCAGGAAAATGCCGGGGAGCTTGCGCAGCTGGTCGGCCGGATCTACCGGGAAAAAAACGGGGAATATCCGACCGACAGCACCATCCGGGAGATCCGCACAGCCATTACCTACTGCAAGAATAGAATGCTCACACAGGAGGAAATCCGCGCGCAGAGGTTTGAGATTCCGGGCTTTGCGGAGATCTACGCGCGCTACTGTGCGGCGCTGCGCGCAGCCAGGCAGATGGATTATGACGATCAGATGCGCTACGCGCTGGCCATTTTGCGCAAGCAGCCGGAGGTACTTGCGCAGTTCCAGGCGCAATACCCTTATCTATGTGTGGACGAGTCACAGGATACGTCCCGGGTGCAGCATGCGATCATTGCGCTTTTGACCGGGGAGATCGGCAGCCTTTTCATGGTCGGCGACGAGGATCAGAGCATTTACGGCTTCCGCGCAGCGGATCCGGAGGCACTGATGCGCTTTTCTGAGATGTATCCAGGGGCAAAGGTGCTGTTTCTGGAGGAAAATTACCGCTCAACCCCGCAGATTGTGCAGCTGGCAGGGCGCTTTGTTGCGCGCAACCGCAGCCGCTATCCCAAAACACTCCGGCCAACAAGACCGGATGGCCCTGCGGTGCAGCTGGTGCATGCACAGAGCCGGCAGACGCAGATTGCCTATCTGTATACGCTGGCGCAGCAGACCGACACGCCGTTTGCGGTTTTGTACCGCAACAATGACAGCGCGCTGCCGCTCATCGACCTTTTTGAGCGCAGCGGCACGCCGTACTGCTGCCGCAGCTATGACGATACGTTCTTTTCCCACCGGATTCTGGCCGATGTGGCGGATATCATCCATCTGGCCTACGCGCCGGAGGATACGGAGGCATTCCTGCGCGTGTATTATAAATTCGGCGCGCCGATCTCCAAGGAGGTCAGTCTCGCCGCGTGTGCGCGCAGCGCGCGC
This sequence comes from uncultured Oscillospiraceae bacterium, assembly GCA_934636305.1. Classification (GTDB taxonomy): domain Bacteria; phylum Bacillota; class Clostridia; order Oscillospirales; family Oscillospiraceae; genus CAG-170. Next base: position 9,893 of record CAKUAM010000037.1, read on the forward strand.
ACGCACGAGTCCGTGTGGCAGTGCGTGCTGGAGCAGACAGGGCTGAGTGCGGCCTGCCGGGATGCCGTGGGCCGGCTGCAGGCACTGCTTGCCGCGCTGCCGAATGTGCCTGGCGGAGAGCTGATCGCCATGATCTGGGGGCCGATTGGCTATGGCCAGTTTGTTGCCGCGCGCAGACTCGACACAGGAAAGTTTTCGATCCTGCAGATGCTTGCCGCACGCGAGCAGACGCCGGAGGACTTTTTGCTGCGTCTTGCACAGCTGCGGCAGATCGTGCAGACGCATGAGAACCCGCCGCAGGCGAACGTTACGCTCTCCACCATCCATTCGAGCAAGGGACTGGAATATCCCAGCGTGTATCTTCTCGATGTACACGACGGCGTGCTGCCGGCGAGGGCAGATGCGGCGGGGACGACGCAGCAGGAGCGGCAGGAATATGAGGAGGACCGGCGGCTTTTCTACGTGGCAATGACGCGGGCGAAGGACCGGCTGTATCTATTCGAGTATCCCGATGTGCCGTCTGCGTTTATGCAGGAGGTGCGGGTGCTTTTGCCGGCGCAGACGTGCCCGGCAGAGGAATTTGCGTCCATTCTGCCTGAAAATGCCTGCGGCAGGCGGTATATGCACAGAACGGACGGCCCGGGAACCATTGCGGCGCAGTGCGGCGACACGATGCTTGTCTGCTTTGCCTCCGGCAGCTGGCGCCTGATGGAGGCCGGCCAGCTGCTGCTTGAGCGTGACCGGACGCCAAGGCCGGCGCTGCCGGACGCAGACGAAGAACCCGCGCCAGCGGCTGTATGCACGCCGGGCCAGGCGATTTTCCATAAAAAATATGGCCCCGGGCGCGTCCTGGCCTTTGACGGTGCGCTCGTGACCATTCAATTTGATGCCGACCGCACCACGACGCGGCAGTTTAACCTGCAGCAGTCGTTGGCGCATGGGTTTTTGCAGCTTTAAAACCGGCTTGCGTAGCCGCACCGGCGGCAGAGCGCCTCGGCGCGCACGCCGCGGGCAAAGCCCTCGCGGATGGCGCAGGCGCGCGGTGAGGTAAGAATTTCCTCGAGCTCCTGAGCAAACAAATTTCCCAGTGCCAGGTGTCCCTCGCTGTCGAGGCAGCAGGGGACAACCGTGCCGTCGGACAAAACGGCCAGCTGATCGGACAGCGCACGGCAGCGGCCTGCCGCGCCGGTATCGGCGGCATCCTCATCCGGCCAGTCAAAGCGCTCCCCATAGCTTAGAAACATGCCGTCGCAGATCCGCCAGCCCCATGTGTTTTTTGTCCAGCTGCCGGGGAAGGCCGCGCGCAGATGGGCAAGAATTTCCTCGTTTCTTGTGTGCAGGCCGTGTGTGGACGCGCCGTCAAGGTTCCACAGGCGAAAGTCCGTCAGAATGCCGGCGGCCTGTGCCTGCCGGGCAAAATCTGTGCAGCCGGTCAGATAGGCGGAAAAGCTGCCTGCCTCGTTGGCCTCAAAGCTGTGCAGGCTGACAGATACCTTGCGTACGGCGGGCGAGGCAAGCAGAACCGGCTGCTGCTTTGGCAGCAGCGTACCGTTTGTCGTGAGCGTCACGCGGAAATCCAGCGCATGGCAGGTGGCGAGAAGCTCGGCAAGCTGCGGGTGCAGCAGCGGCTCGCCCATGACGTGCAGATAGAGATACCGGCTGTAGGGACGCAGCTTCTGCGCCAGAACGGAAAATCGCTCCGGCGTCAGAAAGACAGCCGGGCGCGATGTGCCGGGGCAGAAGCTGCAGGAAAGATTGCAGCAGGTTGTGATTTCAAGATAGATTCTGGAGAACATGCATGGCCCATCCTTCAGATAAAAATGGCGCAAAAAGCAGCGCGGAAAGGGACAGTATGTGGACATTGGAACAGGTGCAGGCAGAATACCGCCGGCTGGACCGGCTGCTGGGGATCGATACCTCCAAAATTGCAGTGTCGTTTTCCAAGCGGATGACGCGGCAGTACGGGGTGTGTACGTTTTTGAAAAACAAACCGCAGCAGATCCGCCTGGCGGAGTTTCTGCGGCAGGAGGATGCGGTGTTCTGGGACACGGCGCGGCATGAATATGCCCATGCCGCCGTTGCGCTGCTGACGGGAAAGCGGCATGGCCACGATGCGGCATGGCGCGCCGTCTGCCGGCGGATCGGCTGCCCGGCGGAGCGCCTGGCACCTGCCTGTGAGGCGGCAGCGCAGAACCGGCAGCGCATCGCGGCCAGCCGTGGGGTGTATGTGGTGACGTGCCGCACCTGCGGCGCAGAATCCAGATATCTGCGGCGCGGGACCGTGGTGCAGGCCGTGGAGGCCGGCAGCGGCGGGATCCGCTGCAGACTGTGCGGCGGGCGGAAATTTACATTGGAAAAACGATTTGAGGAGGAAAAGACATGACATACGCGGAAAAAGCAAAGGCGAATTTTCTTAACGGCTGCAACTGCGCGCAGGCGGTGTTTCTGGCGTTTGCAGACGAGCAGATGGACCGGGACACGGCCATGCGCCTGGCCGCAGGGCTTGGCGGCGGAATGGCCGGCATGCGCGGCATCTGCGGCGCGGTGACCGGGATGTTTTTGGCCTATGGTCTGCTGCGCGGCAGCAATGACCCGACCGATCAGGAGCGGAAAAAAGACTGTTATGAGACGCTGCGGCGTCTGGCGGGCGAGTTTGAGCAGCGGGAGGGCACGCTGAGCTGCCGGCAGCTGCTGGGGCTTGACCCGGACTTCACGCCGAAGGCGCCGCAGCCGCGCACGCAGGCGTATTATGACAGCCGGCCATGTCCGTATCTGGTTGAGCATGCAGCGGCCATTCTGGAGGCATACCTCCGCGCTAATTGAGGCTGACCTCCTGCTGCGTGAACAGCGCACTTACGCGGGCCTTCAGGGGCGCCAGCTCCGGCCGGTTCAGACTCTCTGCGTCCGATATGACGTCTGCTGCGGCGCGCTGCGCCTGCTGCAGCGTGACAAGATCCATCTGCAGGCTTGCCGCCTTGAGAAGCGGCAGGCCATGCTGCCGGCTGCCGAAGAAATCGCCCGGGCCACGCAGCGCAAGATCCTGTTCGGCGATCTGGAAGCCGTCGGTTGTTTTGCAAAGCGCCTGCAGGCGCTGGCGCGTCAGCTCATTTTTCGTGTCGGAGACGAGCACGCAGTAGGATTGCGCCTGCCCGCGGCCCACGCGGCCGCGCAGCTGGTGCAGCTGGCTCAGGCCGAAGCGCTCCGCGTTTTCCACAACAATCAGCGTTGCGTTCGGCACGTCCACGCCGACCTCCACAACGGTTGTGGCGACAAGAATGTCATATTGCCCGGCAGCAAAGGCGGCAAGAATGCTGTCTTTTTCTGCGCCCTTCATCCGCCCATGCAGCAGACCGACGCGCAGCTGGGGAAATACCTCCTGCTGCAGCGTCTGCGCCCAGCTCTCTGCGGATTTCAGACCGGGATCCTCGCCCTCCTCCACGGCAGGACAGACGATATAGACCTGATGCCCCTCGGCGCATTGCCTGCGGATAAAGCCATGCAGGCGCTGGCGCAGCTGCTCGCCGACAAGAAACGTCTGAACCGGCTGTCTGCCGGGCGGCAGCTCGTCGATGACAGACACATCCAGATCCCCGTAGGCAATAAGCGCAAGCGTGCGCGGAATCGGGGTGGCAGACATGACAAGAAGGTGCGGGCACGCCCCCTTTTCTGTGAGCCTTGTCCGCTGGGCGACGCCGAAGCGGTGCTGCTCGTCGGCGACGACAAGACCAAGGCCATGGAAGGCAACCGACGCACTGATGAGCGCGTGCGTGCCGATTATCAGCTGCGCCTCGCCGGAGGCAATCTTTTCCCGGGCCGCGCGCTTCTGGGCGGCGGTTTTGGAGCCGGTCAGAAGCAGAATCTGTACGCCGAGCGGGCCGAGAAGCTTCTGCAGCGTTTTGGCATGCTGCTCGGCAAGAATTTCTGTGGGCGCCATGAACGCTGCCTGCTTTCCGTTCCGGACGGCGCAGAAGCAGGCGGCGGCTGCCACCATGGTCTTGCCGCTGCCGACATCGCCCTGTACAAGACGGTTCATGACGCGCCCGGCACGCAGATCAGCCAGAATATCATCGATGGCCCGCTGCTGCGCGCCGGTCAGGGAAAACGGCAGCGCGCGGTAAAACGTGGTTACACAGTCGGTCTGGTATGGTACGGTGCATACATCGGCGCGCGCAGCGCGCAGCACGGCAAGACCAGCCGAAAAAATGAAAAATTCCTCAAAAACAAGCCGCTTTCTGGCCCGCTGCAGATCCTCTGCGCTGCGCGGCATGTGAACAGCGGTATATGCCTCGGTGACGCCGCACAGGCTGTAGTCCTGCCGGACGGCATCCGGCAGAATCTCCGGCAGCAGGGATGAGACGTGCTCGAGCGCCTGCTGGATCAGCGTGAGCAGCTGCCGGTTGGAAACGCCGGCTGTCAGCGCGTAGACGGGCAGCAGCCGGTTCGTAACAAGACCGGGGCGGCCCGCTGGTTCGTGTGCGGGATTTGCCATCTGGCCCGGGTGCTCCGGCGAGAGTGTGCCATAAAAATAGTATTCCTCACCATATTTGAGCTGTTCTTTGACGTAGGGCTGGTTAAAATAGCTGAGCGTCAGTTTTCCGGTTGCGTCGGCGACGGTAAGCCTTGTGATGTCCATGCCCTTGCGGATCCGGCGCAGCACCGGCTGGGAGATGACCAGCGCACGGAAGCATGCGGGCTGGTCGGGCTGCAGCTGGCAGATGGGGACAAGCTGTGTCCGGTCCTCATAGTCGCGCGGGAAATATGCCAGAAGATCGTAGAGCGTGCAGATGCCGAGCCTGCGCAGCTGCGCCGCCTTTGTCGGACCGACGCCGCGAAGCTCTGTTACAGGGGAGGAAAGATCCATGCGGGCACACTCCTTTTATCCGTGAAATGATGTCTCAATTATTATATAGTATCAGCGTGGGAGGATGCAAGACGCAGCCATGCAAAACTGCATACGAAAAAGCCCCCCGGGCATAGCTCCGAGAGGCGATTATTTCGTACCTGCTGTCAATCAGGCCAGCTTGTTCATCTTCAGAGTGATCTGGCTCTTTTTACGAGCAGCAGTATTCTTATGAAGAATACCCTTGCCGGCAGCCTTGTCGATGGACTGAACTGCAGTCTGATAAGCGCTATTGGCCTGCTCACGATTGCCTTCTGCGACTGCGGCCTCAAACTTCTTCAGCGTGGTCTTGAGAGCGGATTTGTCGGCCTTGTTGCGTTCGCTGTTTACCTTGGCAACCAGAACTCTTTTCTTTGCAGACTTAATGTTGGGCATAACTACACCTCCTCACAATAGCGTGGATTGAGAAACAAATACCGTTTCATGCAGAAATACATTATAGCGGCAAGGTTCCATAAAATCAATCCCTTTTTTCGGTTTTTTGAAAATTTTTCGCATAGCGACGTTTCGTACCGGCAAAACTAGCGCCGAGGTGAGGAAAATGCAGCCAAGAACAGATCTGGCCATGGAGGCACGTATGCTCTACACGCGCTCGGCGGGAGAGCAGACCGAGCTGCCGGGCGTCATTGCGCGGGAGCAGGACCGGCACGGCGTACGGATGAATGTGGTGCGGATTATAAATGCGGAGGGAGAGCGTGCGCTCGGAAAGCCGCGCGGAACCTACATCACCGCACAGCTCGACGCACTCTGCGCACGGCAGACCGGCAGCTTTGCCGCCGCGGCCAAAACAATCGGACGCGCGCTGCGGGAGCTGCTTGGTCCGTGCCGGAGCGCGCTTGTTGTGGGGCTTGGGAACCGGGATATCCGGCCGGACGCCATCGGGCCGGAGGCGCTGCGCAGCGTCATTGTGACAAGGCATCTGGAGCAGCAGCTGCCGGAGGCTATGTCCGCACTGACAACGGTGTCGGCCTGTCAGCCGGGCGTTCTGGGCCAGACAGGCGTGGAGAGCCTGGATCTTGTGCGGCATGTGATGCAGCAGACCAGGCCGGATGTCGTCATTGTGATTGATGCGCTGGCCGCGGCGGAGCCAGGGCGGCTGTTTTGCACGGTGCAGCTGACGGATGCAGGGATCGTGCCGGGCTCCGGCGTGGGCAACAGCCGGATGGAGTTTTCCCGGCGCACGCTTGGCGTGCCGGTTGTCGCGGTAGGCGTTCCGGCGGTTGTGGACGCAGCCGGGCTGTTTCCGGATGCGCAGGAGCCTGTGCCGCGGGGCCTTCTTGTGACAGTGGGCGATGTGGATGCGCGTGTGCGCGAAATGGGGCGGCTTGTCGGCTATGGCTGCAACCTGGCGCTGCAGCGCTCCATCACGCTGGCGGAGATTCCGACGTTCCTGTCTGAATAACTTAAATTATGTAAACTAGATTATGTTTTCCACAAAACAAATCCGGCAAAGAAGCCCCTGTGGAAAACAATGTTGAAATGTGGAATAGCGCTTGGGACACAAAAGTTTTTCACACTGTCAACATAGTTATCAACATTTGCTGTTTTGAAACTTTTCAAAAGGAAAAGAAGGTTCAGATAATCAAAAAATCGGCCTTACGTTGACATCTGCATGGAATTATCGTCAACCGGAGAATGGAGAGACGGGCGAATAAGTTCGGATTTCGCCGGTAAAAACCCTGTATCAAATGGGAATGCCGGGAAATACTGACGATATATTCACAAACGGAGGAAACATGCCATGCAAGGGAAGGTCGAGATCTGCGGCGTGAACACAGCCAAGCTGAAAACGCTCTCAAATGCAGAGATGATGCAGCTCATCCGCCAGTCACAGCAGGGGGACATGCAGGCGAGAAGCCGCCTGGTGGAGGGGAATCTGAAACTTGTGCTGTCGGTGGTGCAGCGGTTCGTGAGCCGGGGCGAGAATCCGGATGATCTGTTCCAGGTGGGCTGCATTGGCCTTCTGAAGGCAATTGCGAATTTTGACACGACGAAAAACGTGCGTTTTTCCACCTATGGGGTGCCGATGATTGCGGGGGAGCTGCGCCGCTATCTGCGCGACTACAGCCCCATCCGCGTCAGCCGCTCGCTGCGCGACACGGCCTACCGGGTGCTGCAGTGCAAGCAGACCCTTACAGAGAAGAATGGGCGCGAGCCGCAGCTGGGCGAGATTGCACAGGCGCTGGAGCTGCCGGCGGCGCAGATTACCGCGGCCATGGACGCCATTGCTGCGCCCGTATCGCTGTATGAGCCCGTGTACGCCGAGGGTGGCGACGCGCTGACGGTGATGGATCAGGTCCGCGACTGCAAGAACACGGACGAGAGCTGGATGGAGTCCATTGCGCTGCGCGACGCGATCTCGGGCCTGTCGGATCGGGAGAAGCATATTCTGGCGCTCCGGTTTGAGGCGGGGCGCACGCAGATGGAGGTCGCGGGGCAGATCGGCATTTCGCAGGCGCAGGTTTCCCGGCTGGAAAAAAGCGCGATCCGGTCGATCCGGAAGGCAATTCTGCCGTCGTGAGCGTAAAACGCTGCTGCGCATGCGTTTTTCTCATATCCGCGCCGCCGCGCGCATATAGTTGCTGCAAAGGGGGCTGCGCCATGGAGACAAACAGATTCCGCGAGCTGCGCGAGAAAGAGGTTATCCACGTCTGCGAGGGCACGCGGCTGGGATATGTGAGCGATCTTGTAATCGATATCTGCGCCGGACGCGTGACGGCGCTTGTCGTGCCCGGGCCGTGCCGGTTTCTGGGGCTGTTCGGGCGGGAGGATGACTATGTGATTCCGTGGCTGTGCGTCAAGCGAATCGGGGACGATCTGATTCTTGTCGACGGGCCTTTGATGCAGTGGCGCACGCCGCGCAGGAAAAGAAGTATTCTGTGAGCCGGGAAAAGCGCAAAAAATGCAGGGATTTTTGAGAAAAAATACTTGCATTTCGAGCGCTTTTCCGCTATAATGTCAAGGCGCTGTGCGAAAACAGCGACATTACGAACCCACACACAGGGTGTTGGCGCCTTCCTGTGTCCCGCATGGGATGGAGGCGGTTAGCTCTGTGGAGGTCAAAAACAAAAGGAGAAACAACACTATGGCAGTCGTATCCATGAAGCAGCTGCTGGAAGCTGGCGTCCACTTTGGTCACCAGACCCGCCGCTGGAACCCGAAAATGGCCCCGTACATCTACACCGAGCGCAACGGTATCTACATCATCGATCTGCAGAAGACCGTCAAGAAGCTCGAGGAGGCCTACAATTTTGTCCGTGATCTGGCAGCAAACGGCCAGTCCATCCTCTTTGTCGGTACCAAGAAGCAGGCACAGGATGCCATCAAGGAAGAAGCAGAGCGCGTCGGCCAGTACTACGTCAACGCTCGTTGGCTCGGCGGTATGCTGACCAACTTCCGCACCATGCGCACCCGTATCGACCGTCTGGCTCAGCTCAAGAAGATGGAGGCTGACGGCACGTTCGCAATGCTGCCCAAGAAGGAAGTCATCAAGCACCAGGGCGAAATCGCCAAGCTTGAGAAGTATCTCGGCGGCGTCAAGGAAATGAAGAAGCTGCCCGGCGCGCTGTTCATCGTTGACCC
>CAKUAM010000038.1 GCA_934636305.1 uncultured Oscillospiraceae bacterium
ATCTGATGTTCTAATTTACCGATTGTAAAGCACCTCCAAATGCAAAGTGCGGATGCCGCAAAGCACCCGCACATAATGTCCTGACAATCGCCGAAGCGAAGGGAAATTATGAACCTCTTTGCTTTCGCTGGAGGTGAGTTGCGGTGCTTACCGCTCCTTCTTTGTTTTCTCCGTGATATTATAGCGGGGAAACTGCGGCTTGTCAACAGGAAACTGCGAAAATTTTTACGATGCGGAGAGAAAAATGGGCAGATCCGGCGGCGCGAATGTGAAAAGGACGAGGGCCGCGCCGTACAGGCCGGCTGCAATGACCAGCGGCCCGCATACCCGGGCAAGAGCCGGTGCGCGCAGCAGATGATGCGCAAGCACAAAGCCTGCCGCCATCGAAAGAAGATAGAGCGCGATGTCAAGCGCCAGGGTATGTACGCCGAAGCCGGATAGAAGCGTATAGTATGCGCCGAGCAGAATTGCCGGCGCGGCGAGAAGTCCGGACAGCATAGCGCCCCATCCTCGGCGCTTGTCCGCGTATGGCCGCATGAGAATAAACGACGCGGCAAGCTGCGGCCAGAACAGCAGCTTCAGATGCTCCCAGACGCTTTCATTGACGGGCGCAAAGGCAGACACAAGCGCAATGGGCAGCGCGGGATACAGAAAATGCAGGACGCTTCCGACTATGGCGGCTGCGAAAAAAACGAGGATCCATCGACGTTTCATAAAAAGCCCCCCCTGCCATAACCATATGACAGGGGGAACTGGTTCAGAACCAATCAGCCGAGCACCGGCCACGCGGCATCCAGCGCCAGCGCGGAGGCGTCCAGCGCCTGCCGGCAGGTGGGCTGCGTCAGGCCGCCGTACCAGCCGTCCTGATCGGGCAGCCATTCAATTTTACCGAGTGCCTGCTCACAGGTGTCCTTGCTCTGCTTGGTGCGAAGAAAGAACTGCGAAACAAACGCGGCGGGATCAGCCAGTGCGGCAGGCTCTGCCGACCAGTCGACCGGCTGCTTGCGGCCGGGATTGCGGACGATATCAATGACGTCGCCAAGAACAGCGCTGGCCGTGGCCGGGCCGCCGGCACCGGGGCCAAAGAACATGGCGCTGCCGATGTTGTTGCCTTTTACCTCAATGGCGTTGAGCACACCGGATACCGGGGCCAGCGGCTGCGAGGCGGGAACAAAATGCGGGCTGACAAACACGCAGAGCTGCTCGCCCTGCCGCACAGCGCGGCCCAAAAGCTTCAGCTTCATGCCGGCGGCCTCGGCAAAGGCGGCGTCGGCGGAGGTGATGGTGGAGATGCCGGTCATCGAAATGCGCGACGGATCGACATTTTTGCCGAACATCATGTCGGCCAGAATGCAGATCTTACGGCCTGCGTCAATGCCGTCAACATCGGCGGCGGGGCTCTGCTCGGCGTAGCCGCGCGCCTGCGCGTCGTGAAGGGCAGCGTCATAGCTCTGGCCGCATTCGAGCATCTGCGTGAGGATGAAGTTTGTGGTGCCGTTCAGAATGCCGCGCACCTCGGAAATGACATTTGCCCCCAGGCACTGGCTCAGCGGATGCAGGACGGGGATGCCGCCGCCGACAGAGGCCTCAAAGAGGAAGCTAACGCCGTGCGCCTTGGCAAGCGCAAGAAGCTCTGTGCCGTGCTCAGCAACGAGCTGCTTGTTGGAGGTGACGACATGCTTGCCGGCCTCCAGCGAGCGGCAGACAAAGTTCAGCGCTGCGCCGCAGCCGCCGATGGCCTCAATGACCAGAAATACTTCGGGGTCAGACTCGACAACGGCAAAGTCCTTGACCATTTTATCGTGGAAAGGGGCATCCGGCATATCGCGCAGATCGACAACGTAGGCAAGCGAAACAGCCTCGCCCGCATTTTTTTCGATTGTCTGTGCGTCACGCAGCAGAATTTCTGCGCAGCTGCCGCCGACGGTGCCGGCACCAAGAATTGCAATCTTTTTCATATCCAGTCTCCTTATGCTTCATTTGCTCTGCGGTAGATGGCGAGAATCTGATCGTAGCCCAGCACGCGGAACGTGCCGATGGTGCGCGTTTTTCCGTAGCTGCAGCGGCTGGCAAGCTCGGTAAGGCCATCTTCGTCCTGCTTGCCGCAGGAAAGCTGCGTCAGCCGGGTCGGCATGCCGATCAGACGGAAGAACGACTCCTGCCGGTCAATGCCGGCCTGTGCAGCAAGCATATCGTCCGGCTCTGTGACCTGCCAGACATTGCGCGCAAAGCGGGCAAAGCGGGCCGGATCCTCATCCACGACAAAGCGGGCCCAGCTTGACCAGATGGCCGTCAGACTGTCGCCGTGGTAAACATCAAATTTTTCACTCAGCGCATGGCCCAGCTGGTGCGGCGCAAAATCGCGCTTGCCGCCAAGCCCGGTCAGCCCGTTGTGGGACAGACTGCCGCACCACATAATCTCGCTCATGGCGGCGTAGTCGCCGGGATTGCCGACGGCGGCGGGGCCATGATGGATCACGACGCGCAGAAGCGCCTCGGCAATCTCGTCGGTAATTGCATTATCTGTGACCGGGTTAAAATACCGGTCCATGGTGTGCATGAGAATATCGCTGACACCGCAGGCTACCTGATGGGATGGCAGCGTGGCGGCAAGCGTGGGATCGAGAATGGCAAAGGACGGGCGGTTGAAGTCGGTGTTGAGGCCGCGCTTTTCTCCAGCCTCCGCATTTGTCAGTACGGCAGAGTCGCTTGTTTCGCTGCCGGCAGCCGGAATGGTCAGAATGACGCCGACCGGCAGGGATTTTGTGACGACAGCGCGCTTTTTCCAGAACTCCCAGATATCCGTTTCCGGGTTGGCTGCACCGTGGGCGATGGCCTTGCAGGTGTCGATGACGCTGCCGCCGCCGACAGCGAGAATCAGCTCCGCGCGGAACTTGAGCGCCAGCCGGACACCCTCACGTGCAAGCGCCACGCGCGGGTTCGGCTGGACGCCGCCGAGCGTTTCAAAGCTGACGTTGGCCTTGAACAAAATGGCGCTCACGCGGTCAAGCAGACCGCTCTTTTTCGCGCTGGAGCCGCCGTAAACGACAAGCACGCGTGAGATGCTCCGCTTGGCAAGCAGTTCCGGGAGCTTTTCCAGAGAATCCTGGCCGAATACGATTTCGGTCGGCACGTAATATTGAAATGAATGCATATCAGCCTGCGACGCAGTCAGCCTTGACTACGCCCTTCCTTTCTGAAATCTTTTGTGTCAGTGCTTCGATGGTGCAGTTGAGACTGCCCGTCTCTGCGGAGATTGTGACCATGGCGCGGCCGCCTGTAGGGATAGATTGGTTGATGGTCAGTATATTTGCACCACAGCTGGCAAAAATAGACAGTATCTCGGAGAGAATACCGGCCTTATCCTTGAGCATGATCTGATAGGTGATAATCCGGCCCGCCATCAGATTCTGGAACGGTGCAATGGAGTCGCGGTATTTGTAAAAGGCGCTGCGGCTGATGCCGACTGCCTGCGCTGCGACGTTGACCTTGTCGGTTTCGCCGGTTTCCAGCATCCGCTTGGCCTCTGCAACCTTCTGGAAAATTTCGGGCAGCGCGGAGGCCTCTACAATATAGTATTTCGGTGTTTGTTCCATAATAAATTACCTCAACAATTGTCCACAGCTCGAAAGCAAGTGTCTCTAAGCAGACTTCAATATACACCACGTGACTGGAAATTGCAAGTACAAAATTTCATGTATGAGATCTGGGAGGGAAAACTCGTGATAAGGGGGGTGCAGAGCGTGAAGGGAAGGAAAATTTTTCGGACAATTTTATTGGTTCTGGGCGTGCTTGCAGGCGCGTGGATCTTCGGCGCGCTGATTTTGCCGGTTGTGCTGCCTTTTCTGATTGGGCTTGGTGTATGCATGCTGGCGGAAAAGCCGGTGGCCTTTCTGCAGAGCCGGACGCGGCTTCCGCGGGCGCTGGCTTCGGCTGTGTGTGTGCTGGGGCTGTATACGCTGCTGCTCGGGGCGCTTTTTTTGCTGTGCCGGCTGCTGTGTACGGAGGCGGCGGGCTTTGCACGGGAGCTGCCGCAGCTGGCGCTGGGGCTGAGCAGACCGCTCCTGCAGGTGAAGCAAAGGCTTATCTCGCTGGCGGAGAAGCTGCCGGACGGACTTGGCACAGGGCTTCGGACAGGCGTGGAATCGTTTTTTAAAAGCGGCGCGGGGATTGGCACGAAGCTGTATGATGCGGTGTTTTCGTGGGCGTCCGGATTTTTGGGCAAGTTGCCGGATGCGGTCCTATTTGTGATAACGGCAATCCTGTCCAGCTTCCTGTTTTCCGGGGAGCTGCCTGCCATCCGCGGCTGGCTGCGGCGCGTGGTAAAGCCGGAGTGGGGAAAAAAGCTGCAGACACTGGCGGGCCATGTGCGTGTGACACTGGGGGCATGGCTGCATGCGCAGCTGAAGCTCATGGGCGTGACGCTGCTGATTTTGACAGCAGGGCTGCTCATTTTGCGCGTGCGCTATCCCGTTCTGGCGGCACTTATCATCACAGTGGTCGATGCGCTGCCGGTGTTCGGCACGGGGACGATCCTGATTCCGTGGGCGGTGGTGATGTTTTTGCGGGGGCAGACGCGGCTTGGGATAGGGCTTGTCATCTTGTACGGCGTGGCGGCGCTCAGCCGCCAGACGCTTGAGCCGCGCCTTGTCGGCAGGCAGGTGGGGCTGAACCCGGTTCTGACGCTGCTGGCTCTGTATACGGGCTATCGTCTGCTCGGCGTGGGCGGGATGATTGTGTTTCCCATCGCGGCGATGCTTCTCAAGCAGCTGTGGGATCATTCCGGCTTGCAGCGGGAGGGATGATTCTGTATAATAGACGCAAAAAGGGGGGAGAGTCGTGATTCTGGAGCAGACGGCTGCGCGGCAGGCGAAGCTCCTGTCCATTTTGCGGCGGGAGTTCCGGCTGTCGGCCGGTCTGGTGAAGAAGCTCAAATGGCAGAATGCGCTGTTTGTGAACGGCAGTCCGGCCCATACGGACTGTTTGGTGCAGCCGGGCGACGCGCTGCGTGTCGTCATAGAGGAAAAAACAGAGGGGTTTGATCCGGAGCCGATGGCACTGGATATTCTATATGAGGACGAGGCGTTTCTGGCGGTGGATAAGCCGGCGGGAATGCTGGTGCATCCATCGCCGCAGAAAAACTGCGGGACGCTTGCCAATGGGGTGCTGTACCATTTGCAGCGCGCGGGCGGCAGCGCCGGCGTGCATCCGGTGACGCGGCTTGACCGTGATACATTTGGCGTGGTGCTGGTGGCGAAGAATGCAAATGTGCATGACCTGTTCTGCCGGATGCTGCGTGAGCGGCAGATCCAAAAGACCTATCAGGCCGCAGTGTTCGGCGCGCCGGAGCAGCAGGCCGGCGAGATTGATCTGCCGGTCTATAAGATTGGCGGCGGGAATCTCATCCGTATTGTTGACGCGCGCGGGCAGGCCGCCGTGACACAGTACCGTGTGCTCGAGCGCGCGGAAAGGACGGCGCTTCTGCAGATGCATCCTGTTACCGGGCGCACGCACCAGCTGCGGCTGCATTGTCAGGTGTCCGGATTTCCCATCCTTGGCGATCCGCAGTATACCGCGCCGGCGGCGAGGGCCTATTCTGACGCGCACGGTCTTTTTACGCAGCAGCTGTGCGCCGTCCGGCTGGAATTTCCGCATCCCATGACGGGGGAGCGGATGGAGATCCAATCGCGGCAGGCGGTGATTTTCCCGAAGGACTAGAAATCGCATGGACTTTTTGATATACTCCCTGTCAGAGAGTAGGGAAGGGGAGCATATGCAAAAGGAAAAACATACACCGACCATCGATGAGGAGCTGCCGGAAAACGCGCAGCACCGGAAGCTCGATCATGTCTTTTTATATGTGCGCAATGTCATGGCTGGCGTGGCGGCGCTGCTGTTTCTGGCGTCCTTTGTGCTGCCGCAGATCCATAAGCTGCTGCGTGCGATTGCGTATTTCTGCGGCGCAGCGGCATATTTGCTGGAAATTCTTGTGATGACGGATTGCCTGCGCAAGCAGGTGCCGCGCAAGGAGCTGTTCATGGCGTTCTGCTTCGGGCCGCTGTATATTTTGCTGGGACTGAGCTACTTGTTAGAAGCATAATACATAAAACGCGGGGCAATCGCCCCGCGTTTTGCAGTATCCCCAATATATATGCCTCCGGCTTTGAGAGAATGATTATTCTGCAAGTATTGTTTGCAGCAGTGCGCGGCAGCCGGCCTCAATATCGCGCCACGCGGTATCAAAATCATCCGTGTACCATGGGTCGGCAACGTCGCGCGGATGACCCGTATAGTTCAGCAGCAGATGCAGCTTGCCCTCGGGATCGCCGCCGCAGATACGGCGCATATCCCGCAGGTTGGCACTGTCCATGCCAATCAGCAGATCAAACCGTGCATAATCGTCACGCGTCAGCTGCCGCGCACGATGATCGTCAAACCAGACCTTGTGCGCGCGCAGCTGCCGCTGCGCAGGCGGATAGATCGGGCTGCCGAGCTCCTCGCGGCTGGTCGCTGCAGAGGCAATTTCCAGCTGGTCCGACACGCCGGCCTTCTGTGCCAGGTCGCGGAAAATAAACTCTGCCATCGGGCTGCGGCAGATATTGCCGTGGCAAATAAAAAGCACTTTTGTCATCGTCGTTTCACTCCATATAGGTCTTGCATTTTTTAAAATTTGCGATATCAATAGCATCTATCCGGGCCTTGCGTTCTGACATCCTGACTCGCCTCACGTCGCATAAATAACGTCTTTGTCCATAATTTCCAGCGCCTCTTGTTCTAGATGATAGGCCTCACAGCGTTTTTGATTGGCCTCAAGCGCGAGGTCGTTGATTCTTTGCTGAATCTCAGAATTTTTAAGCAGAGGCACAGGTAAATTATAAATATGTGTGTCATCAATATGTGAGATAACGGAACCATATGCGCATCGATCGACAAGCTTTGCGCCGTAGTCTGACAGCAGATAAATATAAAGATACCCTGCGATTTCTTTGCTGGCAGGAGAAATGCGCAATACGTCTTCGCTTGCAACCCAGTTTTCCCAATGCTTGGGGACGAGTACAGTTTTTCCTACAGTTCCGCTTCTTGTAATTAGAATCAAGTTTTCCTTGAGTTCAAGTTCCTCTTTCATCCGTTTGTCGTGCTTGGAAATGGATAAAAATTTTGTATTTGAGGGGTCAAGTTCGAATAGCTGCTTTCCGCCAAAAAATGCCCGTCCGTACCCTTCCCCGACATATACTCGCTTAAATCGCCCCGGCAAAAAGACCTGCTTGCTGATTCGCTTATCCCCAACGATTGTAACCTCAGCGGCATACTGTTTAAGGTGCTTTATGATTGCATCGACAATCGGAACGTGGTAAGACGCTTCCAAACGATAGTTCATCTCGCTTAATTTCACGTTAAATGTTTCAACTGGTGCATCCTTTTTAAAGCAGTTTACTTCAAAATCCTCAATCGCAGGCAGCTTCAGTTCTTCGATCAGCAGTTTAGTCGCTTCGTCAATGAGTGTGTTCGATTCATCCCGCAGAGCATATGAGCGAACAATAAGGTCGCCAATCTTATTTTTTATCGATTTCGGTGCATCCGGAATCGGGACTGTTGCAAGATGCTCAGGCTCAATATGTGTTATCACGGCGCCATAGCTGTTTGTCAACACGATTTTATTTCCAACCTTGCTTTTTAAATATGTATATACATACCCTGCATCACTTGGCTTTTTACATTTTATGCGCAGAAGATCATGGCTGAAAATCAAGGTATCCAACGTATCCGAAACAAAAGACACCTTTCCGATTGTACCGGAACAGGTCATGAGAACCTGCCCCTTAGATACGCGCAATGCATCAATGTCTGTGTTGGTTACGGCAGAAATGTACCCATCTGGAGATGGCTTGATATCCATGATGGTTGAAGGCTGATAAATGGGGTAATCGGATTTTTCAACCCAAATTCGCTTGAACCGTGCGCCGGTGTAAGACGTTGTCATTCCGTCTGTACCGCCAAGAGTTGTAAGCGGGTATTTGCCGGCTGCAATGATCTCTCGCGCCTGCTTTGCTTCGATATCGTAGACACTGGCCTCTAAACGTTTCCCTCTTTTGACGATTTCTGAAAGCGATACCGTGCACCACTTAACGGGTGACTCATCAATTATAATTTCATCCGCAGGAGCTGCGGCAGTTTGATATGCCGGAGGATCATTTACCACGCCAACCCCTCCTTTCCTTTCCATTCTGCGAAGATGGTTGGAACATCCGGAGTTTGATCGTCCTCAATCTTTCTCTTTTGCTCATGAGACACAGTATGATCGTATTCGTCAGCTGTACCGGCTGCAGGAGCGCTGTTGGTATCAGAAACAAGGATTTCGTTTCCTTCTTTATCCCGCTTAAATGTAGGATTCCCACGTTTATCGTGACCAACCTTTTCTACCATGGCCATGAAAATATTATAGTCAGCCATTGCACCGCTCTTTTCCTCGATATCTTTCTGCTCCTGTGTTTTCTTTTGCAGGAACAGCACCGAGGTCTGCGTGCCGTTTCTCGGCTGGAAGGTATCCACGTGAAGGTCTATACTGGCAATGATTCTGTGGTTCCGAATCAGCCATTCCCGGATATATCCAAGACCTGGCGCACCGAGAATATTATCAGGGAGAACGATCCCCATACGTCCGCCAGGAACAAGAAACTGCGTACAGCGCTCCACAAACAGAATTTCCGGTGGGACGGATGCCTGCAGGTGATCCGTCATGGTCCATGTGTTGGTTTTCTTATCGTTTTCCCAGACATGTGCCAATTCAAATTGCTCCAAAATAGCTTTGTCTTTGATTGGAATCTTGCTGCCAAACGGAGGATTCGTCACGATTACATCGAAGAACTCGATTGTCTTGTGGTTGCGGATGGTGGATTTGTCAATGCCCAAGGCTTCTGCCAAATTTGAACGGAAATCCTCTGTCCATTCGTGCGGCGGCAGCAGCGAGTTAGCCTGCAGGATGTTGCCGCTTCCGTCGTTGTTCATGACCATATTCATCTTCGTTGCCTTGACGAGATCCGGGTTGATATCAAATCCGAAATAATTCGTTTTTGCCATATCCGAAATGCGGTCTCTGAACGCACTGATTGCTTCGTTGCCCCACTCATTTTTCGGCATACCGAGCTCAGCCTCAAATTGCTTTTCAAGCTTTTCGATGACATGCGTCATAGCGATCACAAGAAAGCCGCCGGTGCCGCAGGAACTATCCAAAACTTTTTCATCGATACCGGGGTTGATCATTTCGACAACCATTTTCATGACATTTCTGGGCGTGAAGAACTCCCCTCTGTCACCGCGCAGGTTGGCACCAACGATTTCTTCGTATGCCTTCCCCTTGATGTCGATATTGGTATTGAGCAAGCTGTACTTCTGCAGTTCACTGACGATATAGGCCAAGCTGCGGGCAGACAGCTTGATTTCATCGTTTGCGTCAAAAATCTGCTTATATTTTTTCTTCTTTTTGACTTGCTCGAAGATTTTGGAGATGCGTTTTTTGACAGTAAGCTGGCCATCGGGATTGGAACGTTCCTCCGAGGTTGCATAGAACTCCAGCGGCTTTGTAATGTTGCGTTCGTCCTCGATTTTGCAGAAGATAACCTTCAGCAATTCAAAAAAGGCAGGCTGTTTCTGCAGGCCATCATTTACGTAGATATGATTATGGCAGGTTTTGAACGTGAACAGCAGGTTATCATCATAAGCATTTTTCAGCGTTGTGCGCTTAGGCCGATTAATATCGTCAAGATTACCGTCAGCTGAAGGAATGTCGTTATAATCCATGAAGTCTATTTGGCCTTTGTCGTTAACGTATTTATGATAGACTTCCTTCTGGCGGCCATTTGTCCACATGCCCCACTCGCAGTTTGGGCAAGCAGACATATACGATTTTAGCTGCTCAACGCCATCCTTAGCATTACGGGCCTCAACAGCCTCCTTTTTGCACTCAATGATGATTTTAATATTTTCCTGCGTCTGCGCAGTACAATTCTTATCAAAAATGGCAATGTCTGTACGGGGCTTTTTCGAGCCAAGCTGAAGGGTGTATTCAATCCGGATCTGCTTCGGCGCATATTTATGTTCATTCACAAGCCTTTTTTCAATGGTCTGACGCACATACTCCTCCGGAGTATCGTTACGAAATTTCCCGTCGATATAGTCACAGATCTTCCCTTCGGGAATTACAATTACTTTCGTATTAGCCATCTTGTGTTCCCCCATTTTTGCCATTGGATTCTTTCTGGTTCCCAGCTTTGCGATTTGACAGGTAATCCTCAGCAGCCTTGTTAAAAAAATCCGCAAAGCTGCTTCTATCGTATGCCAGTGCTGCTTTTAATTCGGCATGCAGCTCATCCGGCATTCTGAACTGCACCTGTTTGCTTCGATCGCTCAACAAACCGCACCTCCTTTTATAATACGAATGATATCATTATATTTTGATACAATAATATCATTTCGCGTAAAAAAGTCAAGATTATAAAGAAAAACAAAGTCCTCCGGCAGCAAAAATCAGCGGGCGGCCGGCTGCTTGATGCAAAAATGGCGATCGTGCACAGAAAAACAGCCCCATCCCGGGAAGAACCCGGGATGGGGAAGCGTATGCAGAACTTATTTCCACTGGAAGGTGACCATGCCATAAATATAGATGAAGATAATGGCTGCCGGGACAAAATAGCGGAAGATTGGCCGCATCCACGGCTTCACCTTCAGGCCCTTGCCGGCATTGGCCTCAGCAACAAAATTGTCCCAGCCCCAGCCGAACCGGTTGCAGCAGAACAGCGCCAGCACCAGAGAGCCGAGAGGCAGAATGTTGTTGGATACGAGGAAGTCCCAGAAATCCAGCCAGGCTGTGCCTGCAGCGAAGGGCTGGAAATGGAGCTTGCTGTAGCCCAGTGCCGTGGTCAGCGCCAGCACAAACACACCAACCGCGCAGACCGCGCAGCCGAGCGGGCGTTTCCAGCCGGTCATTTCGCGCACCATGGCGAGAATATTCTCGCATACGGCAAGAACTGTGGACAGCGCAGCGAACACCATGAACAAGAAAAACAGCGCGCCCCACCAGCGGCCGCCGGCCATATGCGCAAATACGGAGGCCATGGTGTCAAACAGCAGGCTCGGGCCCGCGCCGACCTCCAGCCCGTAGGTGAAGCAGGCCGGGAACATGATAAGCCCGGCAACGATCGCGACAAAGCTGTCAAGCACAATGACATTGACCGACTCACCGAGCAGCGAATGCTCCTTGCCGATATAGCTGCCGAAGATGGCCATGCCGCCCATGCCGGTGGAAAGTGTGAAGAAGGCCTGGTTCATAGCGCCGACGATCACCGTGCCGTTGATCTTGGAGAAATCGGGAACCAGATAGAACTTCAGTCCCTCTGCTGCGCCGGGCAGTGTGAAGCTGTGGACGGCGAGCACAACCATCAAAATAAGCAGCAGCACCATCATATACTTGGAAATACGCTCCAGACCGCCCTGCAGATGGAAACACAAAATGCCGAATGCAACAACGACGGTAACCGCCAGATAGATCACATTGACACTTGGATTCTGGATCATGGAGACAAAGCCGAGCTCCGCGGTTTGGCCGGTCAGGAACTTTACAAAGTAATAGATGATCCAGCCGGTGACCACCGTGTAGAACGCCATGAGCGCTACATTGCCGAAAAAGGCAACATAGCCGTGGATGTGCCACTTCTGGCCGGGCTTTTCCAGCTTCTGATACATGCGGATCGGGCTTGCCTGCGCGGCGCGTCCAACGGCAAATTCCATTGTGATGGCAGGCAGACCGAGCAGCAGCAGACACAGCGCATAAATGAGCACAAAGCCGCCGCCGCCATACTGGCCGCACATCCACGGGAACTTCCACACGTTGCCGCAGCCGATTGCACAGCCGGCGGAAAGCAGAATGAATCCCAACCGGGAGCCGAGTCGTTCTCGTTCCATGAATACGCTCTCTTTCTTGCATTTAAATTGTAACAGTATAAAACGCTACATCACTATATCAGATCCAGGAAGGATAGTCAAGAAATCTGGCAAAAATCGTGAACATCTGCAATCGTTTAACGGACACGTTACAGAAGAAAAGCAGCAAAATTTGCTTTATTTCGTCAATGTGCTGAGACGACTTGACATTCCAAATTGCCTGTGGTACAAGTTAAATTCCCGACATATAGTCGGGAATTGGAGGAATCAGAAATGGACACTGCAACTCGGGCATCCCGCCGGAAAACCCTGCTGGCCGGCATCCGTGACGGACTGCCGATTGGCCTCGGGTATCTGGCGGTGTCGTTTTCACTGGGGATTGCTGCGCGAAATGCCGGTCTGAACGCGTTTCAGGGCTTTCTTATGAGCCTGCTCAATAATGCATCTGCCGGGGAATACGCGGCCTTTACCGTTATTGCCGCGGACAGCGGCTTTCTGGAGATGGCAATCATCACGCTGATTACCAATGCGCGGTATCTGCTGATGAGCTGCTCACTCAGCCAGCGTTTTTCGCCGGACACACCGCTGATTCACAGGCTGCTTGTCGGCTTTGACGTGACGGACGAACTGTTCGGCATTGCCATTGCCAGACCAGGCTATCTCGATCCGCTCTATTCCTATGGTGCATTTATTCCGGCGATCCCGGGCTGGGCGCTCGGTACGGCGCTGGGCGTCACGGCGGGCAGCATCCTGCCGGCAAGACTTGTGAGCGCACTCTCCGTGGCGCTGTTCGGCATGTTCCTTGCCATCATCATTCCGCCGTCGCGGAAAAACAAAATCGTGGGTATCTTTGTGCTGGTGAGCTTTGCGGCCAGCGGGCTGGCGGCTGTCCTGCCGGGGATCAAGATGCTCTCCGACGGCACGCGAACCATCATCCTGACGATTGTGATTGCATCGGCAGCGGCGCTGCTGTTCCCGGTAAAGGACGATGAGCAGGAGGCGGATGAACATGAACAGTAAAATTTATCTATATATTCTTGTCTGCGCAGGCGTGTCGTTCCTGATTCGGGAGCTGCCGCTGACGCTCATCCGCAAGCCGATTAAAAACCGCTTTTTGCGCTCATTTTTGTACTATGTGCCGTATGTGACGCTGGCGGTGATGACCTTCCCGTCGATTCTGCAGGCGACAAGTTCGCCCATTGCGGGGCTTGCGGCGCTCATCCTGGGTATTGCCGCGGCCTGGTTCGGCGCAAATCTGTTCCAGGTTGCAGTCGGCTGCTGCGCAGTTGTGCTGATTCTGGAGTTCTTTCTTGTATAAAATGTCCCCCGGTGTGCATGGCGCACACCGGGGGATTATTATGTCTGCGGCGGCGCGTCAGAAGCGTGCACAACAGAACGAGCCGCCGTAAACGACGCCTCTTGTCCGCTGTGCTTGCTTCTTCCTTTCCAACCAGCGACAGTCGCTGGTTGGTTGCGGGAAAAGATGGGGGAGAGGGACGCTTGGGGACGCGGTTGGTGCAATCTGCATCTGCATTCAGGCAACAAACAGATTTGGCAAAGCACATATCGCACGAGATCGCCTCACCTCGCCGGAGTCTGACTACGCGCCGCCCGTCATTTCGGTACCGAATATGGAAGCAGCTACGGTTCAATTGCTGCAGAAAATCCGTACTGCCAACAAAATTTGTTATGCAGTACGGATTTGCATTGGTCTAACGACCTGCGCAGGAAAGATCCGGGAAAACCAAAGCGGCTTCTGCGATGCAGACCCGGCCAGTGGTGCTGCCGCTTCTGATGCAGAAGCGAGAAAGAAGGTATGAACCGTTCTCCACAGACAAAACGAAAAAGTCTGTTCAGGAATTTTTTCCGCGCAGCAGCCTGGGCAGCAGGTTGGACTTTTTCACAAACAGAAGCAGCGGCACGCCAAGAACGTACAAAACTGCAACTTCGCCGGCAAGCACCT
The DNA here is from genome assembly GCA_934636305.1 of uncultured Oscillospiraceae bacterium. GTDB lineage: Bacteria > Bacillota > Clostridia > Oscillospirales > Oscillospiraceae > CAG-170. Next base: position 13,901 of record CAKUAM010000038.1, read on the forward strand.
CGCCGCCGAACACAACAAAGCCCTGCAGAAGTGCCTCCGGCATATACACAAATGCCAGCATGGCACCGACCAGCACGGCATTGGCCAGCGCAATCGGAACCGGAACAAGCCATGCGTGCTTCTTGATGCCGGCAGCCAGCAGGCAGCCAAGAAGCGTTGCGGCGGTACCGATGATGATGTCGAGCGCCGAAACCGTGGAGAAGATGTTCGCAATCAGGCAGCCAAGCGTCAGTCCGATGGTGAGCGAAGGTTCCAGCACGACAAGCGTGCACAGCGCATCGGCAATACGGAACTGGATGTTGCCGTAGGCGAACGATGCGGTCAGGATGGTGATTGCGGCATACAGACCGGCAACAATGCCGCTGAGCGCAATCTGGCGGGTGGTGAGTTTTTTCATTTGTTTTCCTCCTTCTGCAATTGCCGGAGGGATAAAAAAATGGGCGCAACGCACCCATCCGTTCCCTAGTTTTATTTAAAGACAGGATGGTTACGAACTGTCTGCGGATGCCGCAGGGCGGCATCCGCTATGCAATTGCGTGCGTATTTTACAAAAGACAGAGCGGTTTGTCAACGGCTCAGAGAATTTTTTTGCCTGCGACGAATTTTGCGGCGAGATTGCGGTCATCGGCCAGATAGGCCGCACGCTCCAGTCTGGCCCGGACAGAAAGCTGCTGCGGGTGGTCAAGCGTCGTGTCGTCAAGCACGACAGCGTCAAACGCGTAGCCGGGCAGGAAGCTGCCGACCTTGCCGAAGAAGGCACCGCCGCCCATGGTGGCGAGATAAAACGCGCGTTCAAAAGACAGCGGCTTCACCGTCTCGTCATACAGCCGCCAGCGGAGCTTGGAGGCCTGGATGGCGTGCGTGATGGCATGCAGCATGCTTTCGTGGCTGCCGCCGGCAACATCGGTGGCAAGGCCGACCTGCAGCCCGTTATCGAGGAATTTGCTGATGGGCGCCACACCGGAGGCAAGATTCATGTTTGATTCCGGTGAGTGGGCGATGAAAACACCGTTTTTCTTCATGAGCGCCTGCTCATTCTCGTCGGAATGCACGCAGTGCGCCATGATGCACGGGTAGTGGCCGCCGAAAAGGCCAAACTGGTCGTATGCGTCGCCGTAATTCTTCGACCGCGGACACAGCTCCCGGATCCAGGCAATTTCGGAATAGTTCTCCGACAGGTGGCTCTGCACCGGTACGTCATAGGTTTCGCGCAGCCGCGCCAGACCATACATGAGATCGTCGGTACACGACGGGATAAAGCGCGGCGTGAGAATCGGCCGGACAGTGTGATAGCGTGATTTCGTTTCCTCCAGCCAGCGCGCGGTGTCGCGCAGCGCCTGATTGGTTGAGATTTCGCGCAGATAGACCGGCGAATTGCGGTTCATGTTCACCTTGCCGACATAGCAGTACAGCCCGGCGTCGTCGAGCTTCTGCATGAGAAGCTCTGTCGCGGGGACATGAATGGTGGCAAAAATGCCGGCGCGCGTGGTCGTGCTGTGCAGCAGATGGCGCACAAAGCTGCTGTAGGCCTTTTCTGCATAGTCCAGCTCTTTGTATTTCGATTCTTCCGGGAAGGTATAGGTATTGAGCCATTCCAGAAGCTCCATATCCATGCCAAGACCGCGGAAGGAAAACTGCGGTGCGTGGATGTGCAGATCGGACATGCCCGGGAAAATGAGCCGCCCGCTGTAATCCAGAAGCGGCAGTGCCTGATAGCGCTCCGGCAGCGTCGGCAGCGCCTGCGTGACAAGGCCGTCCTCCACCACAAGATAGCCGTTTTCCAGACAGACAAGCTCGTCCATGCTCCGGCTGAAGCAGATATCGCCCTTTACAACATATGGATATGTACTGTGTTTTTCCACGTTTCATAGCTCCTTTGCGCGTTCTGCGGGGCATAGCTCCGCGTGCCAACTAAAATATCATATCATAATATCCTATAGAATTTCTACTTATGTTTGTGGGCGTTCTTTACGAAATCCGCAAGTTTGATTTTCACATTTCTGACAAAGACGTAAAAAACCAAAAAATCTTTCAGGCAACAATATACTTTTTGTACAAATGCGCACAGGAAACCGGAAAAAAACGGTTGCTTTTTTGAGCAGAATCGATTAAAATATGGGCATCCGTTTAGCTGGACGGGTTTCCCGTCTGGCGCAGTTGTGGCGTAAGCCACAAAAATTTTTAGGAGGAACGAACGTATGAAAAAGATCATCGCGCTGCTTCTCGCTGTAGTTATGGTCTTTGCGCTGGTCGCCTGTGCATCCAGCTCAAAGGATACGACTACCACGACCACGGACACCACCACACCCGATACGACCACCGAGACGCCGGCTGCTGACGAGGAAGAAACGCCCGCCGCTGACGACACGGCAGAGCCCGCTGCTGACGCTGCCGGCACGGATCTCAAGGTTGGTGCGATTCTCATCGGCGACGAGAACGAGGGCTACACCTACTCGCATATCGTCGGCATCCAGGAGGCCTTCAAGGCTCTTGGCCTGGACGAAAGCAATATCGTCTGGAAGTATTCCATCGGCGAGGACGAGGCTTGCTATGACGCCGCTGTTGACTGTGTCGATCAGGGCTGCCAGCTCGTTATCACCAACTCCTATGGCCATCAGTCCTTCTGCCGTCAGGCAGCTGAGGAATATCCCGATGTGCAGTTTGTTGCTATGACCGGCGACACTGCCAGAGCCGATGGCCTTGACAACTTCCACAACGCATTCACCGGCATCTATGAAGCCCGCTACGTCGGCGGTGTTGTTGCAGGCATGAAGCTGCAGCAGCTTATCGACGAAGGCAAGGTTGAGGATAAGAACAAGGACGCAGACGGCAAGATCAAGATCGGCTACGTCGGCGCTTATCCGTATGCAGAGGTTGTCTCCGGCTACACCGCATTCTTCCTTGGCGTCCAGAGCATTGTCAAGGACGTTGCCATGGAAGTCCAGTACACCAACTCCTGGTTCAACATCACCGCTGAGAACGAGGCTGCCAAGGCGCTGATTGCTGACGGCTGCATCATCATCAGCCAGCATGCTGACTCCACCGGCGCTCCGTCCGCTTGCGAGGAAGCGCTTGCTGCAGGCACCACAGTCTACTGCGTCGGCTACAACGTCGATATGCTCGCAGTGGCTCCGAACGCCGCTCTGACCTCCCCGACCAACGTTTGGGAAGTTTACTATGAATATGCATTCCGTTCCGTCATGGAAGGCAAGTCCTTCGACACCAACTGGTGCCAGGGCTACGAGGCTGACGCAGTCAAGATCACTCCGCTCGGCGCTTCCTGCGCGCCCGGCACACAGGAGAAGGTTGACGAAGTCATCGCAGCCATCAAGGACGGCAGCCTGCATGTCTTTGACACCACCACGTTCACCGTCGGCGGCGAACAGGTCGATCAGGCCTTCGCAACCGATACCGACGGCGACTTTGTTGCAGATGCTGACGAGGCAATCTTCGACGGCTACTACCATGAGTCTTACTATCAGGCCGCTCCGTCCTTCACGCTGAGAATCGACGGCATCACCGAGCTGAACTAAGAGAAAACAACACATTGCTTCTGCAAAAGAGCGGCTGCCTCGGCAGCCGCTCTTTTTTGCAGGAAACAGATGTTTCGACGTGTCAGAAATCCCCTGCACCGGACGGGGCATTTCTGTGATTTCCGATCCTGTACAGCCTCCGGCGGCGCGTCAGAAGCGGCCACGCCAGAACGAGCCACCGCAAAGCGATGGCTCTTATCCTCTGTGCACGCTTCTTCCTTTCCAAACTGCAAACGCTTCGCTGGTTTGCGGTTTGGAGCCTGAGGGGATTCTGATTTCCCCCGGACCCTCGTCGGAATCAAAGCT
>CAKUAM010000039.1 GCA_934636305.1 uncultured Oscillospiraceae bacterium
GCGGACAGCGGAACGTGAACTGCCATCTGGTCGCCGTCGAAGTCGGCGTTGAATGCGGTACATACCAGCGGATGCAGGCGGATCGCACGGCCTTCTACGAGGACCGGCTCGAACGCCTGAATGCCCAGACGGTGCAGGGTCGGTGCACGGTTCAGCATAACCGGATGACCCTTGATGATGCCCTCGAGCACGTCCCATACCTCGGGCTTTGCGCGCTCTACCATCTTCTTGGCAGACTTGATGTTCTGTGCGGTGCCGTCCTCAACCAGCTTCTTCATAACGAACGGCTTGAACAGCTCGAGTGCCATTTCCTTCGGCAGACCGCACTGATAGATCTTCAGGTCCGGGCCTACGACGATAACCGAACGGCCGGAGTAGTCAACTCGCTTGCCGAGCAGGTTCTGACGGAAACGGCCCTGCTTGCCCTTCAGCATGTCGGACAGGGACTTGAGCGCACGGTTGTTCGGGCCGGTGACCGGGCGGCCGCGGCGGCCGTTATCGATCAGGGCGTCAACAGCCTCCTGCAGCATGCGCTTCTCGTTGCGCACGATGATGTCCGGCGCACCCAGCTCGAGCAGGCGCTTGAGGCGGTTGTTGCGGTTGATGACGCGGCGGTACAGGTCGTTCAGGTCGCTCGTTGCGAAGCGACCGCCGTCCAGCTGTACCATCGGGCGGATTTCCGGCGGGATGACCGGAACAACGTCCATGATCATCCACTCCGGGCGGTTGTGCGACAGACGGAAGGATTCAACAACCTCCAGTCGCTTGATGATGCGCAGGCGCTTCTGGCCGGAAGCCTCACGCAGCTCTGCGGTCAGCTCCTTGGAGAGCTGGTCGAGATCCAGCTCCGCGAGCAGCTCCTTGATGGACTCCGCGCCCATGCCGGCACGGAAGTCCTCGTCGTACTTTTCACGCATGTCGCGGTACTCAGCCTCGGTCAGGATCTGCTTCTTCATCAGCGGCGTGTCGCCCGGATCGATTACAATATAGTTTGCAAAGTACAGGACCTTCTCCAGTACACGCGGGCTGATATCCAGAATCAGGCCCATGCGGGACGGGATGCCCTTGAAGTACCAGATGTGCGATACCGGCGCTGCCAGCTCAATGTGGCCCATGCGCTCGCGGCGGACCTTGGCCTTGGTGACCTCAACGCCGCACTTGTCGCAGATCTTGCCCTTGAAGCGGACCTTCTTGTACTTGCCGCAGTGGCACTCCCAGTCCTTGGTTGGGCCAAAGATACGCTCGCAGAACAGGCCGTCGCGTTCCGGCTTGAGCGTGCGGTAGTTGATGGTTTCGGGCTTTTTAACTTCACCGTAGGACCATTCGCGGATCAGGTCGGGGGACGCCAGACCGATCTTGATGGCGTTAAACGTATGATATCCCATATATTATTAAGATGCTCCTTCCCTATTCACAGATGATTTTCGGTCTTATGCGGCTTATTCGCCCAGATCGTCGAAATCATCTCCGGCATCGTCTCCGTCTTCGGCGGGGTTATCCAGTGCAAAGAGATCGGTGTCGCCTTCCTCGGCATCGTTGATGCCGAAGCCTGCTGCGGTGAACTCGTCATCCGCACCGGAGACAGCCTGCTCCATCGGACGGGTGTACTCAGCGGTCTCCTCGTCGTCGTCCTCAGACAGCTCGATCACTTCCATGTTCTCGTCCAGAACCTGAATATCCAGACACAGAGCCTGCAGCTCCTTGGTGAGTACCTTGAAGGATTCCGGAACGCCCGGCTGCGGTACGTTGTGACCCTTGACGATCGCCTCGTAGGTCTTGACACGGCCGGTGATATCGTCGGACTTGACGGTCAGGATCTCCTGCAGGGTATAGGCGGCGCCGTAAGCTTCCAGCGCCCAAACTTCCATCTCGCCGAAGCGCTGGCCGCCGAACTGCGCCTTGCCGCCCAGAGGCTGCTGGGTCACGAGGGAGTACGGGCCGGTCGAGCGCGCATGAATCTTATCGTCGACCAGATGGTGGAGCTTGAGGTAATACGGGTAGCCAACCGTGACACGCTGGTCAAACGGCTCGCCCGTGCGGCCATCGTACAGAACGGTCTTGCCATCCTCTGCGACGCCGCCCTGCTTGAGAAGCTCCCGGATCTCGCGTTCGTTTGCGCCGTTGAAGATCGGCGTCGCGACCTTCCAGCCCAGTGCATGCGCTGCGTAGCCCAGATGGACCTCCAGCACCTGTCCGATGTTCATACGAGACGGCACGCCCAGCGGGTTCAGAACGATATCCAGCGGCGTACCATCGGGCAGGAACGGCATATCCTCCTGCGGCAGAATGCGGGAAACGACGCCCTTGTTGCCGTGACGGCCCGCCATCTTATCGCCGACGGAAATCTTTCTCTTCTGTGCAATATATACGCGGACGACCTTGTTGACGCCCGGAGCCAGCTCGTCGCCATTCTCACGCGTAAAGACCTTGACATCGACAATGATGCCGGCCTCGCCATGCGGAACCTTCAGGGACGAATCGCGGACCTCTCTTGCCTTCTCGCCGAAGATGGCGCGCAGCAGGCGCTCTTCTGCGGTCAGCTCCGTCTCGCCCTTCGGCGTGACCTTGCCGACCAGATAGTCGCCGGAGGTAACCTCAGCGCCAATGCGGATGATACCGTTTTCATCGAGGTCCTTCAGGGTATCCTCGCCGACATTCGGGATATCGCGCGTGATTTCCTCCATGCCGAGCTTGGTATCGCGGGACTCCGTCTCATACTCCTCGATATGGATGGAGGTGAACACGTCCTCCCGGACAAGACGCTCGTTGAGCAGGATGGCGTCCTCATAGTTGTAGCCTTCCCACGTCATGAAGCCGATGAGCACGTTCTTGCCCAGTGCAATCTCGCCCTGGGAGCAGGCAGGACCATCTGCGATGACCTGCCCTGCCTCGACCCGCTCGCCGACCGTGACGATCGGACGCTGGTTGATGCAGGTGCCCTGGTTGGAGCGTGCGAATTTTGTCAGGCTATAGTCTGCCGTGTTGCCGTCATCGTAGCTGACGGAGACCGAGTTGGCAGAGACTCTTGTGATAACGCCGGGGCCCTTGGCCGTGATGCAGACCTCAGAATCAACGGCGCACTTGTGCTCAATGCCGGTGGCGACAATCGGGGCCTCCGTGACCATCAGCGGCACTGCCTGACGCTGCATGTTTGCGCCCATCAGTGCGCGGTTTGCGTCGTCGTTCTCCAGGAAGGGGATAAAGGCAGTCGCGATGGAGGTCATCATGTTCGGCGCAACGTCAATATAGTCGATCATCTCGCGCTCAACGGAGATAATCTCGTCGCGGTGACGGCAGATGACACGCGGGTTCACAAAGCAGCGGTTTTCATCCAGCGGCTCTGCTGCCTGCGCGATATAATAATCGTCCTCGACGTCCGCGGTCATGTATTCCACGATGTCCGTGACCTGACCGGTTGTCTTGTCGATCTTGCGGAACGGTGCCTCGATGAAGCCGTACTCGTTGATCTTGGCATAGGAGGCCAGATAGTTAATCAGGCCGATGTTCGGGCCTTCAGGCGTCTCGATCGGGCACATGCGGCCGTAGTGCGTGTAGTGAATGTCTCGGACATCGAACGATGCACGCTCACGCGACAGACCGCCCGGGCCAAGTGCCGACAGGCGGCGCTTGTGCGTCAGCTCTGCCAAAGGGTTGTTCTGGTCCATGAACTGCGACAGCGGGGAGGAGCCAAAGAACTCCTTGATGACCGCCGTGACAGGCCGGATATTGATGAGGCTCTGCGGCGTAACGACATCGAGATCCTGAATGGTCATGCGCTCGCGGATCACGCGCTCCAGACGCGTGAAGCCGACGCGGAACTGGTTCTGCAGCAGCTCACCCACGCAGCGCAGACGGCGGTTGCCCAGATGGTCAATGTCGTCCTTCGTGCCTGCGCCCTGCACCATGCAGCACAGGTAGTTGATAGAGGCAAGGATATCATCCTTTGTGATGTGCTTCGGAATGAGTTCATCGCGGCGGGCCTCAATGGCCTCCTCCCAGCCGTCCGCCGGGACCGTCTCCAGCATTTCGCGCAGCACGCTGAACGAAACCTTTTCCTTGATGCCGTACTGTGCCGGGTCAAAATCGACGAACTGTGCCATGTCGACCATGCCGTTGGAGAACACCACGACCTCACGCTCGCCGACGCTGATGACCGCACGGCTGACGCCGCGGCGGGAAATCTCATGCGCCTTCTCGCGGGTGACCGTCTCGCCGTTCATGGCGATGATCTCACCGGTCATGGGATCGGTGACCGGCTGCGCCAGCACCTGGCCGCTGAGCCGGCTCCAGATATCGAGCTTTTTGTTGAATTTATAGCGGCCGACCTTGCTCACGTCATAGCGGCGCGCGTCAAAGAACAGCGCGTCAAGGTACGACTCGGAGCTCTCGACTGTGGGCGGCTCGCCCGGACGCAGGCGGCGGTAGATCTCAAGCAGAGATTCCTCGCGCGTTTTGCACGGATCCTTGTCAAGCGTTGCCTTGAGCAGCGGATCCTCGCCGAACAGCTCAAGGATCTGGCCTTCGGTCGAGATGCCCAGCGCGCGGATCAGGCACGTGATGGGCAGCTTGCGGTTTTTATCAATGCGGACCCAGAATACGTTGTTGTAATCCGTTTCATATTCCAGCCATGCACCGCGGTAGGGAATGACCGTTGCAGAATAGATGTGCTGGTCTGCCTTGTCCACCTCGTCGCCGAAGTAGACGCCAGGGCTTCTGACGATCTGCGAGACGATGACGCGCTCTGCGCCGTTGATGACAAAGGTGCCGCCGTTGGTCATGAGCGGGAAGTCGCCCATGAAGATCTCCTGCTCCTTGATCTCGTCCGTCTCCTTGTTGTGCAGGCGCACGCGAACCTTGATCGGCTTCGCGTAGGTAGCGTCACGCTCTTTGCACTCCTCCACAGAATACTTGGGCGGCTCGTTCATGGAATAGTCCAGGAAGCTCAGCTCCAGATTTCCTGTATAGTCCGTAATGGTGTCGACATCACGAAAGACCTCGCGCAGGCCCTCGCGAAGGAACCATTCATAGGAATCCTTCTGAATCTTGAGCATGTTCGGCAGCTCAAGAATCTGCTCGTGCTTGGCAAAGCTCTTTCGGAGCGTCTTGCCCATCATGACATCCTTTGTGATCGCCATGGAAATACATCACGCCTTTCTGTAAGTTGGTTCCGCCGGTATGATACGCACGGTCGCGTTGTTTAAAACTTAATTCTGTTGCTTGCATCCGGGTTTTTACAGTGCTATAATCACCATGGATACAGGTGAAGGTTGCATATGGCCCTATACAGGCATTATGGAATTACATTCTAGCAGCTTTCTCCTTCCCTGTCAATTGTATCTGTCCATTTTTGTGAAATATTTCTGTGCTTTCAGCAGTGAATCCCATTGGATTCACTGCTTTTTGTATGGATATACAAAAGTGCCCGGCAGCTGACGCTGCCGGACATATACTTTATTTCCCTTCTGCCATGATATCTTCTGCCATCTGCGCGGTCCTTTGTCTGCGCTGCAGGGCTGCGTAGGCCGCAACGCAGATAAGCACAGAAAGCAGGGATCCCGCCGCCGTCGCAAGCCCCATCGGCAGCAGCGTTCCGGGATACAGCCTTGACATCAGCCATACGCCCGGCACACGCACCAGGACAATCGCTGCAAAATTGTGCAGAAACGACAGCTGGGATTTCCCGCAGGCGCAGAAATACCCGCTGAAGCTGAAATGGATCCCGGCAAAGAAGCAGTCGAAAATATAACCGCGCAGATACTGCCCGCCGGCAGTCACAACGTCCTGATCCTTTGCAAACAGCCCAACCACCGGCTCCGCAATCAATTGAATCAGCACCGCCACAGTCAGGCCGAATCCCGCTGCCAGCAAAATCGCATAACCCAGCGTCTGCCGGGCGCGCTCCGGCCTTCCGGCGCCAAAATTCTGCGCGCCGAGTGCAGAAACCGTCGAGAGCATGGACGACGGCACAAGGAACAAAAAGCTGATCACCTTTTCTACAATCCCGACCGCCGCTGCATCCGTCAGTCCACGCCGGTTGGCGATGACCGTGATAACGATAAACGCCACCTGGATCAGCCCATCCTGCACCGCAATCGGTACGCCGATCCGCAGAATGCCGCCCATTCTGTCCCGCTGCGGCTTCAGATCTGCCCTGCACACTGCAATGGCATGCTTCCGCCGGATCACCGCAAAGGAGAGCGCCACGCTGAACGCCTGGGCAAGCGTAGTTCCAAGCGCTGCCCCTGCCGGGCCAAGCTTCATCGCCCCCATAAATATATCATCGAGCACAATGTTGGCCACGCAGGCCGCCAGAATAAAGTACATGGGGCTTTTGGAGTCGCCCATGCCGCGGAAAATAGAGCTGATGATATTATAGGCCGTGATAAACGGGATCCCGATGAAGCAGATCGTCAGGTACCGCACCGTGCCGTCCACTGCCGCCTCCGGCGTGGACATCACCGCAGCAATCTGCCGAACCAGCGCCAGCAGCACCCCCGTCAGCACAAGAGAAATGCCAAGAAAAAGCGTCACTGTATTTCCGACGCACGACGCCGCGTGGGCGCGATCATTTGCGCCGACCGCCTGTGCAATGGTGACTGTCGTACCCATAGCCAGTCCGACAAGCATCACCGTCAGCATGTGCATGACCTGGGAGCCAACTGAAACCGCCGTTGTCGCTGCGACACCCTCGAATTGACCGACAATGAACAGATCCGCCATGCCATAGAGCGTCTGCAAAAAATAGGAAAACAGATAGGGCAGCGAAAAACGGAGGATATTGCGAAACACGCTGCCAGTTGTCAGATTTTGTTCCATGGGATCGCTGCCTCCTTTTCCAGAGAAAAGTATAAACTCTATAACTGTTGCAGAGTCAAGTCCAAAGTAAAGGAGATGCCGCGGCTGCGGCATCTCCTGTCTGTATGCCCGCCGTCGGCGGGCCAAATCTTTTGCTGGTTATTGATCCTCGGGTTCTTCCTCGTCCATGTCGAACTCAAGTTCTTCTCCGCAGTTCGGGCATGTCGTTGCGCCCTCATCGATCATATCCTCGTCGAGCGTGATGACCTCGCCGCACGTCGGGCACTTGACCTCGTAGAGTGTCTCGCCGCCGAAATCATATTCGTCATCGGCATCCTCGTAATCGTCGTCCTCGTCGTAATCCTCGTAGTCGTCATCGTCATACTCGTCATCATCGTCGTCCATCAGATAGTCGTCGATGTTGTCAAGATCCTCCTCGATGCAGTCGAGCTCGTCGGAAATGCAGTCCACCACGTCCTCCAGATCGGAAACATTCTCTGCCACATCCTGAAGCATGTTGATGATCTCGGAGATCAGCTTGCCCTCGTTGGATTCAGTATCAAGCTTCATGCCCTCCATCAGGCCCTTGAGATATGCGGATTTTTCAGAAAGCGTCATCGTAAAATCTCCTTTCCAGCTGTAAGCTTTTCAATCAATGACAATTATCCCTTTACACGGCCCAGATATTCGCCCGTACGGGTGTCGATCTGGATCTTTTCGCCCTCGTTGATGAACAGCGGAACCTTGATCTCCGCGCCGGTTTCCACCGTAGCGGGCTTGGTCACGTTCGTAGCGGTATCGCCCTTGACACCCGGGTCAGCCTTGGTGACAGTCAGCTCCACAAAGTTCGGTGTCTCGACGCTGAAGATGTTGCCCTTATAGCTCAGAAGCTTGACCGGGGTGTTCTCCTTGATGAACTTAAAGGAGTCGTCAAGCATATCCTTGCTGACAGGAACCATGTCATAGGTCTCCTGATCCATGAAGTAGTACAGATCGCCGTCGTTGTAGCTGTACTCATAGTCCTTGCGCTCAATGTAAGCTTCCTCAAACTTCGCAGTCGGGTTGAAAGAAGTCTCGGTCACGGCGCCGGTCACAACGTTCTTCATCTTGGTGCGGACGAACGTCATATCGGAGCAGTAGCCGTGGTACAGGCAGCCAAAGTCCATCGTGACAAAATCGCCATACTGCAGCACCCGCTCCGACGGCACGCCGTGCGGCAGGCTGGTGTTCGGGCCGGAGATGGTGATCGGGTCAAACGACGGTCCCTCAGAGCCAAACTTGTACAGCCGGTAGATCAGCTCTGCGCACAGCTCCTTCTCGGTCATGCCGGCGTGAATTACATTCAGCAGATCCTCAAAGGTGCGGTCGGTAATTTCCTGTGCCTTCTTCATGTATTCAATTTCCCACGGCTCCTTGGACTGGCGCGGGGCATTGATCTTCTCAGAATACGGCTGCAGCACAGCGTTGAGCTTTGTATTGTAGAGGGTATACTCCTCCACTGTCAGTGAATCATCCTCAAAGCCAAGCGTTTTGACCGTATTATCCGAAATTGCCTCGTTGATCAGCTGCGTATACGGGTGCTCTGCATCCGTCATGCGCACCACAAAGCCCGGAAGGTTCTTCTGCGCCGCCTCAATATACCGGAAATCGGTAAAATAATAGCTCTGCGTCCTGCAGATTACCGCAACGCCCTCTGCAATGCAGTATTCCGCAGCGTACATCCGGTTATGCTTCGAGGTCAGCAGCAGCGCATCCACCTCGCCGCCCGTCAGCAGCTTCTGATACTTTTCAATGTTTTTCATGTTGTATCCTCCATTTTCCAATTGCAATGCACGGCAGCTCCGCCGCATGCCGGAGCTTCAGCCAGATGGTATGGTTATCAATTGCGGAAATCAGAATCGACTGCACGCCCGCACAGTTTGCCCCCAGCACATCCGTATAGATCTGGTCGCCCACGAGCGCGCAGTGCGTCGGCGCAAGGGAAAAGCGTGTCAGGCACTCGCAGATGCCGCGTGAAAACGGCTTCTTCGCGTGCGTGATGCAGGCCAGACCATACTGTCTGCAAAATTCCACCACGCGCGGCTTTTTGCTGTTGGAGACGACGCACAGCCCAATGCCGGAGGCCTGCATCTGCTGCAGCCAGGCGGTCATCTGCGCTGTCGGAACGTTTGTGGTATAGGGGACGATGGTATTGTCAAAATCCATCATTAAAAATGTAATCCCCCGCGCGCGCAGCACATCGGCACGCACATCCGTCAGGTGGGGCAATATCATCCGGGGTAAAAGTGAAAACGGCATATCTCTCTCCGTAATCTCATATTTTATACGGATTATAACACAGCGGAGGCCGTTTGTCCATGATTCTCTATCCGTTTCAGCCTGAGCGCTCTGCCTGCTACGTCGTGACCGGCTTTGATGAGACGCGGCAGGTGCCTGCCGGTGAGCTGCTGGTGCTCCAGCGCGGGGATGCACCGGACAGCTACGGCGGCAGGATCTTCTGCCCGCAGCCGCCGGAAGATTCCCGCTTTCTACAGCCTGTTTCCGCCGCGCCGCCGCAGGCACCCGCCGTCTTTGTCAGCACGCAGATTTCCGGCGGCAGCCTGCCGCAGTATCTGCGCGCCTGTCTGGATGCCTGGGGCAGCCGCCTGTGGGTCTTTCTTGACCCCATCTGCATGCTTTTCCCCGTCCCCTGCCCCACAGGGCTTGGCCGCGCCGTCGGTGCAGAGGAATCCGCACGCCTGCAGGCCTCGCATCCATCGCATTTTTCGCCGGAGCTTCTTTGCCGGTACAGCTTCTTTCTGGACAGCTCCGGCCGCGCATGTGTTTTTCTGTTTGATACGCACGAAACCTGCCGGCAGAAGCTTGCGGTCTTGCGCAGCCTCGGTGTCCGGCAGGTTTTTGGGTGGTGCTCCGGTTAGCGGGCCTTCAGCCCGTACTGCTCCGCCAGCTGCCGGAACCGCGGCAGACTGCGCACAAGCATGTCCTTTTTCACGCAGTAGGCCAGCCGCACGTAGCCCGGGCAGCCAAAATCATCTCCCGGCACAACCAGCAGATCCAGCGCCATGGCCTTTTGGCAGAATGCCTTTGCATCCGGCTCCGGCGTTTTGAGGAACAGATAAAACGCGCCGGACGGCTTCACGCATGTAAAGCCCATCTCCAAAAGCGCCGTATAAATGAGATCCCGGTTCTGCTTGTAAATGGAGATATCTGCTGTCTGGCCGATGCACGCCGCAACCGTCAGCTGCATCAGGGCCGGCGCGCAGATATACCCCAGGGCCCGTCCCGCGCCATAGATGGCTGCGCGCACGCGCGCATACGCAGTCGTCTGCGGATGGATGGCAAGAAAGCCGATCCGCTCGCCCGGCAATGAGAGCGTTTTACTGAAGGAATAACAATAAATGGTGTCCTTGTAATATGCCGGAATGAAGGGGACCGCCTCTCCATCATACGCAAGCTCCCGGTATGGCTCGTCCGCAACGATATAGATCGGGTGACCATACTGCTCTGAACGCTGCGTCAGAAGCATAGAAAGCTCCTTGATGCTCTCTGCAGACAAAATCACGCCGGAGGGGTTATTGGGTGAGTTCAGCAGAACCACCGCCGTCTTTTCATTCACAGCAGCCGCCAGCGCATCCAGATCAATCTGGAAGTCGTCTGGCCTGGATGGTACCGCCGTAAGATAGCCGCCCGCCGCCTCAGCATACAGCTTATACTCCGAAAAATACGGGCTGAGCGTGATCATCTCGTCGCCGGGCGACAGCAGCGCATATGACAGCATTGCCAGCGCCGACGACGCGCCGGACGTCATGTAAATATCCTCCGCACGATATGGTACGCCAAAGCTGCTGTGCAGGTAGGAGGCCATCTTTTCCCGCACGGAGGCAAGCCCCGGCGCAGCAGTATAGGCATGCAGCTGCTCCGCCGGAACAGTTTCCAGCAAATGCGTGATGGTCTGCCGGACACAGTCCGGCGCCGGGGCCGACGGGTTTCCAATGGTAAAATTAAAAACATTCTCCGCCCCGACAACCGCAGCGCGCTGCTCCCCGTAGGCTGCAATCTCTCGGATGGAACACCCCTGTGTCCCCCATGTCACCATTTTTTCAGAAATCATTCCAGCACACTCCCTTGCAGGTTTTTATAAATCGTACCACAAAACAGCCAAATCGCAAGCATGACTTTCTTTCGTGAAAGTGTTTCCTCAGAAAAACGCCCATACAACCGCCACAAGCAGCGACGGCAGAAGGTTTGCCACGCAGATCTTTTTTCCCCAGACCAGGTTCAGTCCCACGCAGAACACCAGAATGGAGCCCACCAGCGAAAGGTTTGCCAGCGCCGCCTGTGTGAACACCGGCTGCACAAGTCTTGCCAGAAGCGTAATGGCCCCCTGCACCACACCGATGGGGATCGCCGAGAATATGCATCCCTTTCCCATGGACGCAGCCATCACCAGCACAATCGCAAAGTCCAGAACCGCCTTGGCCAGCAGCGTTGCACAGTCGCCGGACAGGCCGTCCTGGATTGCTCCCACCACAGCCATAGCCCCGACGCACACCGTCAAGGACGCAGTGACGAAGCCTTCGATAAAGCCGCCGTCCGCGTCGCTTTTGGTCTTTACCTTCAGCCACGCGCCAAAGCGCTCCATCTTATCCTCCAGGTTCAAAAGCTCTCCTGCAACCGCACCGATCGCCAGCGAGAGAATCATCATCATTGTCCCCTGCGTTATCAGCGCGCCGGACGCCAGCTGCAGCATCTGCGACATGGCACCGCCGATGCCGACAAACAGCACGCTCACGCCGATCGCACGCATCAGCGTCCTCTGCAGCCGCTCTGAAATGAGCCTTCCGCCGAGCACACCAAACAGCCCGCCCGCAGCAATCGCCGCCACATTCACAATTGTCCCCAGCCCGATCATCCGGATATCCTCTTTTCCCGGCGTCCATCGACAAGGACGCCATGTAATCAGCAGCAAGTATACCACCACATCCGGTCGGCTGCAAGCCGGGATGATCCAAAAGCCGTGCGCCCCAGCCGTAAACGCAAGAAGCTTCAGCCCTGGTCCTGCATTACGCTTTCTCAGTCATCAAATGAAATATAAAGGGTCAAGTTGTCAGGTATGTAGCTGACGCTCAGGTTTCTTTCACCATCTGACAGAAGTGTGCCGGTGGAAGCATACTTTGCTCCGTTTCTCCATGCTCTGCAGCTGAAGCAAAGATCTCATTCAGATCACGCACGACCTCTGCTTTTGCTTTACGTGACAGATTCAATTCCTTTTCGACCTGCTTCATGTATTGCTCTTTCATTCTGATACCTCCGCTTGTTGATAGGCAGCGATAAAACCATTTACGCAATTCGTATAGCTCGCCCAAAACATAATCAGTTCCTGCAACGCTTCCTTTCCCTTCGCCGTAAGGGAGTAATACTTTTTGGAGCCGCCGTTCGCTGCCGCTGGCACGATACGGCACTGAATCAGATCTGCCTCCTGCAAGCGATACAGAATCGGGTAAACTGTCCCCTCCTTTGCATACCCCAAAACTGATGCACGCTTATTTAGCTCTGTGATAATTTCATAGCCGTAGGTTTCCTTGCGTCCGATTAGGGACAAAAGTATCATTTCAAGAGAGCCTTTTTTGAATTGCTGTACATACTTGCTGTCCACTCTCTCCGCCTCACTTCCTCAGTTTTTTATCTTTACTATTTAGTATTACTATGTAGCAATACTAAATATACCTGTTTCCAACACTCCGTCAATATGGAAAAAAGGGCTGTCTCACTAAGAGACAGTCCTTTTTATTGATGATTCAGTTTTTGAGCCAAACTGTTCTCGCTGTCCTTAAAAGCACTGATTTTACCGGATGCCTGCCTGTTATCCTGTCTCAGCACCCCTGATGCGTGCACACGTTAGTCCCCCGCACCGCACAGCCGGCTGCTTACTGCGCTGTCTCCGACAGCTCAAGGCCAGGATTACGCTTGAGAATAAAGTTGATCGACCACTGCGAGGCAAACACCAGCAGGCTTCTGCCTCGATAATCCTCCAGCAGCTCCGCATCCGTCGACAGATACAGATCCTTGAGATCGGCAACCGGCGATTTGGCGATGAACCGCAGCTGCTCATACGGCAGCTGCTGCATCCGCAGCTCTACGCCGTATTCTGCCTTCATCCGGTACTGGAACACGTCAAACTGCAGCGTACCGACAACGCCGACAATAACCTCCTCCATACCGGAGTTCGGCACCTTGAAGATCTGGATCGCGCCCTCCTGGGCGATCTGCTCCGTGCCCTTGAGGAACTGCTTGCGCTTCATGGAGTCCTTGGCACTGACACGCGCAAAATGCTCCGGCGCAAACGTCGGGATGCCGCCAAATTTAAACTTCTTTCCCGGAACCGTGATAGTGTCGCCGATGGAGAAGATGCCGGGGTCAAAGACGCCGATGATATCGCCGGCATACGCCTCGTCAACAATCTCGCGCTCCGAGGCCATCAGCTGCTGCGGCTGCGACAGACGCATCTTCTTGCCGCTCTGCACATGATAATATTCTGCATCGCGCAGGAACTGGCCGGAGCAGATGCGCATAAAGGCCAGCCGGTCGCGGTGCGCCTTATTCATGTTGGCCTGGATTTTGAACACAAACGCTGAGAAGTCCGGGCTGAACGTGTCAATCACGCCGCAGTCTGCCTCCCGCGGCAAGGGGCTCGGCGTCATGCGCAGGAATTCCTCCAGAAACGGCTCCACACCGAAGTTTGTCAGCGCAGATCCAAAAAACACCGGGGAAAGCCTGCCTGCGCGCACCTCATCCATATCAAACTCACGCCCTGCACCAAGCAGCTCCACATCGTCAATCAGCTGCTGATGGCGGCGCTCGCCGATGAGCTCGGCGACCTGCGGATCATAGAGATCCACCTCCATCTTGCCCGCGCGGTTCTTGCCGGATACGCCGGAGAAGAAGATCAGCTGGCTTGACCGGCGGTCATACACACCCTGGAACTCCCGCCCGGAACCCATGGGCCAGTTGCAGGCATAGGTCTCGATCCCGAGCTCATTTTCCAGCTCGTCAAGAAGCTCAAACGGGTCGCGCGACTCGCGGTCCATTTTATTGATAAACGTGAAAATCGGAATATGGCGCATCGCGCAGACCTTAAAGAGCTTTCTGGTCTGCGGCTCGACACCCTTGGCGCCGTCGATGACCATGACGGCGGAGTCCGCCGCCATAAGCGTGCGGTACGTATCCTCGGAAAAATCCTGATGGCCCGGGGTATCAAGAATATTGATGCAAAAGCCCTCATACTGGAACTGCATGACCGACGATGTGACCGAAATGCCTCTTTGCTTTTCAATCTCCATCCAGTCAGACACAGCCGCGCGGGAGTTTTTCTTTCCCTTGACCGCGCCGGCCTGCGCAATAGCCCCGCCGTAGAGCAGGAATTTTTCCGTCAGTGTCGTTTTGCCGGCGTCCGGGTGCGAAATAATCGCGAATGTCCTGCGCCGGGAGATTTCTTCCTTCAGGGATGCCATGTAAGTACCTCCATATATTTTTCTTTCGCGTTGCCGAATGCCTGCCTACATGGGACACCCTCCAAACGTTTTTGATTGATTCACAGCTGGTTTAGTCTACCACAGCGCAGCCGCTTTTACAAGTCCGCGCGCATAAAAATGCGGACGGCGTACCGTCCGCATCCGCAGCTTACATTCCGAAATACTCTATGTTGGCACGTCTGTTCACAACGCCGTACCAGGCAAGCGCGCCCAGCACCGCTGCCAGCAGAAGCATCGACCAGGGATAGGGAATGAGCGGCGTGTCGAGCTGATCGTTGATAATCATGAACACGCCATAGGCCATCGTTACAACCGCCATAACACCAAGCGGCAGCCGGATTGCGCGGATATAGCCCTGTTCGTCGCTGCAATCCTTCACGCGTTTATCCTTCGGCAGAAGCAGACCGTTTGTAAACAGGTGGCCCGTCGCCATCAGCCGTACCCACGTGTACAGGCAGTATGCACCGCTCGCCAGCAGGATCAGATCAAAAAAGAACATGGTATCACTCAACATGGCTGTCATCTCCATTCGCATCGTTCTGCTTCTGCGCAGTCTGTTTCCATTCCCGGATGGTCTTATAGGCCGTGAAGCCCAGCATTCCGACACCGATGATGCCAAAGGCAATCATGCCGCACAGCGCAACGATCCGATCCGTATTCCAGACGCCGGCTGCAGCCAGCGCCGGGTAATCCCGTGCCATCTTGCAGGCCAGATACAGAAGGTACCCACCGCAAAGCAAAAACATCAGCTTCCGCCGGTTGTCAAACCCGCGCGGGTCCGGCTGCGCTTCCTGCTTTTCCGGTTCTTCCGGCGTCAAAGGCGCATCCGGCTTCTTTTCCAGTTCATCCATCTGGTATCCTCCATGTGTGGTTTTGTATATCATACACGATGATACGGGAAAATAAAAGAGGGGGATTACAAATTTCCCAGCCGGAACTGCTCAATCATCTCCCCGGTCAGGCTGATGTAGGAATGCTCCTGCGGCAGCTCGCTGCGCAGATGCCACTTTGCCTCGGCCAGCTCCGACTCCTGCACGGTGATTGCATCACTGCCATCAAGCTCACAGACAAAGCCCATGAGCAGGGTGTCGGTAAAGACCCACGGCTGCGATTTATAAAACCGCAGGTTCTTTACCCGCAGCCCGGCCTCCTCCATCACCTCGCGGTGAACCGTTTCCTCAATCGTTTCGCCGATCTCGTTGAAGCCTGCGATGAGCGCGTACTTTTTAAACGGCCGGCCCTGGTAGCGCGTCAGAAGCAGCCGGTCGCCGTCATGCACGGCGACAATCACCGCCGGGCAGATTTTCGGATAGACCGTATTCCGGCACGCCGGACAGACCATGGCGCGCTCTTTTTTGCTGCGCTCCATCCTTGCGCCGCAATGGCCGCAGAACTTCTGCGCCGAATACCAGCGGTACAGGCTCTCGCCCGCCGCCAGCGCAAAAAGCTCCGGGCTTGTCTGCCCGGTCAGGCTGCGCAGCGCAGCCGATGTCTCATAGCGGTATTTCCCGGTTTGCTCCGGCTGCGCATCGACCAGATAATATGCCCGCTCGTCGATAGAAAACGCATACTGTGCCGGGCAGGGTTCAAACTCCCCCATCCGCGGCAGCGTCAGGGCATTCCCGCTCAGTCCGCAGTAGACCAGCTTGTCCTGCGTATAAATAAGTGCGTAATCGTCCGGCTGCGGCGCCTTCCACGCCATTTCATTATGATAAATATGCGGATACAGATCCTGCAGCATAGCCGTTCCCTCTTTTCTCAGTTCGCATCAAAAAATGCTTCAATTTCCGCTTTTGACGCCTGCACACTGCCCTGCGCAAAAAACGGCTTACCGCCTCCGCGGCCGCGCAGCTGCGTATTGAGCGCCTTCACCAGCTGACGCAGATCCCCATCCGGCTCGCCGACGGCATACTGGTATCCACCGGCATCCGTGCCGGCAAACACCGCCGCACGGCCGCCGCATGTGTGCATCACAGCGTCTGCCAGCCGCCGGACGCTCTCCGGCGCCATCGGCTGCTCGAACAGCAGCACGTTGCCCTTGCCCGCGCAGGTCTGCGCTGTCTGCGCAAACACCTGCGTCTCGAGCGCAGCTGCGCGCGCCTTATACGCCTCCTGCTTTTCCAGCAGCTGCCGCACAGCCTGCGCCGTCTGCAGCGGCTTTGCCGACAGCAGCCCGGACACCTGCCGGTTCTGCGCTGCAATCTCATGCAGATAGGCAAACGCGCGCCGGCCGCAGAGAATCTCCATCCGCACGCCCTCATGGAACTTTACACACGAAAACACCTTGATCAGGCCAATTTCGCCCGTGCGCGCCACATGCGTCCCGCAGCAGGCGCAGATATCCGCGCCCGGGATCGTCACAATGCGCACCGGGCCGGTCAGCTCCTTCTTGCTGCGGTACGGGATGGTTTTTAACGTCTCGGCATCCGGATAAGTAACTGCAACCGGCACATCCTGCCAGACAATCTCGTTTGCCGCAGCCTCAACCGCCTCCACCTGTTCCATCTCCAGCAGGCCGGAAAAGTCAATCGTCACAAAATCCGCGCCCATGTGGAACCCGACATTCTCATACCCGAAGCGTTCATGGATGAGGCCGGACAGAATATGCTCGCCGGAATGCAGCTGCATGAAGGAAAATCGCCGCGCATAATCGATCTGTCCCTCCACCGTCTGCCCGGGCTGCAGGGGCTGCTCACAGTAGTGGATGATCTGCTCGCCGCGCGCATGCGTATCTGTCACACGCGCACCGGACAAAAAGCCGGTATCCCCCGGCTGGCCGCCGCCCTCCGGATAAAAGCATGTTTTATCCAAAATGACATCATAACCATGCCGCCCCGGCGCGCAGGCGAGCACCTGCGCCGAAAATGTCTGCTGATGGGCATCGAGATAAAAAAGCTTCTGCGTTTCCATTTGCTCCGCTCCTTGCCGCAATTTTTGAACATCATAGCACACAATCCGTCAAAATTCCACCGCCTATGCCCCGTTTTTTGGTTGACAAACCGAAAAAATCTCCTTATTATATAAGGTGGGACGATTATGTCCGGCCAGATTCTGATTTAAAGGGGGAAGCAACAATGGACGCAGGAAGTAGTAGCGGCACATCTGCAGGCCGAAGTAGTTCTGTAGAGCCCCAGCCGCCGTTGTGCGTCCGGAGCTTACCCTGAATGTGCCTGCGTTGTGTCTTACTTCCTATCGGCACGCCGGTTCCCGGCATGCCACACATACAATTAGGAGGGTAAAGACATGGCAGAAAACAATTTTTCCGTTCAGAACACACTGACCATGCTGCTCGACGAGAAGAAGTATCACTCTCTGCGGGACATCCTCAGCACCATGAATCCCGCAGACATCGCCGCCATTTTTGACGATCTCGATCAGGCGCGCCTGCCGCTTCT
>CAKUAM010000040.1 GCA_934636305.1 uncultured Oscillospiraceae bacterium
GTATATTACTGAAAAAGCAAGTAAAAGCGCCGGATTTATTTTACAAAAAAGCAAATTTGCAGACTCTCAATTTTCCTTGCTATGATTTTATTTTATAGTTAACGGTAATCTGTTTTGAGGCAGATAGAGAGACACGAACGGTGATAGAAAAGAGACCGGATACCGCTTTCTTTCCGACCATGCGCAAAAACCGGGAGCTTTATACAAAAGCCAGCCCATCCAGAGATGGGCTGGCCTGATTTCCCTGTCCAAAAACCATGGTAGCGTCAGGTAACAAGGGCATCCGCGCTTGCAAACGGGACTGGTCCGCCGTCTGCTGCGTGATCGTCCTTGGCATACGCCAGTATGGCCTCGGCCCAAAGGAACGGGCCTCGGCAGACCTGACGGTATGATGTCAGGCCTCTGCGTCCTCTGCCTTGCAGACAACGCCCCAGACCGTTCGGCAAGTCCTCCGGCGTTTTTCACGGAGGATAAACGGCGGACAGCAAGGCGGTCGAGGCAGGCGGGCTGCACGCCGGCCTGTTCTGCAGCCTCTACGCCAGCAGCGCTGTTGCCGCGTCCGCAAGATGCCGGATCTGCTCCGCCGAAGCCTCCGGCGTCTGCTTGACCGCAGACAGATACGCCTTGATCTTCGGCTCTGTGCCGGAGGGGCGGATGATGACCTTATCCCCGCCGGCAAGCTGGTATTCCAGCACATTTGCCTTCGGCAGACCCGTGCCCTCACAGGCGTAATCGACAAACTTCTCTACTGGCAGACCCGCAATCTCCTGCAGCGGCTGCTCCCGCAGGCCGCACATGATCGCCGTCATTTTTTCCATGCCGGCTTCCCCGGCAAAGGTAAAGCTCTTCTGGGCGTTGCTGAAGCAGCCAAACTCCCGGTACAGCGCGTCGATGGCGTCACCGAGCGTCATATGCTGTCTGGCGTACCACGCCGCCGCCTCGCAGATCAAAAGCACCGCGTTCACCGCGTCCTTGTCCCGCACGTGAGGGCCGGAGAGATAACCATAGCTCTCCTCAAAGCCGAAAATGTAGCGTTCCGGATGGCCGTCCGCCTCCAGAAGGGCAATCTGCTCACCGATATACTTGAAGCCCGTCAGCACACGCCGGAGCTCCACGCCG
Source organism: uncultured Oscillospiraceae bacterium (assembly GCA_934636305.1). Lineage (GTDB taxonomy): Bacteria > Bacillota > Clostridia > Oscillospirales > Oscillospiraceae > CAG-170. The sequence continues at coordinate 1,120 of CAKUAM010000040.1, forward strand.
TATTTTGCCGCAACAGCCGAAACCATATCGGTCGACACAATGGTCGTCACCGCGACAGGCTTTTCCGGCATGGTACCGTTTGCAATGCGGCTGCGGCAGATGAAATCCAGCAGAATCACGCCCATCTCATTGCCGGAAATGAGCCGGTAGCCGTCCTTGCCATCGGGCACAGCCGTGCCGCAGCGGTCACAGTCGGGGTCCGTTCCGATCAGAATGTCCGGGTGCACCCGGTCACAGTACTGCAGCCCAAGCTCCATTGCCTGTCGGATCTCCGGATTAGGGTACGGGCAGGTCGGGAAATGGCCGTCCGGCTGCTCCTGCTCCCGGACAATGGTCATGTTGCGGATGCCAAGCTTTTCCGTAAGCTTTTTGACGCATTCCAGCCCCGCACCGTTGAGCGGCGTGTATACCAGCTTCAGATCGGCAATCCCCGCGCCGTCGCCCACGCGCTGGGCATAGACGGCATCTACGAAGGCATCGAGTACCTCGTCCGGGATGTACCGGATGGTTCCTGCGGCAAGCGCCGCATCAAAATCCACAGTTCTTGCCGCCGTAAAGTAATCCATGCTTTCCAGCAGCGCAACCACACGCCTGGCAGCCTCCGGCGTCATCTGGCAGCCATCCGCGCCATACACCTTATACCCGTTATACTCTGCTGGATTGTGGCTGGCCGTCACACATACGCCAAGCCCACAGTGCAGCTGCCGCACGGCAAAGCTGAGTGCAGGCACCGGCTCCAGCCGGGGATACAGGTGCGCTTCAATGCCGTTGGCTGCAAAGACCGCTGCCGCCTCCCGGGCAAAAACGTCACTCTTGATGCGGCTGTCATGGCCGATTGCAACCTTTTTGGGCAGATCTGTTTCATTGAGATACGCGGCCACAGCCTGCGTAGCCCGTCGGATCACATAGATATTCATACGGTTCGTCCCCGCGCCGAGCACGCCGCGCAATCCTGCCGTGCCAAACTCCAGGTCGCGGTAAAACGCGTCCGTGATCTTCGCCTCGTCCGCCTGCATAGCCATCAGCTCCTGCCGCAGCTCGGGGTCAAGTGTTTCCTGCGCGCGCCACTGGGCATAGCGCTTTTCTGCAAATTCCATGGATGAAGCCTCCTTGGTCCTGATCTCATTCATTCCCGTACACACAAGGTCCGGTTTTTTACAGTATACCACAGCTGCAAGTGCATGCGCAAGAGACAGCTTGCCCATCGGCTGCGCAGAAGATCCCGTCCATGCGCCGTGCTTCGTTTTATTCGAACATCTTGCGATATATTTCAATTCTATAGGTACAAACCCTTGCATTTTCTTCTGTCTTGTGGTATATGTGTAGCGCAACAGGATTTGTTCCCGTTTCATTATTCTTACGCCAACCATAAGGCACACCTGCACGTCGGGCACGGCGTGCAGCGAAATAAAAACAGGGGGTTTTGATAATATGAAGCATTGGGGTCTGTTCGCAGCGGGCGTTCTGTTCGGCACCGCCGGTCTGAAGATTCTTGGCAGCAAAGAGGCAAAGGCTGTCTATGCACACACCACGGCTGCAGCTCTGCGTGCAAAGGAATGTGTGATGCAGGCTGTCACCAACATCCGTGAGGGCGCAGGCGACGTTTACGCCGACGCCAAGCAGATCAATGAGCGCCGCGACGCTGACACAGAGGTCATCGCCGACACCGCAGAATAAGCATCCGTTCATTGTCCGGAGAGCCGCAGCTGCGACTCCCCTTCCCATTTATTCGTAGGGTGTATCTGAATACTCATGATGTGACCGGCAGCGAGGAATTTTTGCGTTGAGCAAGACATTTTTTCGCAGGAATCCTGACGTATTTCAAGGAAAAATGACGCAGCACAGCGCGAAAAGGCCCGCTGTCCGGGGGCGTTGGGAGTTGGAAGAATACACCCTAGAGGTATCACCGCATGAATTGCAAAATCTTACATGAAACACCCGGACGGCTGCGCGTGCATCTCGATTGCCGCCGCATGTCGCTGCGGGACGCAGATATTCTGGAATATTATCTGCGCAATGTGGATGGCGTCACCGATGTGAAGGTCTTTGACCGCACACAGGACACTGTTATCACCTTCTCTCATGGGCGTGCCGCCATCGTCGCAGCGCTTGCCTCGTTCCGTTTCACATCTGAGTACGCGCTGTCGCTTGTCCCGGATCATACCTCCCGCGCGCTCAACCGGGAATATGAGGACAAGCTTGTCTTTACCATCTGCCGCCGGGCATTTTCCAATCTGTTTCTGCCCGTTTCGGTCACGACCGTCATCTCCATTTTCCGCTCCATCAAGTATATCCGCGAAGGCCTGCATGCGCTGCTGCATGGCAAGCTGACCGTCGCCGTTCTCGATGCTACAGCGGTCACGGTCTCGATGCTGCGCGGCGACTTTGCAACCGCCGGCTCCGTCATGTTTATGCTGCGTCTGGGCGAAATTCTGGAGGAGTGGACGCGCAAAAAGTCTGTCGCCGATCTGGCCGACGCCATGGCACTGAACGTGGATAAGGTCTGGCTGCAGTCCGGCGAGACAGAAGTTCTCGTCCCGATTGCCGACGTCAAAGCCGGCGACAACGTCATTGTCCGCACCGGCAACCTCATCCCGCTTGACGGCACCGTTGTCTCCGGCGAGGCAACCATCAACCAGGCCTCCATCACAGGCGAGTCCATGCCCGTTCTCAAGCGCCCCGGCAGCTACGTCTACGCCGGAACCGTGGCCGAGGAGGGCGAATGCGTGGTCTGCGTGGACAAGGCGCTCGGCGGCGGCCGGTACGACCGGATTGTCCACATGATCGAGCAGTCGGAGAAACTCAAATCCACAGCTGAGGACAAGGCCTCCCGCCTGGCTGACCGCCTGGTTCCCTACACGCTCGGCGGCACTGTGCTGACCTATCTCGTCACGCGCAACGTCACCAAGATGCTGGCTGTTCTGATGGTCGACTTCTCCTGCGCGCTGAAGCTTTCCATGCCGATTGCCGTGCTTTCCGCGATGCGTGAGAGCAGCCATTACCATATCTCTGTCAAGGGCGGCCGGTTCCTGGAGGCCGTCTCCAAGGCCGATACCATCGTCTTTGACAAAACCGGCACACTGACCTATGCCTCCCCGAGGGTTGCCAAGATTGTGACCTTCCACGGCCACTCGGAAAGCGACATGCTGCGGCTGGCCGCCTGCCTGGAGGAGCATTATCCGCACTCCATGGCCAACGCCGTCGTGGCGGAAGCGAAAAACCGCGGGCTGTCCCACGAGGAATACCATTCGCAGGTGCAATACGTCGTTGCCCATGGCATTTCCAGCAAGGTGAACGACGAAACGGTTCTCATCGGCAGCGCACACTTCGTCTTTGAGGACGAGGGCTGCCGCATCCCGGAGGGTGAGGAAGCACTCTATCACTCCCTGCCCGCAGAATACTCGCACCTGTATCTGTGCATCGCCGGCGAGCTGGCAGCGGTTATCTGCATCTCTGATCCGCTGCGCGCCGAGGCGAAGGATGCCATCCGTGCGCTGCACGCGTGCGGCATTGACAAGATCGTCATGATGACCGGCGATAACCGCAAAACGGCGGAATCCGTAGCTGCAGAGGTCGGCGTGGACGAGGTGCATGCCGAGGTCCTGCCGGAGGATAAGGCCGCGTTTATCCGTCAGGAGAAGGCCGCTGGCCGGACCGTCATTATGATCGGCGACGGCGTCAACGACTCCCCTGCCCTGTCTGAGGCGGATGCCGGCATTGCAATCTCCACCGGCGCGGCCATCGCGCGCGAGATTGCCGATATCACCATTGCGTCCGAGGATCTGTTTGAGCTTGTCACGCTGCGCAAGCTCAGTGAGGCGCTCATGGCCCGGATCCACCGCAATTACCGCTTCATTGTCAGCTTCAATCTGATGCTCATTGTGCTGGGCGTGGCCGGCATTCTGCCGCCGACGACCTCTGCACTGCTGCACAACACATCCACATTGGCCATCAGTCTTGACAGCATGACGAACCTTTTGAAGGACGAAAACAAGTAAATCCGCAAAAACAGCCCCGCACACGGTATCGTGTGCGGGGCTGTTTTATTTAGGAGGGTGTTGTTATGCTTCCTTGACGGCTGCAAAGGCCTTATCCAGCGCCGCAATCAGATCGTCCACGTTCTCAATGCCGATAGACAGGCGGATGGTATTGGGCTTGATGCCCTGATCGAGCAGTTCTTCCTCGTTCAGCTGGGAATGCGTGGTGCTGGCCGGATGGATGACAAGCGACTTGACGTCCGCGACATTGGCAAGCAGCGAGAAGATTTCCAGATGATCGATGAACTTCTGCGCGGTTTTTGCGTCGCCCTTGATCTCAAAGGTGAAGATGGAACCGCCGCCGTTCGGGAAATACTTCTGATACAGATTGTGGCTCGATTCGCTGGCCAGCGACGGATGGTGCACAGCCTCGACCTGCGGATGCTTGTTCAGATAGTCCACAATTTTCAGCGCGTTGGACACATGGCGCTCGACGCGCAGCGACAGCGTTTCAAGACCCTGCAGGAAGATAAACGCATGGAACGGAGAAAGCGTCGCGCCAGTATCACGCAGCAAAATCGCGCGGATGTACGTTGCGAATGCGGCGGGGCCGGCAGCTTCGGCGAAGGAGACGCCGTGATAGCTGGGGTTCGGCTCCGAGATCCATGGATAGCGGCCGGAGGCCTTCCAGTCGAACGTACCACCGTCGACAATGACGCCGCCGATGGCTGTGCCATGGCCGCCGATGAACTTCGTGGCCGAATGGACAACAATGTCCGCGCCATACTCGATCGGACGGACCAGATACGGCGTTGCAAATGTGTTGTCCACCACGAGCGGCAGGCCGTGCTTATGCGCGATCTTGGCAATCTTCTCAATGTCGATGATGTTGGAGTTCGGGTTGCCAAGCGTCTCGACGTACAGCGCCTTGGTGTTGGGCTGGATGGCAGCCTCGAACGAGCCCTCGACGTCCGGATCGACGAACGTTGCAGAAATGCCGGACGAGAGCGGCAGCGTGTGCGCCAGCAGGTTGTACGTGCCGCCATAGATGGTCTTGGAGGCGACAATGTGCTCGCCGGCCTTCGCCAGAGCAAGCAGCGTGTAGTTGATGGCAGCTGCACCGGACGCGACAGCCAGAGCGGCTGCGCCGCCCTCGAGTGCGGCAATGCGCTGTTCAAACACAGATTCGGTCGGGTTCGTCAGCCGGCCATAGATGTTGCCTGCGTCCTTCAGGGCAAAGCGGTCAGCTGCATGCTGCGAGTTGTGGAACACGTAGGATGTGCTGGCGTAGATGGGGACGGCTCTTGCGTCCGTGACGGGATCGGCCTGCTCCTGACCGACGTGAAGCTGCAGCGTTTCAAATTTATAGTTGCTCATGATGATACCTCTTTCTTAAATTTCAGATTGTAACGGATGGATGAATGATTGGGACGATCTTGCAGCGTCACATTCGTCCGCATCTGAAATTTGCACGCAGAAGCGTCAGGAAGATATGTCTCATGGCGTGCCTCCGGTTTCGGGTTAATTCTTACCTATTTGGTAGGTTGGTGTTATAATACAGCGCTGCAGCCAAAATGTCAAGGAAAATTTTTGTTTTCCTGGCAGAAAAACTTTGTCCCCGCTGCCAGACGGCAGCGGGGACAAAACCATGCTATAGCTTACGGTTCTTCGATCAGTCGAAGGTCAGGAAGCGGTGCAGCATGACAGCAACCTGCGCGCGGTTCGCGTTGTTCTTCGCGGAGAGCGTGGTTCTGCCGTTTGTGCTGATACCGGTGATGATGCCCTTGCCGACTGCCCACTGCAGCGCGGCGACCGCGTAGCTGCTGACGCTGCTGCTGTCCGAGAAGGAGTTCAGCGACGTCGAGCTGCCCGTCGGGGAGCCTGCGTAGCGGTAGAGAATTGCGGCAATCTGCTCACGCGTGACCTTGCCGTCCGGATCAAAGCGCGTAGCGCTTGCGCCGGTGACAACGCCCTTGTTCGCCGCCCACAGAACTGCATCATAGTAATACTGGCCCTGCTTGTTGTCGGTGAACTTGTTGGTGATGCCGGTGACGGAGGGGCTGCCTGCCGCACGATAGAGGATCGTGACGAGCATCGCGCGCGTCATGGTCTGGTTCGGGCCGAAGGCCGTGTTGCTCACGCCGTTGACGAGCTTGTTGGTGGACATGAAGTCGACGGAGTTCGCTGCCCAGGAGGTCGAGCCGCTGACGTCGGAGAAGTTTCTCGACGCGCTCAGCTGCGTCACCTTGAACGACAGGGAGCTCTTGGTCGTCGTGCTGCCGTCATAGAGTGTGTAGTTGACGGTGACGGTCTTTGCATCGGCAACCGGGAGGATGTACAGGCTGTCAATGGAGCCCGTGCCCGAGAAGTAATACTTCGTGGAGCCGAAGTCGCTGGTCTTGAGCGGCGTGTTGTCCGTGATGCCGGCGTATCTGGAATAGAGCTTGCCGGAGATCACGGATGTGATTGTCACATAGGAGCTGCTGGTCGAGGCGTTGCTGGGCAGCAGCTCGGTGCCGATCTGCATATCCTTGAAGCTCGAACCGGTGACCGGGATGGTATGCGTGTCGTTGACGTAGACAATGAGGTTGCCCTGCACCGTCTGGCCACCCGTACCGTAGACCGTGAACGGAACCGTCACGGTGTACTTGGCCGTGGAGGTGCCGGCGATGAAGTTGACGTTCTTGAGCTGCTGCGCACCTGTGCTGCCCTGCCCGGTTGCGTAGCAGTCGAGCGACGTGCCAACCGTGCCGGAGGACGTAGTGCTGCCCTTGTACAGGGCGCCGCGGCTGTCGCTGACTGTGCCGAAACGGACATAGTTGAGCTTCGCAGAGGACGTCGAGCCGTTGCGCAGAACGGTCAGGAAGTCGGATTCCTGCATGGCCACGGATTCACCCGCGGAGATGTGGTAGACCACAGAGCCGCCCTGGCCGGTGATGATGATCTTGCCGGTGGCAAGCTCGCCGTCGGAGGTGTAGGCCGTGTAGTCGAGCGTGTAGTTGGCGACATTGCGCGTCGAGGGCTTAAAGACCATCTTGCTGACGTCGCTGGAGGAATACCTGGCACCGGACGACACGCTCGAGGAGGACGCATAGGTAATCCTCGTCGTGGTGTTGGAGTTGGTGTAGATATCGCCGTTGGACGGATTCTGGAAGGCGATGGTGCTGAGCGTCGTGCCGGAGGAGGAAGATCCCCTCGTCGCGGCCTTGACTGCGTCAACAATCTTGCTGCCGTCGAGCTGGACGTAGCTGTCGTCCTCGCCAATGGACAGGGAGATGGAATCCGCCGTCGGAACCTTGATGGTGATTTCCTTCGTGCCGGTGTAATCCTTGCCGTCAATGCTGACCGTGCCGGTCACCTTCAGCGTGCCGCCGGACTTGGCCGTCAGGGTGACAGAGCGGCCGTTCGTGGAGCTGGAGGCGCTGAGCTTGGCCAGAGAGGAATCGCTGAGCGTCCAGATGATGGTGTGGGACTTGGTCACGTCCACATACTTCTTGGTGGACGGGTTGTACTGCTGCGCCACGCCGGAGAGCGTGATGGAGCTGCCCGGCGCGACAGAGGTCGCAGAAGCCGTGATGTTGACGTTGTAATCGCCGCCGATGGTGACGATTGCAGTGTTACTTTCGACGCTGCCATTGGTAGACTTGAATACGCAGCGGTAAGTATAGGTGCCGGCTTCTGTAATTTTGCCTGCCAGATTCAGCGTGGAGGTATAGGAGGTCGCATTTTTGACAAAGCCCGTCGTTGTCCCTGCTCTGTCAACCTGAACCTCGTTGTTGTTCTTGTCATACCAGGTAACGCTTTCCAGATATTCGCCATTTGTCGTAATCCGCGCGCTGCAGGTCAGGCTGCCAATTGTCGCATTGAGCTTGTATGTTGCATCCTGCGGCTGCAGAACGATGCGGATGTTGGAAATAGAGGCATAGCTGGTGGTAACTACATCCCCATTCTCCACGCTCGGATAATAGACAATATAGCTTGCAGTGTCAACGCCATCGATCGTACCCTTGAAACGAACCTTGCCGTTCACCGGGGCAGTCCGGCCATACTCAGGGATGAAGTTCTTTGCATACAGCGTTGCTGTCTTATTGCCAGTCAGCTTTGCAGTGATCGGCTGCTTTGTGAGCGCGGTCATCGTGTCGTATTCATCGCTGATCGAATCACCGATTCGGACCTGATACACATCTTCGCCCGTCGCGTTCTTATTCTCCACTGTGTAGGCCTTTGCCTCCCAGCAGCGGATCTTATAGGTATCACTCTTGCCATCAATCGTTGCAGTAACAGTAACCTCGCCAAATTCTCTGCCAACAGCAGTCAGCGTCACTGTGCTGCCGCGCGTAGTGCTCAAGGCAGCGATTTTTTCGTTGGATACCTTCCACTCCACACGGTTTGCATCGTCGTCATTCGTCGAGCTAACCTCAGCAGAAAGCGTAATTGTCGTTGTCACATATTTTTTAGTATTCGTGTCTGGCGTTGCAACATAGCCGAATTTTGTCGTGCCAAGGTCGGTATCCATCGAAACGCTGATACCATTCGCCTTGTCCTTCACAACGCTGATATAGGCCGAGGTTTTTACAGAAGGCATATCTGCAACACTGACCTCAACCTCAACAGGAGCTGTCGTTTTTTCAACCTGCGGAGTAATGGAGCCGTCCGGGTTTACAACAACCTTATTCGGATCCTGGCTTGCGTATTTAAAGGTCTTGTTCGTAACCTTCGAGCCATTAAGGGTCAGCGTCGGGGTCAGGTACTGCACGGTTCCCTTGTAAACAACGCTCATGTTCTGCTGCGCTTCGGGAAGGGTAATTGCATAATTGGACTGACCACGTACATCAATGTATGTACTGGAATTGGACGGATATGTCGCCGTAACACCGTTCACCGTTGCTGTGATCTTGACCTTACCATTCTTGGTGCCGGGCGTCACGGTAACAAGCGCGCGTCCCTCCGTCTGAGAGGAAACGACCAGTTTGCCGCTGTTTTCCGGGGTCAGATTTACAACCGAACTCTCACCATCTACAGCAAATGTAACCGTCGTGTTGTTCTTCAGGATTTCATCCTTCGGGCCGGTTACTGTCGCCATCAGGGTAACAGAATCACCAGTCTCAAGAATGTTTTTAAAGCTGCTGGGTGACTGCACCGCAAGCTTGATTGTCCACGGCGTGATAACCAGCTTCCATGCCGCAACAGCATAGCTGGTGCTGTTCCTGTCAGCATAGCCTGCATTATCGTACGCATAGACATAAACCGTCGTGCTGCTCGTAATGCCGCCGGAAATCATAGCAGTATTGCTGCCGCCCGTTGTCATGTAAGAGAGCGTCACGTAGCTGCTGCTACTGCTGCTGTAACTTCCAGCTGCTTTCCAGTAATATGTTTTGGAACTATCCGCATTGCTGATCGCAAGCGGTACAGAATCGCCGGGCGTGGCGGACATCTCCTTCGCCGTCGGCGCTGCAGCCAGCACAGCCGGGACCATAGCCAGAACCATGGCCAGAACCAGTGCGAGGCTTATGAGTTTACCAAATGTACGTTTCATAGTGCACCTCTTTCAAATCGTAGTTTTGCGTGAATAACTACAAGGATGTATGCTATCAGTTTACCATAAAAATTAAAAAATGCAACCAATTTTTACGATTTTCGCTAGTATAGCATGTTCTGCGGGACTTTTCGCCCCATATTGGGCGGTAGACGTAACAACCACACAATATCTTGTGCGACAGCCCTTCCCCATCCCCGCGCACCCACGCAGCTCCATCTTTCATACAAACAAGCAAGCACAAATGTTGCAAAAAATTTTATCTTTGCAACGGCGTATTTCCAGGAAATTGGTGTTTCAGATTTTGCGCGCCCGCGGCGCGGGAAAGATCCAAGAAAACCAAAGAGGTTTTCTTGGCCGCTTCAAGGGGGTTCGGGGGGAAATCGGAATCCCCCCGAGCTCCTTTTTTCTTTTGCCAGCGTTTTCTTTTTTGGAGAAGCAAAAAAGAAAATGCTGAGAAAATCGTCTCCCCTGACAGCACCAACGAAAAAATATCCCCTCCCGGAGAAGCGAGAAAGAAAGTATGAGACAACGCACCTTTTTATGAAATAAAAGGTAAAGGGCCCTTGCGGGCCCTTTGGAGAGTCATTTTAAGGCATCATATGCCTCTTTCAATTCTTCCATCTTCTTGAGACTGCATGTCGCGTTCCACGCCATGAACCCGCCGGTCAGCCCCTTCTCCTCCAGAGCCTGGATCTGCACGCCAACCTCCTGCGCGCCGTACTCGTTGTACGGCGCCCTGATCGCGTCATACGCCTGGATCCACGTGCGCGCAACAGCCGGCGTCGGCGTCTCCGCCTGCCGCTTGGCCGCGGACTCCGCCCAGTCGAGCAGCGTCTCATACGGGTGCTCCCACGGCCGGTACGTGCCGTTCTGCGCAAAATGGTCGGGATACGGCATACCGGAAATGACATCCACCACGTTGCTGATGGCCGGCCAATACTGACCATACGCCGTAACGTAGTTGCCCGATGTCTCGCCGAATACATCTGCGCCGACATACACGCCGTGCTCATGCAGAATATCTGTGGCGTACATCAGAAAGCGCTGAATGGCCTGCGCCTTCGTCTCGCCGTATTCGTTGCGGTAGTCGATATTGCCCTCGTCCTCATACGTCCCCGTGCCGTCCGGGAAACGGACATAGTCAAACTGGATCTCGTTGAAGCCCATGGTCTGCACGGCGTCGATGGCCAGCGCAACCTTATACTCCCACACGTAGCGGCAGAATGCGCTCGGCCAGTAGCTGGCCGCGATGTACAAGGGATCGCCCGCGCCGTCCGCAATGGCGTATTCGGGGTGATCCTGGCAGAAGAACGAATCGTTGAAGGTCGTCAGTCTGCCGATCACGTAAAAGCCCGCCGCCTTGATCTTGTCGATGCAGGCCTTGTATTCCTCGACGGTGTTGTTGGCGTACTGGTACGCCGTGGGCGAATACTCGAGATACACGTCCGACGGGTAGCCGATGGACGTGCCGTCCATGATGTTCACGACAAAGGCGTTGATCTTCGTCGATTTGGCATATGCGAGATAATCGTCAATTTTTGACAAAATAGCCGGGTCGCATGTGAGATAGAGGGCATAGACATGCTCCGGCATGACATTGTCTGCAAAGCTGGCCTTATTGCGCGGGAAATAGTCCAGACTCTCCGCGTCGCCGCCGCCGTACCGGTCCGTGCGGCCCGCATGCACGGCGTAAATGCCAAAGCGGTCATAGACCTCGTTGGCATCCTCCTGCCGGGTGGCGACGTACTGGCCGCTGATATAGCCGACCTCCCCCTGATAGGAAACCTTATACAGATCCACGACGCCGTTCGTCGTGCCCTCAAAGCCCAGCACCTGCAGCTCAGTCCCCTGCTCCACCAGCGTGCCCAGCATGTAGGAATCCTTGTCCGGGCGCAGATTCTGCGGCGTGCGGACATAGACCGTTTTTTCCGCGATAATAGCCCTCTCGTCCTGCGTCAGATGCTCCGCCGCGACATAGCCATGCCCCATCGTCGGGAAATACGTCATGTAATACGCTGCGCCCTCATACTCGATCTGCTTGTCCGTGGAATAGGTGATCTGCATGCCGCGCGGCACGTTGCCGCTGACGCTCATGTCCTCGTTGTAATATGGCACCTCAGTCATAATGCCGCAGATGTAGCCGGATTCATAGCGCGGCGTGTCTGCCTCCGCCTGTGCCGGCTGCTCCTGCTGTCTGGGCTGTGCGCCCGCGATCACACAGACAAACAAAATTACCGCGATCAGAATCAGGATCGTCAGTGTGACGCCCCATGCATGCTCGCGCAAAAATTGCCGTAAAAGCGCCCACCGCTGCGCGCGCCGTTCGCGCCGTGCCTTGGGGGAGATACGCTTTTTTCTGCGTAGCTTCATAACAACTCCCTGCTCTCCGCCGGGCGGAGAGCTCCTTTCTAAGATGCCTGTATTATACTATATTCAGCTCAGGATTTCTACCTTTTTTGTTAATTTTTACCTGTTCAGTGGTGATAATTACGCAAAAAAGCGCTGTTTTTTGCCCTCAAGTGGAGCGCGCATCCCGAAAAAACGCAAAAAATTATGAATAGAGCCCGCTGCCATCGCGGCAGCGGGCTCTATATCTGTTTTGTTACTGCTCCTTCATCAGCTTGCGGCGGGCCAGGTTGATCGTGCCCTCCTGCATGGAGCCGATCCACTGCAGACTCTTGCCGCAGCCGTTTGCGACGCACGAATCGGCGTCATCGGCAATCGAGCAGGCAATCTCCGTCCGCTCGGAAATGAGCTTGTCAAAGCCATAGAGCAGCGCGCCGCCGCCCGTCAGGACAATGCCGTTCTGCGCGATATCCGCCACAAGCTCCGGCGAGGAATGCTCCAGCACAGACAGAACCTCGTCAACAATCTGTCTGGCCGGGCGCTTGAACGCCTCCAGCATTTCCGACGAAGCAATCACGACCTCATTCGGAAGGCCCGTTTTCACGTCGCGGCCCTTGACGTTCATCGTCAGCTCCTGCGGCCGCTCATAGACACAGCCGATGGTGATTTTAATCTCCTCCGCGGTGTTCGCGCCGACATACAGGCCGTACCGCTTGCGCATGTACGCTGCGACAGCCTCATCAAACGTATCGCCCGCCACCTTGATGGACGACGATGTGGCAATGCCGTTGAGGCTCAGCACGGCGATATCCGTCGTGCCGCCGCCGATATCGACGACCATGTGGCCATCCGGCCCGGAAATGGGCAGCCTTGCGCCCAGCGCCGCAGCAAACGGCTCCTCGATAAGGTAGACGCGGCGCGCGCCGGCCTCCATCGCCGCCTGAATGACCGCGCGCTCCTCTACCTCGGTGATGCCGGACGGCACGGAGACAATGACGCGCGGCTTGATGAGCGTAAAGCGGTTGATTTTCTTCAAAAACTGCTCGAGCATTTTCTCCGTCATTTCATAGTCGGAAATCACGCCGTCGCGCAGCGGCCGTACCGCCACGATATTGCCCGGCGTTCTGCCGAGCATATTGCGCGCTGCCGCGCCGACCTGCAGCACCTTGCCGGTGTTTTTATCCACGGCCACGACCGACGGCTCACGCAGCACAATGCCCCTGCCCTCCTCGTAGCAGAGCACATTCGCCGTGCCGAGGTCAATGCCAATATCCCGAATCAGTTTCATAGCTTAGTCCCTTCTGTCCTGTTCTGGCGCGGCCAGTGCCGCATATACGACGTCCGCCGCACCGGCCATCCGCAGCACCCGGCTGCATTCGCCCAGCGTCGCGCCCGTCGTCACAATATCATCAATCACCAGCACGCGCTGGCCCGCGCAGCGCTCCGGCCGGTACGGGACATACGCCCCGGATACATTGGCCCGCCTGCGCGCGGCATCCTCCAGAGAGGATTGCGCTGGTGCGTTTTTTATCTTTCTCAGCATGCAGACCGGCTGCATCCCAAGCTGCTTCCCGACAGCCCGGCACAAAAGCTCTGCCTGATCGTATCCGCGCCTGCGGCGGCGCGCCCGGCTGACCGGTGCCCAGGTAAGCACGTCAAATCTGCCATCCAGCCTGTCCCGGATCGTATGTGCCATCCAGGTGCCGTAGGTTCCGGCATAGTGCGACGCGCCGGAAAATTTGAAACGGAGAAATGACTCCCGCAGCGTGCCCTGATAGTAAAAGCTCACACAGCCCGCGCTTGTAAAGCGCACCGCCGGCGCGGCCCCGTCGTACTCCGGCAGCGTGTCCATGCATCGCGCGCAGACCGGCCCGGGCACGGAAAGAAGTCTGCCGCACAGCACGCACCGCGGCGGATAGAGCAGATCCAGCAGCGCCTGCCAAAGCTTCATACGTCCGCCTTTCCCTCCAGCCGCAGCTTGAGCCCGGAATACCGCCGCTGGCGGCGGTCATTGCGGGTCATGGCCGCAACAATATCCTCATTGCCGACAATAATCAAAAGCTCCCGTGCGCGCGTGATTGCGGTATACAGCACGCTGCGCGTCAGCAGCATCTGCGGCCCGCCGCACAGGCACAGCACCACCGCACGATACTCGCTGCCCTGACTTTTGTGGACGGTCATTGCATACGCCGGCTCCAGCTCTGAAAGCATGTCAAAGCTGTATTCCGCCGTTTTTTCGTCGAAGCGCACCGTCATCAGCTCCTGAGAGAAATCAATATCCTCTACAAAGCCGATATCCCCGTTGAAAATTCCCGTTCCGGAGCCAAGGCCATCGCTTCGTTTCCACATTATATCATAGTTGTTGCGGATTTGCATTACCCGATCGCCGATTCGGAAGGAAAAATCTCCATGCTTTTTCTCGCGCTTTCCCTCCTGCGGTGGATTGAGCACCGCCTGCAATGCAAGATTGAGCGCGCGCGTGCCGGTCTCGTGCTTGCGGCTGGGCGTCAGCACCTGAATTTCCGTGGGCGCAATCCCCATGTTTTTGGGCAGCCGCGTCTGGCAAAGCTCCTGAATGGTTCTGACCGCGGCCGCCGGATCACGGCGGCGCAGGAAAAAGAAATCCTTGTCCGTCGCAGTCAGAACCGGCAGCTGGCCCTGGTTGACCGCATGTGCGTTCATGACAAGCAGGCTTTTCTGCGCCTGCCGGAAAATCTGCGTCAGCCGCACCGTCGTCACAGCGCCGCTGCGGATCAGGTCAGAAAACACGTTGCCCGCCCCGACGGACGGCAGCTGATCCGGGTCGCCCACCAGAATCAGGCGGCAGCCGGGCTTCAAGGCCTTCAAAAGCGATGCCATCAGCTGCAGATCCACCATGGACGCCTCATCGACAATCATGGCGTCGCAGACAAGCGGCGCGCTCTCATCATGGAAAAAGGCCATCTTTCCGGTCTGCTCATCAAACTGTGCCTCCAGCAGCCGGTGGATGGTGGACGCTTCGCGCCCCGTGACCTCTGAAAGGCGCTTGGCCGCGCGGCCTGTTGGCGCAGCCAGCTGTGTTTTGAGCTTCAGCTCGTCAAACAGCTGCAGAATCCCGGACATGACTGTTGTTTTGCCGGTACCTGGCCCGCCGGTCACGATCAGCATCCGCTCTGCAGCTGCGCTGCGGATGGCCTCTACCTGCTCCGGCGCGTAAGCAATGCTCTGGCTCTGTGCAATTTTGTCCAGCAAGTCCTCCAGACGCCGGGGCTCCGCATCGTGCTCCGCCGTCATAGCCTGTACACGCGTGCAGACATAGACCTCCGCCTCGTAAAACTCCGGCAGGTAGCATGCTGTCAGCCCGGCCAGCGTGCTCAGCTCCATCCGCCCCTGCTCCTGCAGCCGCTCCATGGCGGCATCGATGGTCTCTCCATCCAGATCCAGCAGCGCGCACGTAGCCGCGCGAAGCTTGTCCTGAGGAATGAAGGTATGGCCCATGCCAAGATTGTAGGACAGCTCAAACAGCACACCGGCCTCCACGCGGCGCTCATCGTCGGCGCTCACGCCCAGAGAGATGGCAAAGGCGTCCACCTGAGAGAAGTCCGCATTATAATACGGGTCTGTCAGCAGATAGGGATCGTCATGCAGCGCCTCCTGCGCCAGCTCGCCATAGGCACGGTAGAGCCGCACGGCCAGCTGCGCAGGCAGATGATACATTGTCAGAAACTCGATCAGGCGGCGAATTCCGGACTGCTTCTGAAAGCTTTCGGACATCTCCTGCGCCTTTTTCTGCGTGATGCCTGGAATCTGCGTCAGCTGCATGGGATCCTGCTCCAGAATCTCCAGACTTTTCTCCCCGAACAGACGGACAATCTTCTCCGCCGTTTTCGCGCCGATCCCCTTGATTGCGCGGGAGGACAAAAACGCAAGAATCTCACTGGTCGTCTCCGGCATGAGGCGCTCAAGAAACTCTGCCTCAAACTGCTGGCCGAACGACTGGTGCCGCGTCCACTTTCCCACAATCGCCAGCCGCTCGCCCGCAACGCTCATCGGGATCGTGCCGACGACCGTGATCGTCTGCCCATCCTCTGTACGTACCTTGAGCACACAGTATCCATTCTCGGGATTCTGATAGACGACCGCCAGGACGGTACCCTGGATCATCTGCGATTCGTTTTCCATTCCATACTCTCCTGTATCTCGTTCCACTGCACGCTGCTGCAGTATTCCACGCACGCATAGCGCCTGGCCAGTGCTTTTGCCAGCGCAGTCACCGGCTCCGGCTCACAGCCGCCAACCAGAATCAGCCGCCCGGCCTGCAGGCCACTCTGCTGGGACCATACAAATGCACGCACCTGCTGCTCCAGCCTTGGCTCCTCTCCGGACAGGATATAGACTGTTACCGCATCCTTCCGCAGCGGCAGCAGCAGCCAGCCGAACACGGCCCAGAAAAAAAGGGCCAGGCCTCCGGTAGCCAGCACCGCACAAACCATCATCCAGAACATCTGTCATTCCCCCACGCCATCGTACGCCGCAGGGGACATTTCTGTGAGTATTCTACTATAAATTGCACCTGTTTTCCATAGGGTATATAAAAAAGCGTCCGGCTTGCGCCGGACGCTTGGTGCTATGGGGTTATGGCGAAATTACTCGTCGATCTCGATGACGACGCCGGAACCAACGGTACGGCCGCCTTCACGGATAG
>CAKUAM010000041.1 GCA_934636305.1 uncultured Oscillospiraceae bacterium
GCCTTCTCCTGATAGTACTTGATGATCTTCCAAAAGCCCTGGCGGCTCATGCGTTCGCCGGAGACATTGACAAACAGCGAATGCTCCGTCGGCACAGCAATCATCTTCGGACGAACCGTATCGATATATTCATGCAGCGCCTGCAGCGCTTCCGGATAGATGGGAATAATCCGCGTCTTTTCCCCGCTTTCACAGCGGATAAAGCTGCCCGGCAGGCTGACGTCATCAATATTGAGCCCAATGAGCTCACTGACGCGAATGCCGGTTGCGTACAGAACCTCCAGCATGGCCTTGTCCCGGCAGCCCTTCATCTCGGAAACCTTGGGCTGCTGCAGAAGCAGCTCAACCTCCTTGCCGGTGAGAATCTGCGGAAGCTTCTTCTCCGCCTTGTCAACCTTGATGTTCTGGATCGGATTTTCCTCAATCTCGTCATTCTGCATGGCGAATATGTAAAGACTCTTAATCGAAGCCAGCGCACGGGAGATGGTTGCGGCAGATTTTCCGCAAGCCTTCATGCTGCCCATGTATGCGGAGACAACAGCCTGGTTGGCATCCAGAACGTCAATACCCTCGGCGGAAAGATATGACGCGAACTGACGCAGGTCGCGCATATACGATGCGACCGTATTGTCTGACGCGTGTTTGGTATGAATGAGATACTCCTCATATCGCACAATTATGTTACTCATTCTTCCGTCCTTCTGCACGTCTCCCGCATCGCACATTTCTAAGAAAGCAGATTTTCCAGATCCATGCGAGCTTCATGATTTCTTAAGAAAATTATGCGAGGCTCATTATTTCTACCTGTCTGTCAACAGGAAGTGCTGTTACTATACCGCAAACAGCAGAGAATTTCAAGGAAAAAGAACACAATCCGAAATTTTTGTAAATTATGACTAGGGATTATGTCAATTGCGTTATGTAAATAACGCAACTATGTTGATTGCTTCAGTTGCCTGCAATCGTGGGAAAGCACAATATCTTGTGCTGTCGGCGGCGCTATCTTCGAAATCTGCTGTATTTCGCCTGTTTGCATGTTTTCCTTCATGGTGTAAATTGTATTTACTATTTTCGACGTGCAAGTTTGCCGTCATCGTCTCTTTTTTCGTCCCTTCCCCTGCTGGCCGCAGCCAACCAGCGCACCGATCAGCGCCGCGCCCGAAGCAGCAATGACGCCAGGCAGTGCTTGAGCCTCCCACGCGCCAAAAAACAGCAGCCTTGCCAACATGCATATCGCCAGATAAGCAGCCGCTGCCAGCAGCGCAGCCGGGAGCTTCTGCTTCGGCGCTCTCTTGGCCGCGATGCAGCTGCCCGCCAATACCGACACGCCCTGAATTACAACTGCGGCCTGCATGAGACTTCCGGGCAGCAGCACGCCCGCGCGCGTCAATGCAGCTGCCGCAGCGCATAAAATCACAGACAGCGCGCAGATCAGCCCGCAGCTCTGCAGCGCTGCGCGTAAAAACGGATCTTTTATGATGTTCCCCTTCATTCACTCGCCTCCTCTGCCCTACTTCTATGCCGCCTCGGCTGAAAAAATTCCCCGGCTGCATTGCAGCCGGGGAATCGGGATCAGGATGATTTATTTTTTCTTGGAGGCCTTTTCCTTTGCCTTCTGCTCCTTGCGGGCAGCAAGCGCGGCAGCCTTCTGCTTGGCCGCTTCCTTCTCCGCCGTATTGTTGGTGGAGACAGCAAACTTCGCAAACTCCATACGGACGCGGTCAGCGCTCGTCTCGATGACAATGGAGTCATCCTTGACAGAAACGACGTCGCCGATGACGCCGCCGATGGTCGTGATGTTATCGCCAACCTTCAGGGCATCACGCATCTGCTGTGCTTCTTTTTTACGCTTGTTTTCCGGACGGATCATAAAGAAATAGAACACGGCAACAAGCACAACCATCATAACGATCATGGATGCACCGCCGCCGGATGCGCTGGCATCGGTGGACGCAGTTGCTAAGAACAGGTACATGGTTTATCCTCCAAATATGAATTTCATTTATTATATCGTGCCCGGCCCGACATTTCAAGTCAACCTGGCAGGATTTCTTAATTATTTCATAATTTACAGCTTTTCTGCAAGCTTCTGTGAATACGCTGCGCGGAAATCGCCGAAGGTTCCGGCATCCAGATTATCACGGATCCGCTTTGTCAGCATATTATAGAAATACAGGTTGTGCATGACGCCAAGGCGCATGGCCAGCATTTCCTCCGCCTTGAACAGATGATGCAGATAGCTTCTCGAGTACCGGCGGCAGACCGGGCAGTCACACTGCGGATCAATCGGCGCATCGTCCCGCGTGTATTTCGCGTTTTTGAGGTTCATCGTCCCCTGCCACGTAAACAGCTTGGCATGGCGCGCATTTCTCGCCGGCATCACGCAGTCAAAAAAATCCACGCCGCGCGCGACTGACTCAATGATATTCGACGGCGTACCGACGCCCATGAGATAGCGCGGCCTGTCCTTCGGCATATACGGCTCGACAGCTTCAATGATGTCATACATCACCTCTGTCGGCTCGCCAACGGCAAGCCCGCCAATGGCGTACCCCGGCAGATCCAGCTTCGCAATCTCCTTCATATGCCAGATGCGAAGATCCTTGAACGTTGCGCCCTGGTTAATCCCCCAGAGCTGCTGCCCCGGGTTCACAGCATCCGGCTCCGCATTGTAGGCATCCAGCGCCTGCTTGCACCGCACCAGCCACCGGGCCGTGCGTTCGCACGAGGCCTTGGCATACGGATATGTCGCCGGGTTTTCCACGCATTCATCAAAAGCCATTGCGATATCGGAGCCGAGGTTCGACTGGATGCGCATGCTCTGCTCCGGGCCCATGAAAATCCTGTGCCCATCCAGATGGGACGCAAATGTCACGCCCTCCTCCTTGATCTTGCGCAGCCCCGCCAGGGAAAACACCTGAAAGCCGCCGGAATCTGTCAGAATCGGCCCGTTCCAGGTCATAAACTTATGTAAGCCGCCCATATCCCGCACGACCTCATCTCCCGGACGAAGATGCAGATGATATGTGTTCGATAGCTCTACCTGTGTGCCGATCTGCTCCAGATCCTCCGCCGACAGTGCACCCTTGATGGCGGCCTGCGTGCCGACGTTCATAAACACCGGCGTCTGTACGGTCCCGTGCGGGCAGGTGAACTCCCCGCGCCGTGCCGCCTCCTCTGTTTTCAATAGCTTAAACATATTTTCCTCGCTTTAATAAATATACATCGCATCGCCGAAGGAGAAGAAGCGATAACGCTCCTTCACAGCCGTCTCATAGGCATGCAGAATTTTTTCCCGGCTGGCAAAGGCGGATACCAGCATTACAAGCGTACTCTCCGGCAGGTGGAAGTTCGTGATGAGCGCATCCATGGCCTTGAACTTATATCCTGGATAGATGAAAATATCCGTCCACGCCGAGCTCTCACGGAAAAAGCCATTTTCATCGGCCAGCGATTCCAGCGTCCGGCAGGAGGTCGTGCCGACGCAGACAATCCGTCCGCCGGCTCGCCTTGTCTCATTGATCAGGTCCGCCGTCTGCTGCGAGATCATACAAAATTCAGAGTGCATATGATGCTCTGAAATTTCCTCCGCCTTGACCGGACGGAACGTCCCCAGTCCGACATGCAGCGTGATATACGCTTCCCGGACGCCCTTGGCAGCCAGCCTTTCCAGAAGCTCCTTCGTAAAATGCAGACCGGCTGTCGGTGCGGCTGCGGAGCCATTAACCCTGGAGTAGACCGTCTGATAGCGTTCGCCATCCGCCAGCTCCTCCTTGATATACGGCGGAAGCGGCATTTTCCCAAGCCGCTCAAGCACCTCGAGGAAGATCCCCGTATAATGGAACTGCACCAGCTTGTTGCCGTCGTCCTTTTCCCCGACAACCGTTGCCGTCAGCTCCCCGTCGCCGAAGGAAAGCTCTGTTCCCGTATGGGTCTTGCGCCCCGGCTTCGTCAGACACTCCCAGACGCCGTCTCCGCAGTCCTTGAGCAGCAGAACCTCCACCGCGCCGCCCGTCGGCACACGGTGGCCAAGCAGGCGCGCCGGCAGCACGCGCGAGTTATTCATAACCAGGCAGTCGCCCGGCTGCAGAAGCTCCAGCAAATCATAAAAATGCCGGTGCCCAATTTCACCGGTGGCACGGTCGAGCGTCATGAGTCGCGAGGCGTCGCGCCGCTCCAGCGGTGTCTGGGCAATCAGTTCCTCCGGCAGATCATAATAGAAATCGTGAGTTTTCAACAAACACATTCCCTTCTTTGCGCCGTTTTTCTCATGGCTCCGCATTGACAGGGACATACGAATGTGGTATGATTGCCTCGTCAATGACCGCGGACATTTGTTCATGACACAGAAACAGTCGTTCGCCGGCGCAGACTAAATGTATTATATTACATTCCTGTATGACATGCAACCGGAACTTTCCGGTCAGTTTGAAGAATGGAGCTTTTCATCATGGAAAAATTCAAAGTCGGTATTATTGGGGCAACAGGTATGGTCGGACAGCGGTTTATTCTCCTGACCGCCAACCACCCTTGGTTCACACCGGTTGTTCTGGCCGCAAGCGCACACAGCGCGGGAAAGACCTATGCAGAGGCCATTGAGGGCAAGTGGCATTTCCCGGATCCAATCCCCGAGAGTGTCAAATCCATGGTGGTCCTTGACGCGGAGGCTGACGCGGAGAAGATTGCCGCACAGGTTGACTTTGTATTCTGTGCCGTCAATATGAAGAAGGATGAAATCAAGGCGCTGGAGGAACGCTATGCCAAGCTTGAGTGCCCGGTTGTCTCCAACAACTCCGCGCATCGCCATACCCCGGACGTCCCGATGGTTGTGCCGGAGATCAACGCCGACCATCTGAAGGTAATTGACGCACAGCGCAAGCGCCTTGGCACCGTCCGCGGCTTCATCGCCGTAAAATCCAACTGCAGCCTGCAGAGCTATGTGCCCGCGCTGCATCCCCTGAGAAAATACGGCATCGAAAAGGCGCTTGTCTGCACATATCAGGCCATTTCCGGCGCCGGCAAGACGTTTGAAACCTGGCCCGAGATGGTTGACAACGTCATCCCCTACATTGGCGGCGAGGAAGAAAAGTCCGAGCAGGAGCCGATGAAGCTCTGGGGCCACGTGGAAAACGGCCGGATTGTCAATGCAACAGAGCCCGCTATCACGGCGCAGTGCCTGCGCGTACCTGTCTCTGATGGCCATATGGCGGCCTGCTTTGTCTCCTTCAAAGGTGAAAAGCCTTCCATTGAACAGATCAAGGCAGACTGGGCTTCCTATGCCGACCGCGCGCAGGAGCTGAACCTGCCGTCGGCGCCGAAGCAGTTCCTGCACTATTTTGAGCAAGCCGATCGCCCGCAGACGAAGCTCGATCGGATGCTGGAGGGCGGCATGGCCGTATCCATCGGCCGCCTGCGCCCGGATACGCAGTATGACTATAAGTTTGTCTGCCTGTCGCACAATACACTGCGCGGCGCAGCCGGCGGCGCGGTTCTGCTGGCGGAGCTTCTTTGCGCAGAGGGATATATCACAAAGAAATAATCCCGAAGGGAGCGGTTTTTTGAAAGTCCCCGTCTTTGAAGGTGCTGCGACTGCGATTGTCACACCCTTCCATCAGGGTACGATCGATTTTTCCACCATGGACCGGCTGCTGGATCTGCAGCTTGCCGCGGGAATCGACGCGATTGTCGTCTGCGGCACAACCGGAGAGGCCTCCACCATGACGGACAACGAAAAGCTTGCGCTCATTGCACATACCATTCAATATTGCGCTGGACGATGCAGGATCATCGCCGGCACCGGTACGAACGACACGGCTCACACCTTGCAGTTGAGCCGTGTTGCTGCGTCTATGGGAGCAGATGCTGTACTGCTCGTGACGCCATATTACAACAAATGCACGCAGGACGGCCTTATCGCGCACTATACTGCCGTCGCCGACGAGGTTCCCTGCCCCGTGATTGTCTACAACGTGCCCAGCCGCACCGGCGTGGATGTATCTGTGCCTGTCTGCCGGACGCTCAGCGCGCATCCGAACATCGGCGGCATCAAGGAGGCCAGCGGCAGCGTATCCAAGGCTGCGCGGATCCTGCAGGCATGCGGCGAGGATCTGCCTGTCTGGAGCGGCAACGACGATCTGACCGTTCCGCTTATGTCGCTGGGCGCAAAAGGTGTGATCTCCGTACTCTCCAATGTACGGCCGCGGCTGACCAGCAGGCTGGTGCGCGCATGTCTGAGCGGAGATTACACGCTCGCCGGAAGGCTGCAGACGCAGCTGATGCCGCTCATCGACGCGCTGTTCTGCGAAATCAACCCCATCCCT
Source organism: uncultured Oscillospiraceae bacterium (assembly GCA_934636305.1). GTDB lineage: Bacteria > Bacillota > Clostridia > Oscillospirales > Oscillospiraceae > CAG-170. The sequence continues at coordinate 6,321 of CAKUAM010000041.1, forward strand.
GTCAAGCAGGCACTCGCCATTGAAGGGATCGAAACGGGCCTGCCGAGGCTGCCGCTGACGCCCCTGAGTGAGTCGCACCGCCCGGCACTGGAGCAGGCACTGCAGGCCATGCCGGATTGCTGAACAAATCAAAGCGTTAGGGTGTATCCAAAAACCTCCAATGTCCCTGGACAACGGGCCTTTTCACGCTGTGCTGCGTCATTTTTCCTTGAAATACGTCAGGATTCCTGCAAAAAATGTCTTGCGCACCACGAAAATTCCTCGCTGCCGGTCACATCTCCAGTTTTCAGATGCACCCTGGTTGACAAGGGCACAAACATTCATTCGGTTCACCATAATTTTACGTAGAATTTTCCCGCAGAGAGTTATTCACACTGTCAACATGTTTATCCACAGATGAATATTTTCCTGTTTTCAATGATTTCATCCGTTTCTTCCGCAAATTTACAGATCCGAAATCAAAATTCTTTCGCCATAAAATGCGTCGATTTTATTTACATAACAACAATTATGCAAGGGATTTTGCAGCCTGCGGTGCATTCTGCCCAGCGTGTCGAAAAAGTTTTTTCGCCCCGCTGAGACAGTTTTTCGAACTTTGAAAAAGTTCGAAAAACTGGCAGAAAATATCCCCGGCAGCGGCGGATGCCGCTGCCGGGGTCTGTATCTCAGCCCTGTTCCAGGCTCATGGTTGCAAAGGCGTTGAGATCCTGTCCGGCCCGCTTGCCTGCGAGGTATTCATAGTATCCCTGCGCGCCGATCATGGCGCCATTGTCGCCGCAGAGGCTAAGCGGCGGCATGTAGAGCGCCGCGCCAAGCTTTTGCGTCTCACGCGTGAAATCGGCACGAATCCGGGAGTTTGCCGCAACGCCGCCCGCGATGGCAAGCTTTTTATAGCCTGTTTCCCGCAGCGCCTGCATGGTCCGCGGCACCAGCATATCGCTCACCGCCTTGGAGAACGACGCACAGAGCGACGGGATATCCAGCTGCTCGCCGCGCTGCTGGGCGGTGTGGATGAGGTTGAGCGCCGCAGTCTTAAGTCCGGAAAACGACATGTCCAGCGGATTTCCGCTGAGTTTTGTATGCGGCATGGGGTACTTTGTCTCATCGCCGGACTGCGCCTTTTTGTCAAGTGCAGCACCACCGGGATACGGCATGCCAATCACACGCGCGATCTTGTCAAAGCACTCGCCTGCTGCGTCATCGCGCGTCGAGCCCATGATGTGGAACCTTGTATAGTCCTGCACATCGACAAGCAGCGTGTGGCCGCCGGAGACAACCAGGCACAAAAATGGCGGCTTCAGCTCCGGATACGCAAGATAATTTGCCGCAATATGACCGCGGATATGGTGCACAGGAATGAGCGGCACCCCCAGGCTGTAGGCCGCAGCCTTCGCAAAGTTCACGCCGACAAGCACCGCGCCAATCAGTCCCGGCGCGTAGGTCACGGCGATGGCATCAATATCCTGCCGCGTGAGCGCCGCCTTGTCCAGCGCCTCATCGGCCAGCGCGTAGATTGCCTCAATATGCTTGCGCGAAGCAAGCTCCGGCACGACGCCGCCATACAGCCGGTGCAGCGCCACCTGCGAGGCAATGCAGTCGGTCAGAATTTTTCTTCCATCCTCGACGATGGCGACGGCAGTTTCGTCGCAGGAGGATTCCACAGCGAGAATTTTCATAGCAATGCCTTTCTGAGGATGCGCGCATCCTCTTTGGGATGTTGGTAATAGTTTTTCCGCAGACCGATCTGCACAAAGCCGAGCGACGCATAAAGGGCAAGCGCGGGCGCATTGGAGTCGCGGACCTCCAGCGTCAGGACCTCCGCCTGCATCCGGCATCTGAGCGCGGTACAAAGCGCCTCGACAAGCGCGCGGCCAAGCCCCTGCCGCCGGGCACGCGGCGCAACCGCGACATTCATCATATCCGCCTCACCAAGAACCGTCTGGCTTCCGATATAGCCCACAACCGACTCCCCATCAAGCGCGCACAGCCAGAGGCTGAGCGGATTTGTCAGCTCGCGGGCCAGAATGGATTCCGGCCAGGGATCGGAAAAGCATGTCTGCTCCAGCGCGGCGACCTGTACCACGTGCGCCGGCTGCATGGGAACAATTGTATAGTCCATTACTTCGCCTCATACCAGCTTGCGCCGCACTTTGCCTCGGCCAGCAGCGGAACCTGCAGCTGCATCACACTCTGCATCTGCTCGGTGACAATTTTCATGACCTGCTCCGCCTCCCGAAGCGGGCACTCAACAATCAGCTCATCATGCACCTGCAAAACAAGCCGCGCCCGGAGCTTCGCCTTTTTGAGTGCCGCATCGACATGCAGCATGGCAAGCTTGATGATATCCGCCGCCGTGCCCTGGATCGGGGTATTGAGTGCCACTCGCTCACCAAAGGAGCGGATATTGTAGTTGCTGCTTTTGAGCTCCGGCAGCGCGCGCCGGCGGCCAAAGAGCGTCGTCACATATCCGTCCTTCTTTGCCTGCTCGACAATATCATGCATATAAGCTTTTACGCCGGCATAGTGGGCAAGATAGTTATCAATATACTGCCGCGCCTCCTTGCGGGACACGCCAATATCCTCAGACAGAGAAAATTCCGAAATACCATAGACAATGCCAAAATTGACCGCCTTGGCATGGCGGCGCATGAGCGGCGTCACCGCATCCGGCTCCACACCGAATACCTGCGCAGCTGTCGCCGTATGGATATCAGAGCCAGAGCGGAACGCCTCCTGCATGGTTGTATCGTCGGCAATGTGCGCCAGCACGCGCAGCTCAATCTGGCTGTAATCCGCGTCGACGAACACACAGCCGTCATCCGGAACAAACATTCTGCGGATCTCACTGCCGAGCTCTGTCCGGACCGGAATGTTCTGCAGATTCGGATCTGTGGAGGACAGACGCCCCGTAGCCGTGACCATATTCTGGAACGTGGTGTGGATGCGCCCGTCGCCTGCAATCTGCTTGACAAGGCCATCGGCATAGGTGCTCTTGAGCTTGGTCATGGCGCGGTAATCGAGAATGGCTGCCACGATGGGATATTCGTCCTTGAGCTTTTCCAGGACATCCGCATTCGTGGAGTAGCCGTTTTTTGTCTTTTTGCCGGCGGGGAGCTTCAGCTCCTCAAACAGAACCTCTCCCAGCTGCTTGGGCGAGTTGATATTGAACTCGTGGCCGGCACACGCATAAATAAACTTCTGTGTCTCGTCGATGCGTCCCTGCAGCATACTGCCGAAGGAGATCAGTGCCAACTGATCAACCTTGACACCGGCAGTCTCCATCTCCGCCAGCACCCGGCAAAGCGGCAGCTCAATCTCATAATAAAGCTTTTCCATGCCGGATTTCTGAAGCTTTTCCGGCAGGCATGCATAAAGTGCCGCCACTGCTGACACCTCAGCCAGCAGGCTGCATGCGCGCGCGTCCTGCTCCTCCTGCTCCGTGCGTGCAATCGCCGCGCCGCAATACTGTGAAAACACATCGTCCAGCTCATAATGGCCGCGGGTAGCGTCAAGATCATAGGCTGCAAGCGCCGTGTCGAAAATAAAGCCGTCCGCCGGCCGGCCAGCCTCAAGAAGCGTTCGCATTAACGGCTTGCAGTCGTGCGTGACCTTCTTCACAGACGCGCCGAATATAGTTGACATAAATTTGTCACTATGCAGGGCGCCGCCGCAGAAATAATAGCCGGTATCTCCTGCTATAACAGCAATTCCCGTAAGCTCTGCTTCCGCCATCATATTTACATAATGTTCCTTCTGGAATGCTGCCGCAAGTGCCTCGGCGCGTGCAGCGTCCGTGACAGTTTCACTGGTGCAGACACCCGTAACCACGTTGGCATCCGCCTGCTTCTGCGGCGCATGCAGACCATAGCGCGCAATCAGGCGCGTAAACTCCAGCTTCGTAAAAAGCTCGTAAAGCGCTGCCTTATCCGGCTCCTGCAGCAGGCAGTTTTCGGGCGCAAATGCAATGGGCGCCTCACAGCGGATGGTCGCAAGCGCATAGGACATGTAGGCTTTCTCCCGATCCTGCTCCAGCTTGGTCCTAAGCCTTTCCTTGATTTCGTCCAGATGGGCATAAATCCCGTCAAGCGTGCCATAGTCCAGAAGCAGCTGCGTTGCCGTTTTGGGGCCAACGCCGGCAACGCCGGGGATATTGTCAGAGCTGTCACCCATAAGCGCCTTGAGGTCAATGAGATGAATGGGCGCAAAGCCGTATTCCTCCTGGAATTTCTCCGGAGTATACTTCACAGACACCGTCTGCGAAAGCTTGGACGAGACGAGCTTCACCGTGACATGCGCATCGACAAGCTGCAGGCTGTCTCGGTCCCCCGTCACAATGACGCAGTCCCAGCCCGCACGGCTGCATGCCTTGGCAATGGTGCCGATCACATCGTCGGCCTCCCAGCCCTCACACGCAAAGATCGGAATGCGCATGGCTCCCAAGACCTCTTTCATGACAGGCATCTGCATGGCAAGCTCGTCCGGCATGGGATGGCGCGTGGCCTTGTAGCCATCGTATTGCAGGTGCCGGAACGTCGGAGCCTTCAGGTCGAACGTCACGCAAAGCGCATCCGGCGTCTCCTCGGCGCGCAGCTTCTCCAGAATATTCAGAAAGCCATAAATGGCATTCGTATAAAATCCATCCTTGGTTGTCAGCGCACGTACACCGTAGTACGCGCGGTTAATGACGCTGTTGCCGTCGAGAACCATCAGCTTCATGGGCATGTCTCCTTCTGTCGGTTTCTGTGTTGTATTTTATCACATTTCCGCGCATCATGCAATCTTGCGCGCCGGATTCTACGCGAAATCCGCTGCCATGCGGCTGCATCGCACCGCGATCCGATGGGCTCTGTCTATGGTGCAGGTAAAAAGCGTCAGATCCCACGCATCACGCAGCATCCCATCCACATCGTCCGGCAGCAGCTGCTCGCTTTTTTCCACGCAATAGGCAAACACCGTCCCGTCCAGATCGGTAAAGGTCACAAGATCTCCCGCAGCAAGCGCAGACAAGCGCGCAAAATGCTGCGTGTAGTTATGCCCGGCAATGACAAACGGCCCAAGATATGCACTGCCGGCAAAGCAGCACGGCGCCATGCGCAGATTTTCATCGGTGCAGCTATCAATCACAGGGAGCTCCAACCCCAGGGCGTCAATCCGCAAAATGCCGATATACGCCGTTCCCTGCAGGATCTGCTCCGGCATCGGCATCTGCGGCGTCAGGATATAGTCCGGCGTCTGCGCTGTGGCCGGCAGCTGTTCGTCCGCCGGCTCCTGGGCGGTTTTCTTGCTCTGCTGCGCGGCTGCAATCTGCGGCGCAAGAACCTGAACTACCTGCCGGGCTGCGCTGGCTGCCTGTCTGTCCTCCCGGATTTGGCCGATCACCATCCACGCAGACAGCGCCAGCAGCACACTGCCCAGCAATACAAGCGTCCATCTGTACCATTTCATGCAATTGCCTCACTTGCCACGTGTTTTTATCATTCTAGCACGCAGCAGATCCAGGCTCAATCAGCGCTTTTCGCAGAATGCGCCGAAAAATGACAAAAGCCTGTAGAAATCCCTGCATCATCATGATAAGATATGCAGAGATATCAAAGAAAGAGGGACGGTATTCTTGCTGAATTACGGGTTTTTGCTGTTTTCCGGTCTGCTGCAGGGCATCATGGTGTCGCTCAATGCGCAGCTCGGCAACTATTATGGATTATTTGGCGTCTGTTTCTGGGTGCACGGCATTGCGCTTGTGCTGCTGCTCGGTTTTCTGCTGCTGAAAAAGCAGCGGCTGCGCTTTTCCGGCGCGCCGTGGTACGTCTACACGGTCGGCGCCATGGGCATTGCCATCGTGGCCACGTCGAGTTGGTGCACACTCAACATTGGTGCAAGCGCGTTTATGGCGCTCTCTACGGCGGGGCAGCTGGTTTCCTCCGCGCTCATTGACCGCTTCGGCCTGTTCGGCATGCCGGTTGCGCGGATCACCGGACGGCAGCTGCCGGGATATCTGCTTGTGGTCGCCGGCGTTGTGCTGGTTGTTCTGAACTGAGGGGGAGTATACGAATGCTTTATTATCTGACATCGCTTCTCAATGGATTTTTCAACTCCGTCAACCGGATGACAAATGTAAAGGCCGGTAAGATTTTCGGCACCGCCAACGGCGCGCTTATCAACTATATTGAGGCAACCATCCTCTCGCTGCTTCTCATCTTCGTTCTCAAGAGTGGGAAGGAGCTCTCCTGGGGCCATATCGTATCGGTTCCATGGTGGGTATATCTCGGCAGCGTCTGCGGCCTTCTGGCGCAGCTGCTGCAGATTGTCGGAACGCTGCATTCCAACGCGCTGGTTTCCTCTGTGCTGATGCTGGTTGGCAATCTCGGCATGTCGCTGGTGCTGGACTACGTGTTTTACGGCGCATTCAGCTGGCTGCGCGCACTGGGGCTGCTGCTCATTCTTGTCGGCATGACATGGGTGGAAAAGGAAAAGCACCATGCCGCAAAAGAGAAAACAGACCAAAGCGAAAAGGTACGTCCTTAAACGGGACGTACCTTCTGTTTATTCTATCGTTATCTGTGCTGGATACTGCTCCAGCAGTATCACCCCTGGCAGCTGCGCGCCAAAGCGCTCCATATTGCTCTCACACTTGCGCCGGATGCCGCTGGCATCCGGCGGATCGACGGGAATATGGTAGACATAATTCTTCTCCGCTGCTTCCAGCAGCAGCTGCCGCGTTTCCGGATGGGACAGATACTGTCCATTCCAGAATGCTGCCTGCATGCGCCGTGAGGCAAGAATCTGCCTGTGCCGCGCCACATCCGGGGCGGCATCTGCCGTGATATAGACCCGGATCCCCCGGCACGAGACAACAAAGACGCCGTGCACCACGTCGTCCCACCCGGGCACCGGCGTGTGCGCAATGCGGAAAAACTCCACCTCAAACGGTCCGCAGGTCCGGCAGAGCCTGTCCGGCGTGTCTGAATCCGGGACAAATACCGGCGCGCCGGACACAGCCGCAAGCTGCCCGGCACGGCCGGCGTTCCAATGATCCGGATGCGCGTGCGTGCACAAAATGCCGCATAGTTTTGCAAACATGCCCTCGCCAGCGAGCATCTGCGCAAACGTCTGCGGCGGCAGGCCGGAAAAGCAGCGGAACTGCTTATTGAGCGCGTCAATCAGCAGCGTCTGCCCATCGTGCTGCAGCGCCAGCCCGCAGCTGCTCAGAAGCGTGATTTTCATTGCAGCATCTCCAGGAATTCCTGCTCCGAGAGCACCGGAATCCTAAGCTCATTCGCCTTTTTCAGCTTGCTGCCCGCATTTTCACCGGCCACAACATAGCTCGTCTTTCTGGACACAGACGAGGCGGCCTTGCCGCCAAACGACTCAATTTTTTCCGTGGCCTGCTCCCGCGTAAACAGGCTCAGGGCACCGGTCAGCACAAATGTTTTGCCGGCAAAGCGCGTATCAGTCACGCGGTTAGTTGACATAAAGTTCACGCCAGCTTCCCGCAGCCGCGCAACCAGATCCTGCGCCTGCGGGCTTGCAAAATAGTCGAGAATGTTCTGCGCCGTCGTCTCGCCGACGTCCGGCACTGCGGTCAGCTCCTCCATCGTTGCGTGCATCAGCGCGTCGAGGCTGCCAAAGCTTGCCGCCAGCACCTTGGCCGCCTTGCTTCCCACCTGCCGGATTCCGAACGCGCACAGAAGGCGCGACAGATCATTCTGCTTGCTGGCCTCAATGGCATCCTCCAGATTTGCAGCAGACTTCTTTCCCTGTCCCGGAAGCTTGGAAAACGCGGCATAATTGAGCGTATACAGATCTGCAGGGTTGGACACCATCTTATTTTCGATCAGAAGATCAAGGATTGCGCTGCCGAGCCCATCAATATTCATGGCCTCGCGGGAAACAAAGTGCGCCAGATTGCGCGACAGCTGCGCCGGGCACTCCGCGCCCGTGCAGCGCAGCGCCACCCCATCCTCATCGCGCACAACCGGCGCGCCGCAGACCGGGCAGACAGACGGCAGATAGTACGCCTTCGCGTCCGCCGGACGCTTCTGCAGCACAACCTCCAGAATTTCCGGGATGATCTCCCCTGCCTTCCGGATTTTCACGGTGTCGCCGATACGGATATCCTTTTCTGTGATGAAGTCCTGGTTGTGCAGCGTGGCTGCGGTCACGGTCGTCCCAGCCAGATGCACCGGCGCGACAATCGCGCGCGGCGTGAGCACGCCGGTTCTGCCCACCTGGACGGTAATATTCTGCAGTACCGTCTCCTTGACCTCCGGCGGGTATTTGAACGCCGCAGCCCAGCGCGGGAACTTTGCCGTGCTGCCGAGCCGCTCACGCCCGGCAAGGCTGTTGAGCTTCATAACCGCGCCGTCAATATCATACGCAAGATCATAGCGTGTCTGTCCAAGGTTTGTAATGAGCCGCTCCGCCTGCTCCATATCCCGGCAAAGCGTATACGGGATGACCTTGAAGCGCAAATCACGCAGATAGTCGAGCGTCTCACTGTGCGTTTCAAACGTCATGCCCTCCGCCAGCTGCAGATTGAACACCAAAATATCCAGCCTGCGCTGCGCGGCAATTGCCGGATCCAGCTGCCGCAGTGACCCGGCCGCCGCGTTTCTGGGGTTGGCAAAGAGCGGCTTTCCTTTCTTCTCCTGCTCGGCATTGACCGCCTCAAAGCTCGCGCGCGGCATGAATACCTCGCCCCGCACGATGAGCCTTGCCGGTGCATGCGCAAGCGTCATGGGGATCGAGCGAATTGTCTTGAGGTTTTCCGTCACATCCTCGCCAATCAGTCCGTCGCCGCGCGTGGCGCCGCGGACGAAGCGTCCGTTCACATATTCCAGCGCCACGGACAGCCCGTCGACCTTCGGCTCGACGGAGTATTCCGCGTCCGGCTCCTCCTCGCGCACATGCGCGTCAAACTCGCGCAGCTCCTCAAATGAAAACACGTCCTGCAGACTCTCCAGCGGCACCGCATGACGCACCTTGACAAACTCGCTCAGCGCCTGCCCGCCGACACGCTTTGTCGGACTGAGCGGCGAGGCATATTCCGGGTACTGCGCCTCCAGCTCCTCAAGCTGCCGCAGCTTATGGTCATAGTCATAATCGCTCATCTCCGGGCTATCGAGCACATAATACTGATATCCTGCATGCTCAAGCTCCTGGGTCAGCGCCTCAATCTGCTGTTTGATTTCCATGTATCTCCCAACCTTCTGTTGTGGTAATTGCTCCTAAGTTTACATAAGTATCCGGCACCACACCGACGATCACTGTCTGCGCCACCATCACATCGCTGTCCACGTCCACGGATTCATAGCCCACGGTTGTCAGGATCGTCATGCTGATGGTGAACTTGACCCACAGGGTCTGCAGCGTCTGGTTGATGCCAGCCGCCTCAAAGGACGAAAAAAAGTCAGCATTCGACATCGTAAGGCTGACAGCCCGAACCGGCAGAACAGGCCCCATTCCGGCCAGCAGATCCGGCAGCAGCACGTTTCCCAGCTGGATTCCAAGCTCCTGCGTGTTGATCTGTGCAATCAGACCATCCAGAAGGCCCAGAACCTCCACCTTCATCCGCTCCACCTGCGTCATATCCGTCCGCAGCGCGGTAATGTTGCCGCGCACATCCTTTTCCAGCCGGATCACACCGGAAAAATCCACATCTCCACTGCGCAGCAGCTCCGACATCGCCTGTGTGATGGCATCTGAGGCCGCATTGACCGCCTGATTGCGCGCAAGCTCCCGGATATACGGGGAAAGCCGCAGCTGCACCAGCAGGATTCCCGCAATCATAACAAGCAGCACAGACAGCAGCACGAGCCGCCGGCGCCGTCTTTTCCTGCGTCTCATATGGACACACCCCCGGCATAGTCTATGCCGGAAATCCTGGCATATTACAGCTTTGTCATATGCTGCCCTGCCGTATTTGCCATCAGGCGCTTGGTACCGACGCCATCAAAGGCAATTTCCAGCAGCGCATCGTTGCCCATCGGCAAAACTGTCAGGATCATGCCTCGGCCAAAGGCCTTGTGCTGGACCATCTGCCCGGCAGCAAAGGAGGCTGCCGTCTTTTTTGCGGTCTTCTGCGGGGACGCATAGAGGGAATAATCCTTTTTGGGCTTTGGCTTCTGCGGGATCTGGGAAAAATCGTTATACGAATCTCCATAGATGGATACGCGGCCAAACGAGCCGTACTGCCGTGGCTCCTGCTGCTGATAGCTCGGCTTTGGCGTGCCGGTACGCCTGACAAATTCCTCCGGCAGCTCGTCGACAAACCGCGACGGCAGGTTTGTCGTCGTCCGGCCGTAGAGCATGCGCTGGCGCGCGTAGCTGATGGTCAGATTCTGCTTGGCGCGCGTGATGGCCACGTAGCACAGCCGCCGCTCCTCCTCGAGCTCATCCGGTTCATTCATGCTGCGGTTGGAGGGAAACAGCCCTTCCTCAAAGCCAATGAGAAACACATTTGGAAATTCCAGGCCCTTGGCGGCGTGCATCGTCATCATCACAACAGCATCCGCATCGGGATCGTACTGCTCAATGTCGGTATAGAGCGCAATTTCCTCCAAAAAACCGGCCAGCGTCGGCGTGTCCGTATTTTCCATATACGTGATAATGCTAGATTTGAGCTCGCGCACGTTCTCTGCGCGCGTGCGTGACTCCACATCCCCCTTTTCCTCGAGCATCTGCAGATATCCGGTACGCAGCAGAACCTCCTCATAAAAGTCCGTCAATGACAGCGTCTGCAGAAGCTCGGCGCATTCCTCAATGATAACCGTGAATGCCATCAGCTTGGCCGCCTGCTTTTCCAGACTCGGAAAGCTGTAGGGATCGGAGATCACCTGATACAGCGGCACGCCGGCCGCCGCTGCCTGCCGCTGCGCCATTTCAATGGTCTTTGCGCCGATGCCGCGCGGCGGGTTATTGATGATGCGCTGCAGCCGCAGCTCATCCGCGCGGTTGTTGATGACGCACAGATAGGCCAGCATGTCCTTGACCTCCGCCCGGTCGAAGAAGCGCGTGCCGCCGATGATGCGGTACGGGATGCCGCTGCGCTTGAACGAATTTTCAACGGCGTTCGATTGCGCGTTCGTGCGGTAGAGCACCGCAAAATCCTTGAAATTCCGGCCGCGGGACATGGAGATGATGCGGCTGGACACATAATCGGCC
>CAKUAM010000042.1 GCA_934636305.1 uncultured Oscillospiraceae bacterium
TGCAGACGACCATGCCGGCCGGGCCGACGTTCTTCTGCACGCCTGCGTAGATCATGCCGTAGTCAGAGACGTTGCACGGCTGGGACAGGAACATGGAGGACTGATCGGAGACAAGCACATGGCCCTTGGTGTTGGGCAGCTTGTTCCACGTCACGCCGTGGATCGTTTCATTCTCGCAGATATAGACGTAGTCGGCATCATCGGGAATGTCCAGATCGGAGCAATCGGGTACATAGGTATAGTTTTTATCCTTGGAGGAGGCGGCAACGATGACCTCGCCGACCTTCTTTGCCTCGGCAATGGCCTTTTTGGACCAGGCACCGGTCTCAATGTAGACGGCCTTGCCGTTCTTCATGAGATTCATCGGAATCATCGAGAACTGCAGCGTGGCGCCGCCCTGGATGAACAGGACCTTATAGTTGTCGGGGATGCCCATCAGGTCACGCAGATCCTGCTCGGCATCGTCAATGATCTTCTGGAACACAGGGGAGCGATGGCTCATTTCCATGACGCACATGCCGCTGCCGCGGTAGTTCATCATTTCATCGCGGATTTCCTCCAGAACGGGTTCCGGCATCATGGCGGGACCTGCGGAGAAGTTGAATGTACGACCGTATTTCATGATACTTGCCTCCTGAAAACTTGTGTTGTTGTTGCCTGGTGTTGTTTCCTGTCCTCAGTATATACCTTCCGTATGTAAGAATCAAGCTGTTTTCTAAAAAATTTTTGCTGAAACTCATAAATTTTTAGCTATGTGCACAAAAAATTCGGGCCTCCCTCCAAAATTCGGAGAAATGCCCGTTCAAAAGTATCAAAATCAATAACCCTTATATTTTTTTCTTGTGGCCAGCCCGCCGCGGATATGCCGTTCCGCCTTGTTCAGATTGAGAATTTCCCGCACCTGCAGAAACAGTGCGCGGTTAATCCTCGGCAGCCGCTCGGAAAGGTCTTTATGTGTGGAGGTCTGGAACCAGAACGGTTTCGTCCAGCCCGAGCCTGTCCAGCACGCGCAGGTAAATATCCACATTCCCGTCCTTGTCCACCGTGATTTTGTCCACAATGCGCCGAAGCTGCGCGTTCGTCATCTGCCGCACGTCCGTCACATCCTCCAGTGTCCGGAATGTCTGGTGCAGCAGGCTGTCCAGCACGTCGGCGCGCGTCAGATTATTCGTGACCAGCTTGAGCTCTCCCTCCAGCTGCTCCGTGCACTTTTTGATTGCGTCGAGCTTTTGCCGTAGCTCCTCCTTCGTGACAAGCTCCTCCGCGTACATATCCAGATATTTCTGCCGCGTTTTCTGATGCTTTGCAAGCTGCGCGCGCAGGTCCTTCTCCTGCCGCATATTATCGTCCCTGGAGTGGTAGAGCTTTTTGAACTTTTCCACGATGCTTTGGATGACTACATCTTTTTCACGCAGCAAAGACGCAAAATACGCTTGCAGCGTGTCGATAAGCTCGTCCTCGTCAATGGACACCGCATTCGGGCAGGCATCCACGCCCTTTCCGTTCCGCCCGGAGCACACCCAGCGGACGTAGGTGTTTTTATAACTGCGCACGGTCCTGCGGAACGACCACCCGCACTCTTTGCAGCGGATAATCGTGGAAAACAGATGCTGGTTGCTCTGCCGCTGCTTGTCCGTCTTGAACGCCTTTCCGCGCGCGGACATGATGTCCTGTGCCCGGTCAAATGACTCCTGTGAGATGATGCGGAAGTCCTCACGCTCCACGACCATCCAGTCATCCTCGTCCCGGCTCTTGCGCTTGCTGGTCAGGAAGTCCTCGATTTCCTCCTTTCCATTGATGACCTTGCCCGTGTAGAGCGGGTTCGTCAGGATGCGCTTCACGCCGTTCTGATTCCACTCCGCATCGCGCTTCGTCCGCAGTCCCCGCTCGTTCAGAAATGCCGCGATTTTGTTTGTACCGTAGCCCTCGTCAACATACCAGCGGAAAATCTGCCGAACGACCTCTGCTTCCGCTTCGTTGATACAAAGATTAAAATAGTCGCCCTTGGTCTTGTCATAGCCATAAACAAGGTTTGGCACACGCCCCTTTTCAGCGTTCATTTTCTTGCCGAATTTGACGCGCTTGGAGGTGTTTGCGCTCTCCTCCTGCGCCAGCGCGCCAAATACCGTGAGCACAAATTCGCTGTCGCCCATGCTCTTCATGTTCGCGGTCAGAAACTGCGTTTCAATGCCAAGCGCTTTCAGCTTGCGGACGCTTTCCAGCAAATCAACGGTGTTTCTCGCAAAACGGGAAATATCCTTGACCAGCACCTGCTCAAACAGTCCGCGCTCCGCGTCTGCCATCATACGCAGAAACTCCGCGCGCTTTTTGATTTTTGTACCGGAAATGCCCTCGTCCGCATAAATGCGCACCAGCGTATCTCCGCTTTTCTGCGCATATTCATAGAAAAATTTTTTCTGCGCCTCCAGACTGTTGAGCTGGTCGGTCTTATCCGTGGAAACGCGACAATATGCGGCAATTCTCATGCTTTGCACCCCTTTTCTGGAATATCTCCAGTATCACATGGCGGCGCTCGTTTGTCATTGAAGCTGTGCTTCAAAAATATACAAAATTCGCCCGGCTGCACCTGAAATGCAGCCGGGCAATGTGTCAGACGGCTTCCGATATTTTGTGATACTCCTGTGTGCCTTCTGGACTCTCATAGGCTTTTTGAAGCGCGGCGTCGATTTTCTTCTGGTCAACCTCCAGAAAGAGCTTCAGCAGGAAGTCGGCAGTTTTGGTAGGGGGATTCGGGTTGTGGAACGTATAGTGCAGCGTCTGCTTCTTCGCCATCGCAGCCGAACCCCCTTTCTGCTCCATCGTATGAACTTGTCAGCTGGCGCTAGAACGTTTTTCTTGCACCGAAAAACGGCATAAAAAATTGCCAGGCACAACGCGTGCCCGGCGAAAAATCTCATAATTTATGCAGTTAAATCTTTTCCACGCTAAGTGTATCGCATTTTCTTGTGGAAAGCAATTTTTATTTTCTTTTATTTCGCTATTTTGGCAGGAGTTTTTGAATTAGCTAACTGCCAGCGAAATTGCAACACCGTGAATGTTTGATTTTCTCCTAATTTCGTTTGAAACGAAGTCGTTTCCGTGTGAAATGATTTGAAAATATGTTTTAGTCATTTCCGGTGTGCGGTAACATAGAAAGGCAGGACTCCGCATAAGTCCTGCCTAAAACCAGTCAATTTATCATTCTGCATTTTAAAAATATCACACGCGCGTCTGGATTGCAATTATTTTTTTATTTTTAATCATTTCTCAAATTTTTTTTTGTAATTTCACATAACCGGCATTTCACGTTCTCTGCTGCATATTTCGCCAGTTAAGCACTCCAACACTAGCATTTGCGACTGTAGAGCTGAGCAATGTGTTCCACTGCACATTGCTTGGTTCTACTATATCTTTAGATGGCAAGCAAGTAATTCGCTACGGTCACGTCATGCCTCCAGTGGCTCAAATGGAAAATCGAAACCGCCAGCAGTGCTAAACGGTCATATTGCAACGGAAGTCCGTGCTTTTTGGCAAGTTTGCGATTATTTCCGCGCAAGACATAGTTCCCGGTGACTTTCATATCGCTCCACCGTTTTGCCCTGTAACCATTTTCTTTGCGAGTATCATCATCATGTTCCCATGTATGACGAATTTCGGTGATAAGCTGCTCGCGATACCCCGGCGTGTTTTCAATTTTATCCAAGTAATAGCGATACATTTGCTGCGCCCGTAAGGCGCGAAGATGGTGCAGGTTAATTTTGTTATTCATTTCATCTTTCGAAAACAGATGATTTGTATCTGCTGGATTGCCATAAACGGCTTTTATAGCCGGCAGTTCCTCCGGCAATATACGTTGGAGTTGACGTTTTCCGCCCTTGCCCTTTTTTACGCGTATACACCAGTTACCAAAGTCATCTGTGACAAGGTCATCTGGAGCTAGATGTAAATACTCCGCTCTGCGTATTCCGACGATGCGAGCAAAATCGTATAACCGTGGTGATGCTTCCCGGCTAGAATCTGTCCGGCTGTCTACGGCTTTCATACCGCGTGACCGAGTATTTTCCGCTACGACTCGTATGGGCTTCTGAATGTCTGCCAAGGGTACGCCGCAAATGCGGCAAATACCAGTCAAGTATGTATGAATCGTCGATGGCGACCTGCCTTGCGTGACGAGGAAATCTGCGTAATCTTGAACGTGTGTACTGCATTCTTCTAACATACGACAGCCGTATTGCTCCTTACACCAACTCGCAAACTTGATTGCATGATTGCGGTACTGCTTCTCAGTTTGCGTCAGCATCGGAACATTCGCTTTTTCTAAGCGCACCAACTCGACTTCTTTTATCTGATATTTCAAATTCTTGTATTTTTGCTTCTTCGGGTGTAACTTTCTGTTTTTCTTGCTCATATATAAAAAACCACCTTTTCAAAAAATCGGCACGATGTGCCGCCAGCTCGAAACGAGCGAGTTAAATTCAACGTGGACTTTTGGTCGGTGCCCATTAACCAAGTCTAACAGCTTGCTAAAGGTTGTTAGGCTGCCGGTTTTGTTCGGTTCACTGGTTATTTTCCCATCGAATGATGGGCAAATAACCAGTTCACATAGCATTCTTTGTAGAAAAGAATTATTTCATTGATAGGGGTCTACCGGCGGAGGCCCCTATATTTCGCGAGAATTCATTGCAGCTGTAGAGTTCCCTCACATCCGCCGCTGCGGTGCGGATGTGCCCCGGGGATAGATTTGTGTAAATTGTCAGGTTGTGTTATTCTTCTGCAAACACAGCGTAAGCAGGGACGGTTAAGTTCCTAAACACATACGCGCATGCGGCGCGGCTCGGTTTTAACGTCCACCGAGCAGGACGGGGAGGTACTTGATTCATCTCTCAGACCTCAATTCCTAACAGGAGCAGAGCCAGACAATATCACACGTTGCGGATGGTTTGGTTTTGAAAAAGGTAATTCGTTTTTTTTCGTGGAGAAAATGCTATCTATATGAAAAGAGCGTAAGAGAATCGATTTTCTCCTACGCTCTTGAATTGTTATCTCATTAAAACAAGCAGCTTCCCAGAAATCGGAAAGCTGCTCAAGAATTTATTATCGGTTAATCGGTTAAAGAATATAGCAAAGCCTAGCTCTGCGGGAAGAAACGAAGACGGTTTTTGTCAAAATAGGAACTCTATACTTTTATTGTACGTGCGATGAAGCAAATGTCAACCTTTTTACGTTTAGGGGTATCAACGTTCTCAGATATTACGCTTACACACAGTCATCAGAGAAAGCCCATCCCCGCACCGGAAGACCGGTGAAGGGATGGGCTTTGCTGTGTGACTTTGTGCTGCCGCTATGATGCGTTCTTCAGCAGCAATTGTTGTAATTTAGTTTGCCCGATAAAGGAATGTGACGATCTGTGCCCGTGTGCAGGCCGCATCCGGGCTAAATACACCAAAACCAGTACCGGTGGTGATGCGCTGGAAGACTGCCCATGCGACTGCCGTGGCGTAGTATTTGTCAGCGCTTACATCTGCAAAGCCACTGTTCCCAGCTGTGGGCTGACCGTTTGCTCTCCAGAGGAAGGTCACGACCTGTGCACGCGTGACAGTTGCGTCGGGGCTGAAGGCCTTCGCGCTGGTACCGTTGGTGATGCCGTGTTCAACAGCCCACAGAACAGCATCGTAGAAGTAATCATCCGCACGGACATCAGTGAAGGGGTTCGACTTAGAAGTCGGCTGCGGGCATCCAGCTGCTCTCCAGAGGAAGGTCACGACCTGTGCACGCGTGCAGGGGGCATCCGGGCTGAAGGTATAGCGGCTTGTGCCGGAGGTGATCCCCCGATCCACAGCCCACTTGACAGCATCGTAGAAGTAATCCCGGACAGTTACGTCATTGAACGGCAGCGAACCATTTCCGAGTGCGCCGATGATTGCAGCCAGACCAGCATCAGAGAGATTCTTCGTCACGGTTACCGTGCAGCTTGCCGTGATGCTCGGATCGGCAGTGCTGGTAACCGTGATGGTCACTTTGCCTTCAGCAGCGCCTCTGACACGACCGTTCGCATCGACCGTCGCGGTCGTTCTATCAGAGCTCGTCCAGATGACATCGCGCTGCGTGGTGTCTGCGGGCGTGAAGACCGGCTCAAGCTGAATGGTCCCGCCAACGGAGACCGCTGCGTCGCGCAGCGCGATCGCCTCAATGGGGACGGGCTTGGCGGTGACGGTAACGGTGCAGGTCGCGCTCTTGCCGCCGGCGGTGGCTGTGATGGTCGTGGTGCCGACGCCAACCGCAGTGACCTTGCCGGTCTGGTCAACGGTCGCAACGTTCGTGTTACCGCTCTTCCAGGTGACTGTGCTGTCATCTGCATTTGCAGGCGCTACTGTAGCGGTCAGCTGCTTCGTATTGCTGACCACCAGCGCCGTGCTGGTTTCGTTCAGCGTCACAGCGGAGACGGGAAGCTTCACAGTGACCTCACAGGTCGCGGTATAGCCGCCGTCCGCGGTGGTCACGGTGATGGTCGCGGTACCCTTGCCGACAGCGGTCACAACGCCGTTCTCGACGGTCGCAACGGAGGTATCGGAGCTTACCCAAGTCACGTTCTTGTTTGTCGCGTCAGCAGGCAGGACCGTGGCAGTCAGAGTCTGCTTTTCGCCGACGTTCAGCGTGGTCTTATCCGGGGTCAGCGTGACGTCATTCGCGGCGACAGGCGCCGGAGAAACCTTCACGGTGCAGGTCGCGGTATATTTGCCGTCCTCTGTGGTCGCGGTGATGGTCGCCGAGCCCTTGCCGACAGCAGTGACCTTGCCATTCTGGTCAACGGTCGCAACGGCAGTATCGTCGCTCTTCCAGCTCACGTTTTTATTATTGGCGTTCTCCGGGGAGACCGTGGCAGTCAGCGTTTCCGATGCGCCGACTGTCAGGGCTGTTTCGCTCTTGCTGAGGGAAATGCCGGTGACCGCGACCGGCGCAGCGCTGATGGTCAGCGTCGCAGACGCAGTCAGCGCCTTGGCATCATCGTAGGGGATACCGTAATCAGAGGTAATCTCGACATCCTTAATACCGATCTCATAAGTCCCAGCCGCAGTGTTTGCAGGAATTGTAAATACCGCTGTCAAAAGACCGGATACAGTGATATTTTCAACGTTTTCTTCACTCCAATATACCTTGCCGTTATTAAGGTTATAATCAGAGCCGCCAAAACCGGGAAGCTCGCTGCTGATAGAGCTCAGTGTAAGTTCCTCCGGCCAATATAGCGTTCCGCTGAATCCATCTGCAGTGATGCTGTTCTGCATCGCAACAGTCAGTGTGACCGTTTGATCAGAGCTTGACACGGACATCTGATCTATGCTGAGAGTGGCGCTCACACCCGTTCCCAGATTCTTTGCCGACGCCGTCAGGACAAACAAATTCAGGCAAAGAATTGCAGAAAGGACAAGCGCAAGGGTTTTCTTTGTTTTTTTCACAGATTTCATTCCTTTCATTTTTAACACATGATCAACAGCTTACCATGAAAGCTCAATTTTACCAAGGAATGCCGCCTTCAGCTGTGTAATATCGCTGCCTTTAATCTCGCCGTCAGACACAATGTCCCCTGCAAAGATCTGAAGCTCAGTAAGCGGAGTTTTAAGTTTACCGAGGCATCCGGCTTTCAGCTGTGTAATGTCGCTGCCTTTAATCTCTCCGTCGCCGTTGATGTCACCCTTGATAACCAAGACCACGTCCGTGATGCCCTCCGGGACCTCAAAGCTGTAGCTGCCGTCTCCGTTGTCTGTTGGCGTGATGGCAACATACTTGCCGCCCTCCAGATAACCGAGCTTGCAGGCATTCTGCGAAGTGACCGTTACGGTCTGACCGATGACAGTGTATTTTTCCACACCGACCGCGATGTCCGTGACCTTGATCGCACCAGTGGTCGAGCCGCCAGTCGTGGAGCCGCCAGTCGTGGAGCCGCCAGTCGTGGAGCCACCGGTCGTGGAGCCGCCCGTCGTGGAGCCGCCAGTGGTCGAGCCGCCTGTTGTAGAACCGCCTGTAGTCGAGCCGCCTGTCGTAGAGCCACCGGTCGTGGAGCCGCCCGTCGTGGAGCCACCGGTCGTGGAGCCGCCCGTGGTGGAGCCGCCAGTCGTCGAGCCACCAGTCGTCGAGCCGCCAGTGGTCGAGCCGCCAGTTGTAGAACCGCCAGTCGTCGAGCCGCCGGTCGTAGAGCCACCCGTCGTGGAACCGCCAGTCGTCGAGCCACCAGTCGTGGAGCTGCCAGTGGTCGAGCCGCCCGTGGTAGAACCGCCTGTAGTCGAGCCGCCGGTCGTAGAGCCACCGGTTGTGGAGCCGCCAGTGGTGGAACCACCAGTCGTAGAACCGCCAGTGGACTCAGCAATGGTCACGCCGCCCGGAACGGAAACTGCGGCAACCGTTTCGCCTTCTTTGGCAAACAGTTCCTTTGCCGTTACGCTGACAGCGGCCTCACCAGCAGCACCCTCTTTTACAAGGAAGGTCAGCGTAAAGATGGTGCTGTCATCTTTGACAAGAGTGGTATTCATAAACGTAACGATATTCTCTTTCGGGTTCGACGCATAAGTGCCGCTCAGGTACGGAATCTCTACCGTTTTCCCTGCAATCTCCACGTTGTATGCCGTATTGATGGACTGCAGCGCAAGCTTGCTGCTGTCATATCCGATTTCCCAGGCAGCGCTCAAAAAGCCGGGGTTGTTCTCGATGCTGACAGCCAGCGTCACTTCGTCTCCGGCGTTTGCAGCCTCTGTCCAGCTTTCTACCGTGATCTTCGCAGCATCATCCGCGAGAACCGACAGCGAAAGCGAGAACACCAGCAGCAGCGCCAGCAGCATGCTCAGTATCCGCATTTTTTTCATGTTATCAAATCCTTTCGTTTTACTTTCTATCTCATCCCGCATCCCATTATCAGATGGGATGCGGGTAAATCGGAAGAAAGGAGAAAACAGTGTTTTCTCAATCCTCTATTCCAGCCACACGTCGGAGCAGAAGCACAGCGTCGTAGCTGTTTACCACGCCGTTTCCGTCAATGTCGGCGTACTGCAGATTGAAATCATCATCGTCAAAGCTGGCAGCGTAGCGAAGGATCAGAACCGCATCATAAGTGTTTACAACGCCGTTCATGTTCACATCGCCCACCTCGTAGAGCGTCTCTGCGAAGGCACTGTCCAGATAGGCAATGCGTTTTGTGAGCCAGCTGCGCATATCGGCAAGAACGGAAGCATAAGTCGCACCCTGCCAGATGTGTCCGGTCTTATCCGGTTCACCGACGCGGATATAGTCCCAAAGGACGAAGTTCATTGCCGCGCTGTCCGTCAGACGTGCTGCATAATCGTTGACCGCGCCGTTTTCCGCAAGCAGTTTCTTTGCCAGCGGTGCGAAGGTCTCCGTGTAGCAGCGAAGAACTGCCGCGTGGAAATCCGGGATTTGGATCAGCGCCTGCGCCAGATAGTGATAGTCCGTGGTCTCCGGGCTGATCTGCTTCGTCCAGCCGGTACCGAGCGTCATATCCTGATCCCAGATGGGACCTGCGTACATTTTTTCACCGGCATCCTTATAGAAATATAGCGAGGAAACGAAGCCGTCGGGGTTGAGTGCAAGCTCCTGCATCAGGAAAATCTTCACAAGGGAATCCCGGTCGACATAGTCGTAATAATGCTTGCCTGTTGACTTGTTATAGCCTGTGTATGCACCGGTTTCGTCTGTGGCATAGACAGCGTCCTCAAACGCCTGATAGTATTCGCTGATGTAGCGCATGGCTTTCTCGCCGCACCATTCCGGGCTCTTGACGTTCATGCCCTTGCCCTGACGGGTGATAAAGCCGCTGACCTCGTCGGGACGGTCATGATTCAGCTCCAGCAGATAGCCGCCCGTGATGTTCTCCGGCTCTGTAAGCCCTGTTGCGTAGAAATACGTCATGCCATAGGCGTTTTTGCCGCTGGTCGTCTGCATATCCGTGCCATAGCCCGGATTTCGCTCTTTATACGCATCTTCCATGTCGGTGATAGCGACGCCAGTCGATTTGACGGTGTTCTTTTCGCTCAGCAGATACACGCCGCGATATTCGCCGTCGTAGTACAGGTTCACCCAATTGCAGCTTGCCGTATACGGCATCTGCAGGCTGGCTGCCATGTCCTTGAACAGCTTGTCGTGCATCAAGGTCGCGTCAAAGTAGTTCGCGAGCAGGACCCATGTCTTCACGTTTTCGCCGGTTTGCAGCAGATTAGAGGCTGTTTCCAGTTTGATCTGATACGATTTCTTTTCGGCGTACGTGAAGGTAGAATTGCCGCGTGCCTTGAGCTCGGTGATGTTCGTCGCGCTGATCTTGCTTCCGTCCGCGTCGATCATCCGGAGCGCCGCCGTCGTGGTGTTCTGCTTGCTCACGTCGACATAGGCGCGCCCCTGCGCGCTCGCGTCCGTGCTTGTCAGATAAACGGTCGGAAGGCTCGTCGCCTGCATGACGCGGACGGTGAACGCCGTGCCGTTTCCGATCTTTGCAGTGATGGTCCGATAGCCGTTCGTCTCGGAAGCCAGCGCCGAAACATCCAGCGGATCTGTGCTGGAAACGTTCTGGCTGCTCAGATCGCCCGTCACCACCAGATCACCGGTCTCAGCCGAGCGCGTGAACACGGCGTTCAGGCTCGCAAGGTTTGCCGAAGCGGGCAGGAAGAGGTAGTTCGTGCCGTCAACCTGAACCGCCGGGATCTGCACGCCGTCTACCGTCGCGGTCATCGCCGTTACGTCAGCCGAAATAGGAGCGGTTCGTGCGCGGAGGGTATTGGACCATTTGGGACTGGTGTAGACCTTGTCGTTTTCCGTCGGAACTTTGGTGCGGCCAGCCGCTACAAAGTAATACTCCGTGTCCTCTTTTAGACCTGTAACCGTAATGGTAGTTTCGGCAGTGGTTCCCATGGAAGTCCGGCGTTCGTTATCCTTGTCGCACTGGTAAACTTCATAATATTCCGCACCAAGCGCGGCATTCCATGTAAGGGTTAGGGAGTTTTCCGCAGCAGAGAAAACCGCCAGCTTCGTCACATCGTTGGGCACAATGTAATAGGTCAGCGTTTTATTGCCGTAGTAATCTCCTCGGCCTTCGTATTTGATCTCGGCCTTGCCGACATTCTTGCTGTCCGGCCACTCGACATACAGATCGGGGATGCGCCCGTTGATGAGATTGGCGTCATTATTCTGCGTCAGCACATAGTCGCCGCGTTTGGCAAAGCTGCCGGGACGGACACCGATGCCAGTGTAGTAGTAGTTGGGATCCTTGTCGTTCTCCCGCGGATTTTCGGGGCTTCCGAATTTGAAGACGATATCTGCGCTGTTAATATCAATGCCCTGCGTATGGCAGACCGTGCAGATGTGGTTTCCATCCCACTTGTGATCGACAGGTCGCTGAATATCCGACCGGTCCGTCGTTTTACACTGCGGGCAGGTGTAGGTGATATAGCCAGCCGTCACGCAGGTGCGGCTGTCGCTCTGCTCGGTGAGATAGGCGTAGCCATCTGCGCAGGCATGGTATCTGCTGTCACCCTGCGATACGAATCTATTTTTTTCCGGTGCGCCGTTCGTAAGAATGACCTGTTTTCCGTCCGTGGTGGAGAGCAGGCCACTGAAGGCGTAGGCTCCTCTGGGCTGCAGCGGCTTGCCGCAGATCGCGCAGGTGATCGTTTGGGAGGTCATATCGTACTGGCTGGCGCTGTTTACCGTATGCTTGCCAAGCTCGCAGTCAGTGCGGGTCTTGGTGTAGGTATCCAACAACTCCTTGCCGTCGTATTTCATGGCCTTGACCGTAAAGGCCGCGTCCGTTGCCTGCACCGTGAGGTACATACCGCCGTAGTCATTGTGCGCGATCGCATTTGCGTATATGTCGCGCTTACGGAACTCATTGCTCTTGCTGCTGAGGTCGCCGCAGACATAGTACACAACGCCCTTTCTGCTGTCTTCCGCCTGCGCTTGACCGCCGAGCATGGGATAGGTGCGGGCATAGGCATGGTCATCGCCGCCGAATACGAAGTCAAAGCCTGCCTTTTCGATGCTGGAAAGGATCTCCGGCGTTGCGGAAACGGACTCGGTGCCGTAGATCGGCTCATGCGCCACAAGAACCTTCCAGATGCAGTCGGTAGTCAGGTTTTCGGCAATGTCCGCCAGTGCGTCGGATAGCTTCGTGCCGTTGTTTACGACAACCACGCAGACCTTGCCATATTCCATCTTGTACCAGCTGTTCTGCGTGCTGGCCGGCAGGTCGTAGATCGCGCCATTGATCTTGCCCTCGGCGTCGCCATAATACTCATGGTTGCCCAGAACATGGATCAGGTCTACACCGCCTAGACTTTCGCTGTTGACTATTGTCAGAAACGGATGCCAGTTCTTGATGTATTCCGTCACATTGTCGATGGCGTCGCCGGTCTGAACGGCAAAGTCATAAGAAACCGTGTCCTCCTTGAGGACTTCCAGCACATGGGCAAGGTTCGCAGTCTCCGTGGACTGAATATCGCCGAGAATAAAGAAGTTTGTGGCTTCCGCGTCTGCGGCGGGCATTTTGAAGCTCTGTGTATCAGACCATGTCGACCCATCGCCCACCTGATAGTAGTAGGTGGTGCCGGGTGTCAGACCGGTAAGCGTCACCTGATTGCTCCGCAGTGCATCGCCGTGGCTGCTCTGCACAAAGGTCTGAAGCGCAGATGTTCCATCCACCGTATCGGCACCGCTGAGCGCGGCATCGGTGGAATACTTTACCTGTGCCTTTGCTGCAGAGTCATCGATCTGGGTAAGCCAGGTAATGCTCTTGGTGCCGGGCACGATCACGCCGTTGGTGAGAATGCCGAAAGGCTTGCCGCTGTTTTCAGCCGTTTTTTCACAGACGATCACGCGCTGGTTCCAGGAGCGACCGCCGCCAGTTTTCTCGGCGTAGAAGGTGTACTCGCCCGGCGCATCAAAGGTTTTGCGGAAGGTACCCTTCATATCCGTGCTGCCAAGCTTCGTGCTTGTGCCGTCACTGCCCACCTGATAGATATCTGCGCGCGAAACGGTTGCGCCATTGGCATCCGTTACGGTCAGCTCGGTCGGCATTCCGGCAATCGCCTGCTTGCAGTTGAGCTGATAGTCCGCTTTTAAGGGGATAGCCTTCTCCTCACCGGAGAATGTATAAGCAGTTTCGGTTCCGCTGCTGTCCGTAACAGTGTAGCTGCCCTGCGTCACTGTGCATTTCAGTTTGCTGTCCGACGCGGCATTCTCAGGGATCGTGATGATGAGATAGCCCAGCTCGGAAACATAGTTATAATCCGTGTCCTGCGCACTGGTCAGCATTGCCCGCTGTGCCTGTACGGTCTGCTTCGTGACTGTGATCTTCGCAAGTCCCTTAGCAAGCGCATTTTGATCCAATGTCAAATTATAGTTGCCAAGCGGTTCGACCGTCGCTCCCGTAAGATACTTCGCGGCATTGCCCATGGCGCTGAAATCCACCGTCAGCTCTGCCTTTGTGACAGTCTCGCCAGTGTTATTTACGATAGCAAAGACGTATTCCTTGCCGATCTCCGGCGCCTCGGGCTGCGGCACGATATCGACGGCGGAGCGCACGCCCTCGGTGTTCTCCACGCGGAAGGTGCGGGTCTCGGTCGTCACGTTGCCATAGAAGTCCTTGAGCCGGATGGTGAGCGTATGTGTGCCGTTGCGGAGGTTCACGCCCTTGAGATAGAGCGAACCGTTGTTGATCTCCAGCTTGCTGGTGTAGTCCGTGCCGTCCAGCAGCACGCGGATGCCGCTCGTATCAATGCCGGTGGCATACTTATCGGTCTGTTCACTGTCTGAGTAGACGGCGTTGAAGGTGAGATTGCCGCTGCTCAGCACGGTGGAGCCGTCACTCACCAACGCCGTGCCGGAGGAGGTCTCCGTGACCGATTCCAGCACCGGTCGGGTCACGTCGTTGGTATTCGTGCCGTAGATGAACTGGAAATTATCAATGTAAATATATCCCGAGCCTTTTTTACAGTTCTGCGGAGAAGTTATGCGAATAGCATAGGCGCGGCACATATCAACTGGCATCTGAAGCGTTGAAATATCCGCCTCGACCCAGGTCCACCCCTTTCCTGCCCAGTCAGAAAGCGTACTACCACTGACAGTTCCATCTGCGTTGTAGCTCTTGTACTGGAAATAGCTTGTAGTACCAACCAGTTGGCCATCAAAATACGAAGTTGAACCATCCTCATTTATCGCCATATGAGCTGTTGGAGTCAGAGTTCCGCTCTCCGTTGATGCACCGCCTTTCAGGATTGCTTTCAGTTGTGTTCCATCGCCGCCAAAATCTGTCGGCACATTGATCCATAAACCGAGCTTGGTCGGCTGTAGCGTATTCAGCAGCATATCCCCAGAAAAGCCGAAATCTGCCGACATTGCTTGTGTCAAATTTCTTTCGCCGCCAAAGTCGAATCCAATCTTGAAAGCATACTGCCCAAAACGGACATTTTCATCTTCATCAGCGCTGACAACCTGATTTCCGTCATCCAGGAACCGAACTCCTTTACTACTGGTATCGCGGATCCAGATTCGATCAGCCCGGACTTCGTCCGGTGTCAGATAACCGTTATTTCCTTCACCACTGGACGGTCCCACATGACAAGACCAATAGTTTGCTGCAGAAGCAGTTTCGCCACCCGCAATGTGATCTTCGAAGTCCATGATGACATATGGTTCCATGCCGACAACAACATCCACATGTCCAGTGATATCAGGCTGTTTGGTCAATGCGGTCTGTACAGTAGCACGCAAAGAAGTGTCATTATCCGCAACAAACCTGTTGCCGATGAATTTTCCCAGAATAGCAACATGTACAGTGCTGCTTTCACCTTGCTGTATGGTTGCGTTGACTCGTTGTGTTCCATCGGAGTCCGGAAAAACTTCGAGGTTGGCTACATGGTAAAATTTTCCGTTTACCTTCATATCCTTGTTCAAGCTATCTGAAGTGACTGCCATTTTATAATCAGCCGTTCCATTGCTTGACTTTGGATCAACAATAGGGCTAAATTTATAATATGTAGGTGCCAGAGACCACGCAAAATCCCCATCCTTATAATGAACCTCTCTGCCCTGCCAGGTGGGCTTGAAGGTCAGATCGCTCGTTTGACCGAAATCGATAGAGACGCTGGTATTGGTAAAGCCCAGCTTGTCCGGCCATTGCACCTGAATGGTGGTCTGACCGACGGTATTCCCACCGACCTTCAGGCCGATGGTAACTTCGCCGCAGGTACCGGTCGCCGTATAAAGGCCATTCGCGTCAATGCTGCCGCCGCCGGAGAGGACTGCCCAGGAAGCGCCTGCGGGGAGCGCTACGCTGCCGCCGGCAGCGTCAACGCCGGAGGCGGAAAACTGCACCGTGCTGCCGGGGGTGTAGACCGCGTCGTTGGGCGTCAGCACTGCATGGTCAAACTGTCCTGTGGGCTTCGCTGTGGAGAGCACCATGACTGTGTTTGATACCTTACGCTCGTAGCCGTCAGACGGGCGGCAGCGCAGGGTAAGACCAGCGGAAGTGCTGTTCTCAGGTTCGCCCTCGCGCTGGGTGGCAAAGGTCGACGAACCGCCGCCGTCCAGATTGACTGCCTGTACGCAGCCAAGCTCCTCCATGGCGGCGCCGACCTCCGCCATGGTCATGCCGACGGAATAGGGGGCCTGACGGCCGTCCACCATCAGCATCACCACCGTGCCGTCCGCCTTAATGCCGATGGCTGTGCGGGAAGCGCGAGTGATATCGTCAAGCCCGCTGCGGGCATGACCGTTTTCAAAAATATCGCCGAAGCTTGCAACCGCTTCCACGACATTTCCGGCTGCAAAGGCGGCATTGCATTCCTGTGCACTCGTGATATGCGCATTGCCGTCCTTGTCGATCCAGAAGGTCGTGCCGGTCGGGGCGTTGATCTGCGTCCCGCTCATGATGAATGCACCGCTGGGTCGGCCGTTGCTCATATCGTAGCCGCCGGCATTGATCGCGCCGACAACATTTATATCGCGGCTCGTCTGCATACTCTGTGCCTGTTTGGTTGTCTCCGTCATGGCCCAGTTTCTGCCGGACGCAATGGATTGAATATTGTCGTCGCCATAGCCGACTGCGATGGACGCGGTAGAGCCGCTGCCGACCTTGACCTCCATGACGTGGCCGACCATCTGCTCGGTCAGACTGCTGTTGTTGAGCAGCCATTCATACTCTGTCACGCCCGGCGCAACGTTGTATTGCGTCTTTGAAATTTCGCGTATGCCCTGCTCTACGATGCCGCTGCCAACGGCCTGCGCAGTCGGCAGCAGTACTACCAGTGTCAAGACCAGCACAAGCAGCACTGAACAAATGCGTTTTTTCATTCCCTTTCCTCCCGATTTTCCTTTTGAAGTCATACCGAAGGAACAGTTCTAGCCAGAACATTTCGGATACAAAAGTACACATTTTTATCGATATTAAAGTAGAATCAGGTCTTGCAAAATACATATGAAAATGTTATTATTTAGGTGTATCCAAAGTTGCCGAGGAAACGGTTTGCCTCTGGTTAACAAACTGTACTTATGTATCCGCATTGTCCCTTGCCCACCGAAGGAAGGTCCGGTGGGTGATTTTTAATGCCTTGGCCGCTTGACAGGCCGATACTTCACCTCTGCTCCACCGCTCTTTCCATTCCGGGAATTCCGCCGGTTTTGGAGATGGCCGTCGACCAAACTGAACGCCCCGCGCCTTTGCTGCCGCGATACCCTCTGCCTGCCGCTGCCGGATGAATTCGCGCTCCGTCTGCGCGACGTAAGAAAGAAGCTGCAAGACGATATCCGCGATCAGCGTGCCGGTCAGGTCGCGGTTTTGCCGCGTGTCCAAAAGCGGCATGTCCAGCACCACAATGGCCGCGCGCTTCTCCTTCGTAATGATGCGCCACTGCTCCAGAATTTCCTCATAATTTCGCCCAAGACGGTCGATGCTCTTGACAACAAGCGTATCGCCGTCTTTCAGTTTGCGCATCAGCCGTCGGTACTGCGTCCGCTCGAAATCTTTCCCGGACTGCTTGTCCACGAAAATTGCGCTTTCCGCAATTCCAAAGCCAGCCAACGCAATCAGTTGGCGTTCTTCATGTTGTTCCTTTGTCGATACACGTGCATACCCATATTCCATTTTCAGACCTCCAATCTATTTCCGGATACGATAGATTGTAAGTCAGCTGTTAACCATACCGTTCAAGTAAGCGTTTCTGTGTTCACCTCGCTCAAAATA
>CAKUAM010000043.1 GCA_934636305.1 uncultured Oscillospiraceae bacterium
CATAGTCTTATGCAATTTGAAACCGTAACAACGGAGGAATTCAAGATGTTTGAGAAGATTCAGGCGTATCTTGCCTCACAGCTGGATATCCCGGCTGAGGAAATCACCCGTGATACCACATTTGAAAGCCTTGGCGTCGACTCGCTGGACACTGTCGAGATGGTGATGGATCTGGAGGAGGAGCTGGGCGTTGAGCTCGAGCTCGAGGAAAAGATCACAACGGTCGGCGAACTGGTTGATTTCGTGGAAAGCAAGCTGGACTGAATGCTGCATTGCTTCACAGCAAGGCGCTGTGAGGACAGTCCATGGCAAGGCTGCACTACTTGGGGAGATAGCGGTGCCCTGTTACCCGCAATCCGCTACAGCGGGGGGGAATTCCCAACCGAGGGTGTATTTTGTATCGTCTGACCCATATAAGCGGTGTTGAGGATTTGGTCTCGCGCAATAGAGCGCTGTGAATCGTGTCAGGTGGGGAACCAAGCAGCACTAAGCAGCTAACTCTGTGTGCCGCGGGGTTGCCGTTTCGGAGCTGGCTGTATGGGTAACGGATGTAGAATCCATTCGAAGAAGGGTGTGCAGTCTTGCCATGGACTGTCAGAAAGGCCGGAGCGAATGCTCCGGCCTTTAAAATTTTCAGCTTCCGGCGGCCCCGTCTTTTCCGGCAAGGCGGAAAAGATGGGGGAGAAAAGGGGCGCTTAGGATGCGTTTGGTGCATGCCGCATCCGTGTTCAGGCAAGAACCGGATATGATAGAACGCATATCGCCCCAACACACCTCACCAGAGTCTGACTACGCGCCGCCCGTCATTCCGGCATCAAATTTGACAGCAGTTGCGTTTGAATTGCTGCAGTGCCGCGGGCACAGTTTATCCCAGGGAAGTAAAACAAGCCTCTTTTCTTTCCCGGAAGTTTTGTGTATAATAGCTCCGTATGGAGGTGAACAGAATGTATCAGGCGCTATACCGCAAATATCGTCCGCAGACGTTTTCTGATGTTGTCGGGCAGAAGAATGTGACTGACACGCTGCGCGTGCAGCTGGAGACAGGCAAGCTCAGCCATGCATATCTGTTTACCGGGACGCGCGGCACGGGCAAAACCTCCTGCGCCAAGATTCTGGCAAAGGCGGTCAACTGCGAAAGTCCCAATCATGGCGATCCCTGCGGCGTTTGCCCGTCGTGCCGTGCAATCGACGAGGGCAGCTGCATGGACGTGCTGGAGATCGATGCTGCGTCAAATAATGGCGTGGACTCTGTGCGCGTGCTGCGCGATGATGCCATCTATACGCCGGGCACGGTCAAAATGCGCGTGTATATCATCGACGAGGTGCATATGCTCTCCACGGCGGCATTCAACGCGCTGCTGAAGATCATTGAGGAGCCGCCGGCGCATCTGCTGTTTATTCTTGCCACGACAGAGCTGCAGAAGGTGCCGGCGACCATTCTCTCCCGCTGCCAGCGGTTTGCGTTCAAGCGGCTGCAGCCGGAGGATATTGCCTCCCGGCTCAACTATATCGCCTATCAGGAGCATATTGAGGTAGAGCCGGAGGCGATCAGTCTGCTGTCCCGGCTAGCCGACGGCGGTATGCGTGACGGCGTCAGTCTGCTTGACCAGTGCGCATCGGCGGCCGGCGGCACGGTGACGCTTGAGGGTGTGTATGCGTCGCTCGGTTTGGCCGGAGAACGAAAAACAGCAGAGCTGATGCAGGCCATCGCGCAGAAAAATACCGCGCAGGCGCTGCAGATCTTTGCAGGCCTATATTCTGCCGGTAAGGATGTTGGTGCGCTGCTCGGGGAGATGTGCGCGCTCTGCCGGGATCTTCTGGTGCTGCGTACCGCGCCAAAGAGCGGTATTGCCATGCTTTCCGGCATCGCAACGGAGCAGCAGGCGCTGGCTCTGCAGGATATGCTTTCGCCGGGAGAGCTGATGCGGATTCTGACGCTGACACAGCAGACAAAGGCTGCGTTTGAAAAGAACGGGGATGTGCGTGTGGCGGCGGAGCTGCTGCTGATGCAGCTGTGCGAGCCCTCCTTGCGCATGGACGCGCAGGCGATGAATGCAAGAATTTCCCGGTTGGAGGAGCAGATTGCCTCCGGCGTGGTGGTAAAGGCAGCGTCGCAGACAGCAGACGGCGGGGATGACGACCGGCCTCCGTTCCCGGACGATGCGGACGACCCGGAGCGCGGCCTTGCGCCGCCGCAGCCCCAGACGCAGCAGGATACGTCCGCTGCGCCGCAGGAGCAGTCGGCGGGCTTCTGGCCGGAGCTTTCGGAGAAGCTGCGCGCGGCGCTTACCTCCAAGGATCGCGGCTTTTTCGCGGTCAACGGTCCGGTGCATCCCATCTTAAAGGGAGATTCGCTGATTATGGCGGCGGATACCGAGTTTATTCTTGGTATGATCAAAAAGCCGACCATTGAGCAGTTGGTGAAGGAAAAGGCGGCGGCGATTCTTGGCCGGCCGGTGGCTGTCCGGTTCGTGCTGAAAAATCAGGTATCTCATGCAGGCAAGGACCCCATGGACGATCTGGTGCAGTTTGGCCAGCAGCACAGTGATATTTTTACGATCAAATAATCAAGACATAAGGAGTTACACAACATGGCAAAAGGTGGATATCGCGGCGGTATGCCGATGGGCGGCGGCATGAATCAGATGCAGATGATGAAGCAGGCCCAGAAAATGCAGGAGAACCTTCTGAAAATGCAGGAGGAGCTGCAGGCAAAGGAATATGAGGCGACAGCGGGCGGCGGTGTTGTCACGGCAGTCTGCTCCGGCAGCCGGGAACTCAAGAGCCTTGCAATTGACCCGGAGGCTGTGGACCCGGATGATGTGGAAATGCTGCAGGATATGATTGTAGCGGCAGTCAACGAGGCCATGCGCAAGGCAGAGGCCGACCAGACCGCCAATATGTCCAAGCTCACGGGTGGGCTGAATCTGGGCGGTCTGTTCTGATGCGTGTGTTTCCCGCCGCGTTGGAGCGGCTGACAGAGCAGTTTGCAAGGCTGCCGGGGATCGGCACGAAATCTGCGCAGAGGCTGGCCTTTCATGTGCTGTCGCTGCCGAAGGAGGACGCCGAGGCGTTCGCCGAGGCTATCATCGACGCGAAGAACGAGGTGCGGCTGTGCCCTGTGTGCCAGAATCTGACGGATCAGGAGCTGTGCGGCATCTGCGCAGATCCGGAGCGCGATCATGGGCTCATCTGCGTGGTGGCCGAGCCGAAGGATGTCATCGCCATGGAGCGTGCGCGCGAGTATCACGGCGTGTACCATGTGCTGCACGGCGTCATTTCGCCGCTGAGCCATGTGGGGCCGGATGATCTGCGCATCCGCGAGCTGCTTGCCCGCGTATCCAAGGGCGATGTGCGCGAGATCATCATGGCGACCAATCCCGACACGGAGGGCGAGGCCACGGCCATGTATCTTTCGCGTCTGCTTCATCCCATGGGGGTGAAGGTAACGCGGCTGGCCTATGGCATCCCGGTTGGCAGTCAGCTGGAATATGCCGACGAGGTGACGCTGCTGCGTGCCCTGGAGGGTAGACAGGAAATGTAAAAAAACGTCCGCATCGGCGGACGTTTTTCCTCTTTTCCGGCAGAGTTTCATGTTGACTTTTTGTATACGCTGTAGGAAAATGAAGTCAACACCAGATAAGAAAGGATGATTGGATGCTTTTCATTGGCGTTGATCTCGGAACGTCGGCCTGTAAGCTGCTGCTGGTCCGGGAGGATGGCGGAATTTTGAATACTGTCACGAAAGAATATCCCCTGATGTTCCCGCACCCAGGCTGGTCGGAGCAGAAGCCGGAGGACTGGTGGAACGCGGTCGTGACCGGTGTTCCGGAGCTTCTGCAGGGCTTTGATGCGTCTGAGATCGCAGGGATCGGCACCGGCGGCCAGATGCACGGTCTTGTCGCGCTGGATGCAGCCGATCACGTCATCCGCCCGGCGATTTTGTGGAATGACGGCCGTACCTTCAAGGAGGTCGACTATCTCAACAATACCATCGGCAAGGACAAGCTCTCCGCGCTGACGGCCAACATTGCCTTCGCAGGATTTACCGCGCCGAAGCTCCTCTGGATGCGGAAAAACGAGCCGGAGAACTTCGGGAGAATCGCAAAGATCATGCTTCCAAAGGACTATCTGACCTACAAGCTCACCGGCGTTCACGCCTGCGATTATTCCGACGCATCCGGCATGCTGCTGCTCGATGTTGCGCATAAATGCTGGTCAAAGGAAATGCTGGACATCTGCGGCGTCTCGGAGGAGCAGATGCCGAAGCTCTTTGAGAGCTTCGAGGTCGTCGGCACACTGACGAAGGAAGCGGCAAAGACGCTGGGCCTGCCGGAGACGGTCAAGGTCGTGGCCGGCGCGGGCGACAATGCCGCGGCGGCGGTCGGCACCGGCACGGTCGGTGCGGGCGGCTGCAATATCTCGCTCGGCACGTCCGGCACGATCTTCATTTCGTCCGCCAAATTCGGTGTCGACCCCAATAACGCGCTGCACGCCTTTGCACACGCCGACGGCGGCTATCACCTGATGGGCTGCATGCTCTCGGCCGCGAGCTGCAACAAGTGGCTGTGTGAGCAGATCCTGAATACCTCCGACTTTGCCGGTGAGCAGAAGGCAATCACGGAGGAAAAGCTTGGCGAGAACCACGTGTACTTCCTGCCGTATTTGATGGGGGAGCGCAGCCCGATCAACGACACGAATGCGCGCGGCACCTTCACCGGCATGACGATGGACACCAGCCGGTCTGACATGGTGCAGGCAGTCCTCGAGGGCGTGGCCTTCGCCATCCGCGACTCGTTTGAGGTTGCAAAGTCGCTTGGAATTTCAATCCCGCGCTCGAATATCTGCGGCGGCGGCGCAAAGAGTCCCCTGTGGCGTAAAATTTTCGCCAACGTCCTCGGGATCCCGCTCAACATGGTCAAGACGGAGCAGGGCCCGGGCTATGGCGCGGCGATGCTGGCCATGGTCGGCTGCGGAAAATTCAAGTCCGTGCAAGAAGCGGCGGATACCCTCGTCGAGGTTGCCTCCACGACGCAGCCGGACGCTGCGCTCACGGCAAAATATGAGGCGCGCTATCAGAACTTCAAAAAGCTCTACCCGGCGCTG
The DNA here is from genome assembly GCA_934636305.1 of uncultured Oscillospiraceae bacterium. GTDB lineage: Bacteria > Bacillota > Clostridia > Oscillospirales > Oscillospiraceae > CAG-170. The sequence continues at coordinate 5,107 of CAKUAM010000043.1, forward strand.
AAGAATTTCTTCGCCACAACGGTGTAACCCGGAATTTGCACGATCCCTGTAGGGGCCGATGCCCACATCGGCCCGTTGGGAAGCTGCAAATTGGCTGAAGATTTCCGTAAAAACGCTGCATTCTGCCGGGCCGATGTGGGCATCGGCCCCTACAAGCGTGATTTTCTATCACAGGAGGCACTATGAAGATTTATTCCGTTTCCGACCCGGAGTTCCGACCCTATGGCAAGGTCCTGGACGGCTTTGACACAAAGCTGCTCGTCGCGGCAATGCAGACCGTCCCCATGCCGGAGAGTGGAACTGCGTATCAGCCGTCCATCCCTGTGCTGGAGGAAAGTGGTATCTTTGACGCGATGCAGAATCGGGCCTATGGCGGCATGCCGATTCAGATCGGCATGTGCTGGGGCTATAATACGAAGCTGAACTGCCTGGAATATCACCGCGACAGCGAGGTGAACGTTGGCACAGAGGATTTTGTTCTGCTGCTGGCCCAGGAGGATGAGATAGAAAACGGCATGCTGGATACGGCAAGGGTGAGGGCGTTCCGCGTTCCGGCCGGTATAGCGGTCGAGGTCTATGCCACGACGCTCCATTATGCGCCGTGCCAGGTGTCTGAGGCAGGATTCCGCGTGGCGGTTATTTTGCCGAAGGGGACAAACACCGCGAAGCCCGATTTCACGCCGGTCAGCGCGGAGGATGGCTGGATGACGGCGCGCAACAAGTGGCTGCTGGCGCATCCGGACTCCAGTGAGGCAAAGTCCGGCGCACACATCGGCCTGACCGGAAAAAATATCGATATTCTTGATGCATAAGGAGGAATTCATCATGTTTGAAAACATTCCCAATGTCAAGCTCGGCCTCATCGCCGTTTCCCGTGACTGCTTCCCGCGCACGCTCTCTGAAATGCGCCGCGCCAACATCGTCAAGGCCTGTGAGGGCGGCGTGTACGAATGTCCCGTCACGGTCGAAAACGAGAACGACATGCTGAAGGCTGTCGCCGACGTCAAGGCGGCGGAATGCAACGCCCTTGTCGTGTTCCTCGGCAACTTCGGCCCGGAGACGCCGGAGACGCTTATCGCCAAGTATTTTGACGGCCCGTGCATGTTTGTCGCGGCTGCCGAAGGTGACGGCGATCTCATCAATGGCCGCGGCGACGCCTACTGCGGCATGCTGAACTGTTCGTATAACCTCGGTATGCGGCACCTGAAGGGCTATATCCCCGAATACCCGGTCGGCACGGCTGCCGATATCGCAAAGATGATCGCGGACTTCATCCCCATTGCCCGCGCCGTCATCGGCGTGAAGAATCTGAAGATCATCACCTTTGGCCCGCGTCCGCAGGAGTTCTTTGCCTGCAACGCTCCCATCAAGGGCCTGTACGAGCTTGGCGTCGAGGTCGAGGAAAACTCTGAGCTCGATCTTCTCGTCTCCTACAAGGCCCACGCGGGCGACGCGCGTATTCCCGCCGTCTGCGAGGACATGAAGAAGGAAATGGGCGAGGGCCGCTACTACGCCGACATGCTCGAGCGCATGGCACAGTTTGAGCTGACGCTGCTCGACTGGATGGATGCACACAAGGGCGCGCGCAAATACGTCGCGTTTGCTGACAAGTGCTGGCCGGCGTTCCCGGAGCAGTTCGGCTTCGAGCCGTGCTATGTGAACTCCCGCCTTGCCTCCCGCGGCATTCCCGTGGCCTGTGAGGTGGATATCTACGGCGCGCTCAGCGAGTACATCGGCGCCTGCATCAGCCATGACGCAGTGACGCTGCTGGATATCAACAATTCCGTCCCTGCCAGCCTGTTTGACGCCGAGATCAGGGGCAAATTCAATTATCAGCTGACGGACACCTTTATGGGCTTCCACTGCGGCAATACGCCGAGCTGCAAGCTCTGCGCCGACCGCGCGGTCAAGTATCAGCTCATCCAGCACCGTCTGCTTGAGCCGGCAGGCTCTGAGCCCGATTTCACGCGCGGCACACTCGAGGCGGATATCGCGGCCTCCAAGATCACGTTCTACCGGCTGCAGTGTGACTCGGACGGCGTTCTGAGAAGCTACATTGCAGAGGGCGAGGTTCTGCCGGTGCATACGGGCAGCTTCGGTGGCATTGGTCTGTTTGCCATCCCGGAGATGGGCCGCTTCTACCGCCACGTGCTGGTGCAGAAGCGCTATCCGCACCACGGCGCGGTGGCCTTCGGCCACTACGGCAAGCTCCTGTTCGAGGTGTTCAAGTTCCTCGGCGTGGGCGACATCGCGTATAATCAGCCGAAGTCTCTGCCGTATCCGACGGAAAACCCGTTCGCATAAGCTATGGCGAGCGGCAACGAGGTGCGGCTGGAGGCGATGCAGCAGTATCGCCAGGCGCTGAAGGCGGGGCAGCGGTGCTACCGTGAGAATGTGCACCGTGGACGCAGCCCCTATCCCCACGTGCTGGAGGAGCAGCTGCGCGACATGATGGTCGCGGGGCGTGTGGAGCTCGGCATGCTGGAAATCCCAATTGAACAGATTACCGGCGTGTATATGGCGGGGAGGCAGACAGCCTTCGCATCCAACTTCATGCCGATTCTGGACATCGGAACGGAATTTGCAAATAAATGGGTCTCACTTTGCGAGGCCCATTTGGGCGATATGGGCATTGTTGACCCGATCCGCTGCTATGAATACATGGGCCGCTTTTACGTGCAGGAGGGCAACAAGCGCGTGAGTGTGCTTAAAAGCTTCGGCGCGCCCTCCATCCGTGCGTATGTCACGCGGATTGTGCCGGTCTATTCCGATGATCCGGCTGTGCGTGTGTATTATGAGTTCATGCATTTTTATGAGCTGTGCGGCCTGTATCAGGTGCAGCTGCGGCGCGTGGGAGACTATCCGAAGCTGCAGGCGGCGCTGGGGTTTGATGCCGAGCATGTCTGGACGGCAACAGAAAAGCGCGCGTTTTTAACGGCGTTTTATACCTTCCGCGCGGCGTATGAAAAGCTTGGCCCGCAGGTGCCGAACGGCGCCGCGGAGGCGTTTCTGATCTGGCTTGGCGTGTATTCTCTGGGGGATCTGCGGATTTTGACGCCGCAGGCGCTGGAAAAGACGCTGCGCGCGATCCGCCCGGAGCTGGACGCGGCGCAGCGCGGCGGGCCGATTGCCATGCAGACGGACGAGCCGCAGACGCAAAGCGCCAATCTGTTCGGCCGGATCACCGGCTGGATGGGAGGTACGCTGCAGGTGGCGTTTGTGCATGAGTGCGCGCCGGAGGACAGCCCCTGGGTTGCAGCGCATGAGGCGGGAAGCCAGGCGCTTGCACGCGCCCTGGAGGGGGAGGTCACGGTACGGACGTATCTGGCGACGGACTATCTTGGCCCGGAGGACGCGATGGAGCACGCGGTGGCCGACGGCGCACAGGTCGTGTTCACAACGACGGTGCCGCTCATTTTTGCCTGCCGCAAGCTTGCGGCAAAGCACCCCGGGGTGCGCTTTCTCAACTGCTCCATCGATATGCCGTATCCAGGTGTCCGGACGTATTATGGCCGGATTTACGAGGCGAAGTTTCTGACCGGCGTGCTGGCGGGTGCGCTGACACCCGACGGACGGATCGGCTATGTGGCGGACGGGCCGATTTTCGGTTCGACGGCGGCCATCAACGCCTTTGCGCTTGGCGCGCAGATGACAAACCCGCGCGCCGCGATTGCGCTGAGCTGGTCGTGCTGTGAGCCGGAGCCTATACAGGCGCTGCTGGCACAGGGGCTGACGGTCATTTCCGGGCGGGAGCTGCCGCGTGCGGCAGACGCGCCATACCGGGGGCTTTTCCAGATGGTGGACGGGCAGCCTGTTGCTATGGCGGTGCCGGTGTGGAACTGGGACGGATTTTATATCCGGCTTGTGCGCAGCATTCTGCGCGGCAGCTGGGATGCGCTCAGCGCGTCGGATGCTGGAAAGGCAGTCAATTACTGGTGGGGCCTTGCCAGCGGCGCTGTGGATGTGCAGCTCGGGCAGGCGCTGCCGGATGGACTGCGGGAGCTGACAGGCATTCTGCGCGGTGCGCTGATCCACGGAGAGCTGGCGCCGTTTCACCGCCGCATAGCATCGCAGGACGGCACGCAGAAAAACAGCGGCGACCGCTGGTTCTCTCCGGAGGAGGTTCTGCATATGGACTGGCTGTGCAGCAACGTGTGCGGGCAGATCCCGCCCTATGAGGCGCTTTTGCCGATGGCAAGGCCGATTATGCGGCTGCAGGGCCTTTACCGTGACCGGCTGCAGCCGGAGAAAAGGGGGCCGGTGCTGTGAAGATTCTGCTGATTGCGGATAAGGAAAGTCCGTATCTTTGGGATTATTACAGGCCGGGGATGCTGCAGGACTATGAGCTGATGCTCTCATGCGGCGATCTGAAGGCGGATTATCTGACGTTTCTGGCGACGATGGGCCGTGCGCCGCTCTTGTATGTGCGCGGCAACCATGACGATCGGTACGAGACGCATCCACCCGAGGGCTGCGACTGCATTGAGGATAAGCTTGTAACCGTGAATGGCCTGCGTATCCTGGGCCTTGGCGGCAGCCGGCTCTATTCCGGCGGAAAAAATCAGTACACAGAGCGGCAGATGAAAACGCGCATCGTGCGTCTGACGTGGAAGCTGCGCCGCGCCGGCGGCGTGGATATTGTGCTGACGCATGCGCCGGCGTATGGGCTTGGCGATACGGACGATTATGCCCACCAGGGCTTTGCGTCATTTCTGCCGCTGCTGGAAAAATACCAGCCGCGCTATCTGATCCATGGGCATGTGCATATGGAATACGGGCACCAGATCCCGCGCGTGCTTCAATATCAGAATACGACGATCATCAATGCGTATGAGCGCTATGAGCTGGAGATCTGAAGCAGACAGCGTGGGGCACGATTGCACCAGAAGGCGGAGGGGGAAGCCCGGCTGGCCTCCGATTGCGGGACAAAAGCGGCCTGTACTGGACGGAACATCTCTGAAATCTGCAGCTTGGTTTTGTCTCCGACGGCCCCGTCTTTTCCGCCTTGCCGGAAAAGATGGGGGAGAAAAGGGGCGCTGGGTTACGTTTGGTGCATCCTGCATCTGACTTTAGGCAACAACCAAATTTGTTAGTCGTCATATCGCATCAAGTCACCTTACCGTGTCTGACTACGCGCCGCCCGTCATTTCGGCATCAAATATAACGGCAGTTGCGTTTTAATACCTGCAGGAAATCCGTACTGCAAACAAAATTGGTCAGGTAGTACGGATTCGCATTGGGCTTCCAGGCAGCGCGGGAAAGATCCAAGAAAACCGAAGCGGTTTCTGCGATGCAGACCCAGCCTGCGGTCTGCATCGCAAGAGGAGGAACAAAGCGCCAGAATAAGAAGTCCTGCTCCGCACGGCTTCGTTTCGTAAGCTTTGATTCCGACGAGGGTCCGGGGGAAATCGGAATCCCCCGGGCTCCTCTTTCTTTGTCATACTTTCTTTCGCGGAGAAGCGGGAAAGAAAGTATGAAACGTTCCTCATGCATTTTGGAGAAGCATAAAAAGAAATGCAGAAAATCGCTGCCCAAACAAGGGCGGCTTTACGCAATGGGGATTCATTTTTTGTTGACCTGCAGAAGCTTGTGTTATAAAATATAAATTACTGATCGAAATAGCGGTTTTTACAGCGCAGAAAGAGGAATAACCTATGCAAGATGTGATTATTATTGGCTGCGGCGTGACCGGCGCGGCATGTGCCTATGCGCTCTCGCGCTACAACTGCAGCGTGAGTGTGCTGGAGGCGGACAACGATGTGGCCAACGGCACCACCAAGGCCAACAGCGCCATCATCCACGCCGGATACGACCCCAGGCCGGGGACGAAGATGGCGGAGCTCAATGTCCGCGGCAGCCGGATGACGAAGGAGCTGTGTAAGCGGCTGGATGTGCCGTATAAAGAGATTGGAAGCCTGGTTCTGGCGCTCAGTGAGGCGGACATGGACTGCATCCGTGAGCTTTACCGGCGCGGCACACAGAATGGTGTGGAGGGGCTGCAGCTTCTCGATGCCGGGCAGGTGCGAAATATGGAACCCAATCTGACGCAAGCGGTTCTGGGCGCGCTGTACGCGCCGACAGCCGGTATTATCAGCCCCTGGGAATACTGCCTTGCCATGGCGGAGACAGCTGTACGTAACGGTGTGGAGCTGCGCCGCCGCTGCCGCGTGACGGCCATCCGGAAGGAGCCGGACGGTACGTTTACAGTTACCGCTGGGGGAGAGGAATTTCATGCGCGTTATGTCGTGAATGCGGCAGGCGTATGGGCAGGACATGTGCATGAGCTGATCGGGGAGAAGGAGTTTACAATTCACCCGGTGCGTGGAGAGTATTATCTTCTGGATAAAAGTGAGGGCAATTGCGTCCATCATGTGATTTTCCAGTGCCCGAGTGAGGTTGGCAAGGGCGTGCTGGTTTCGCCGACGGTACACGGCAATCTGATTGTCGGGCCGACGGCGGAGCCGTGCGGACCGGAGGATCTTGGCAACACGGTCGAGGGCCTGGCGAAGGTGCGCCGGCTTGCGGTGCGCAGCGTACCAGATGTGAATTTCCGGGAGAATATCCGCAACTTCAGCGGCATCCGCGCCAATTCCGACGCAGGCGATTTTATTCTGCGGGAGAGCCGCAGCGTGCCGCATTTTGTGGATGCGGCGGGCATCTGCTCACCGGGGCTTTCCTCCGCGCCGGCCATCGGGGAGTATCTTGTAGAGCTGCTGGGATCGCTGGGGCTGCCGCTGGAAAAAAAGAAGAACTATATCGATACCCGCCGGCGTATTCGCTTTGCAGAGCTGCCGGATGCGGAAAAGAATGCACTGATCCGGCAGGATCCGCGCTATGGCCGCGTGATCTGCCGCTGCGAGACAGTGACAGAGGGAGAAATCGCCGCGTGCCTGCAGACGCCGATCCCGCCGTACAGCGTCAACGGGGTCAAGCGCCGCGTAAGCGCTGGCATGGGCCGGTGTCAGGGCGGCTTCTGCGGCCCGCGGGTACAGGAGCTGCTGGCGAAGCATTACGGCGTCAGTGAGGCGGAGATTATGATGGATGCAGACGGTACCTTCGTGCTGACGGGCCAGACAAAAGGAGGAGAAGCATGACGCAGTATGAGCTGATTGTTGTCGGCGGCGGCCCGGCAGGGCTTGCGGCGGCCTGCGCGGCGTGGGACGCGGGGGTGCGCAGCGTGCTGATTCTGGAGCGGGACCATGAGCTGGGCGGCATTCTCAACCAGTGTATCCACAATGGATTTGGTTTGCACCGGTTCCATGAGGAGCTGACAGGGCCCGAGTATGCCGGGCGGTTCATAGATCTGCTGAAGCAGACCGGCGTCCAGGTTCGCACGGATGCCATGGTGCTGGATATCTCGGATGAAAAGCAGGTGCGGTATGTCTGCCCGGAGGATGGCTACTGCGCGGTGCAGGCCAGGGCTGTCATTCTGGCCATGGGCTGCCGGGAGCGCACGCGCGGTGCAATCTCGATTCCGGGTGATCGCTGCTCCGGCATTTTTACGGCCGGTGCGGCGCAGCGCTTTGTGAACATGGAGGGCTATATGGTCGGCAAGCGTATCGTGATTCTCGGCAGCGGCGACATTGGCCTCATCATGGCGCGCCGCATGACGCTTGAGGGCGCGAAGGTGCTGGCCTGCGTGGAGCTGATGCCGTATTCCAGCGGATTGAACCGGAATATTGTGCAGTGCCTGCATGACTATGACATTCCGTTGTATCTGTCCCACACGGTCACGAATATCAAGGGAGCAGCCCGCCTGGAGCAGGTGACCATTGCGGAGGTTGGCCCGGACCGCAAGCCCATTGCCGGGACAGAGCAGACCTTTGATTGCGATACGCTGCTTCTGAGCGTGGGTCTGATCCCGGAAAACGAGCTGACGCGCAGGCTGTCTGCGCAGATGGACGGGCGCACAAAGGGCGCGGTCGTGTATGAAAATATGGAAACGACGGCTCCTGGTGTGTTTGCCTGCGGCAACGTGGTGCACGTGCATGATCTGGTCGATTTTGTGAGTGCGGAGGCGGAGCGTGCAGGGCGCTCGGCCGCAGCGTATATTGCACGCGGCGGGCAGAGCACGGCGGATGCCCTGCAGACGCAGAACGGCGAGGCGATTGGCTATGTGGTGCCGCAGCGGATTCACGCGGATGCACAGGCAGACGACGTGACGCTGTTTTTCCGCGTGACACGTGTGTTCGGGGCGTCGGAGATTACCGTAACCTGCGGAGACAAGCAGATTGCGCGCTTCAAGCGGGATCACATGGCGCCGGGGGAAATGGAGTCTGTCAGGATCCCGCAGAAGCTTCTGCAGCTGGCGGATGGGCCGGTCCTGACAGTGACGGCAAAGGAGGCGGCACAATGAAAGAACTGATCTGTATCACGTGCCCGCGCGGATGCCATCTGAAGGTCTATGAGGAAGAAAATTACCGCGTCGAGGGCAACCACTGTCCGCGCGGTGAGGAATATGGCAGAAACGAGCTGCAGCACCCGGTGCGCGTACTGACGAGCACCGTGCGGCTGATCGGCTGCGCGGCGCGCCGTTGCCCGGTCAGGACGGCCGCGCCGATTCCCAAGGATATGATGCTGACTGCCGTGCGTGCGCTGGATGGTGTAACGGCGGCGGCACCGGTACGCCGCGGGGATGTACTGGTGAAGGATCTTTGCGGGACAGGCGTCAGTCTGATTGCGACGAAGGATTTTGAAGCCGCCGGAGCGGGAGGCAACGGATGAACTATCCCAAGGTATGCCTGCGCCGCGGGGAGCAGGCCGGCGTGCGCGCCGGGATGCGGCTGATCTATGATAACCAGCTGGACTGGGCAGATGATGTCTGTACGGACGGCTGTGTGGTGGACGTGCTGGACAGCAGCATGTGCTTCGTGGCGCGCGGGTTCTTCAACTCCAGATCAAAGCTCACCGTGCGCGTCCTGACGCGTGAGGAAACAGAGGAAATTGACCGCGAGTTTTTCAGAAAACGGATCGAGGCAGCGTGGCGCACCAGAAAGGCACTGGGCTTCTCCGATTCCTGCCGCGTTATATTTGGTGAGTCGGATGCCCTGCCGGGGCTGACGGTCGATAAGTTTGCCGACTGTCTGTCATTCCAGATTGCAAGCCTCGGCATGGAGCAGTGGAAGCAGACGCTGATTGCGCTTTTGGCGGAGATTTTTGCGCCGCGCGGAATTTATGAGCGCGATGACCTGCCGGTCCGCGAGAAAGAGGGCCTGCCGCAGCTCAAGCGCTGCGTCTGGGGCGAGGTGCCGGAGGAGCTCATCATCCGCGAGCATGATGCCAGCATGCTCGTTTCCATTGCAAACGGCCAGAAAACAGGCCACTTCCTGGATCAGCAGGAAAATCGCGGCCGTCTGAAGCCGTATGCGCCCGGAAAAACGGTGCTGGATCTTTGCTGCTGTACGGGTGGGTTCTCCATCCACGCGGCGCTGTATGGCGCGAGGAGCGTGGAGGCAGTAGATGTGTCGGAGGAGGCGCTTGCACTTGTCCGGCGTAACGCGGAGCTCAACCATGTGGCAGATCGCATCACGACTACCTGCGCCAATGTGTTCGACCTGGCGCGGGCCTATGCGGCGGAGGACCGCCGGTATGAGCTTGTGATCTGTGATCCGCCGGCCTTTGCCAAGAGCCGGAAGGCGCTCGACGGGGCATATCGCGGGTATAAGGAGCTCAATCTGCAGTGCATGAAGCTGACCGCGCCGGGCGGGATCCTTGTCTCGTGCTCGTGCAGCCAGTTTATGACGCCGGAGCTGTTTTTGAATATGCTGCGGGAGGCAGCGCGGGACGCGGGGCGCGAGGCGAGGCTTCTGGAGATGCTGATGCAGTCGCGGGATCATCCGGCAAGCCTTGCAGCCGAGCAGTCCTTGTATCTCAAGGGATATATTCTGCAAATTCTGTAGAATCTTCTATTCAAAAAGAAGAACGTTGTTTCCAACGCTCTTTCCTGTGCAGATTGCGAACCAATGCAAAAAGGTACACCCTATATAAATTAGGGTGTACCTTCTATTTATAGCACTTGTTAAATTGCAGCTGCCATCTGATTTGATGCCGGAATGACGGGCGGCGCGTAGTGAGATACAGTAAAGAAACCTGGTGCGATATGAGCTTTACCAAACCCGTTTGTTACCTAGGGTGTATCTGAAACCTGCCAACGCACCCGGACAGCGTCCTTTTCTTCCATATCTTTTCCCACGCACGGGAAAAGATATGGCCGTCGGAGACTGGACAGGGCTGCACAGGTATGAGCTGCTTCGCTTGCTTCTGATGCTCACCAGAGATAAGCTGAAAGAATTGGCATAAACTTACCGGTTTGGGACAATCACTGCGAAAAAGCGTGTAACGCCGTCAGTGTGATTGACGATAGAATGCGTGTGCCCATCGGCACAGAATTCTGCGTCACCGGGCAGGAGCACACGGCTCTGCCCATCTTCGGTGACGGTGGCGCTGCCCTCAAGAATATAATACGCCTCGCCGTTTGTTTCGTGCGGATGGACACCCACCGACTCGCCGGGCTGCAGCGTAATAACAGCCATCATTTCCGCCCGGTTTCCCAACTGCTCGGCGGAAAACAGATAGCGGAAGCTGGGGCTGCCGTTGCCGCCGCGAATCTTGGATTTTACAGCGGTCTGCATTTCATCTTTCATCTGAAACATAAAAACATCCTCCCGTTACTTGTGATATTTGCTGCCGGCCTGAATGCTTTCGGCGCGATAGAGCTGCTCAAGCACCATCACGCGGGCCAGATGATGCGGAAAAGTCATCTTGCTCATGGAAAGCTGCAGATCAGCCATCTGCTTGATGGATGGGTCAATGCCGAAGGAGGAGCCAATCAGAAAGCAGGCGCTCGACCGGCCGCCGGCCTTGACCGCATGCAGCGTGTCTGCCAGCTGCTCGGAGGAGAGAAGCTTTCCCTCCGGAGTCAGCACGCAGAAGAAGCTGCCCTTCGGGATCTTGGCGCGGATGAGCGCAGCCTCCTTCTGCAGGCCCTGCGCAATCTGCGTGTCGTTGGGCGCTTCGGGCAGGCGGTATTCCGGCAGCTCCAGAAGGTGAAAATCGGCGTAGGCCTTCATACGCTTCTGGTACTCCGATACGGCCTCGGTATAGAATTTTTCCTTGAGCTTGCCCATGCAGATCAGCGTGATAGAGAACATAGAACACTCCAATTAGGGGGTATCTGAAACCTGTCAACGCACCCGGACAGCGGGCCTTTTTATGCTGCGCCGCGCCATTTTTCCTTGAAATACGTCAGTATTCCTGCGAAA
>CAKUAM010000044.1 GCA_934636305.1 uncultured Oscillospiraceae bacterium
CGTCGCTGGTTGGAAAGGAAGAAACGGCCACAGAGGATAAGAGACGGCGTTTACGGCGGCTCGTTCTGTCGTGGCCGCTTCTGACGCGCCGTCGGAGGCATAACCAAGTCGAAAATTTCAGAGATATTACGTTCGGTGCAGGCCGCTTCTGACGCGCTGCCGGAGGCCGTTCCAGAACAACCCCCGGCGAACAGTTTGTTCAGATGGACAGAGCAAGAGCCCCTTGCGGGGCTCTTGCTCTGTGGGAAAGCATTATTTTGCGTCCGAGGTCATGTTCATGAGAACCTGTGCGCCCATAGCGCGGGTGGTATAGCCGCGGGGATTGAACGAAGCGCCGGCAGTGTGCGCAAAGTACTTTGCAGCAGCGCAGTAGGTGACGCTCTCCAGCGCCCAGTCGCCGATGGAGGCGAGATCGGAATAAGCCAGCTGAATCGCAAACTCCTCACCAGCCTTGCCCATGGCCTTGTCGTAGCCATAGAGAACCTTCGCCATTTCCTGACGGGTGATGGCTCTGGTCGGATCGAAGGTGCCATTCTCATAGCCGGTCACAATGCCCTTTTCATTTGCCCAGAGGACTGCATCTGCGTACCAGCTGCCGTCGGTGCAGTCGGTGAATTTCTCGCTGACCTTGCCGGTGACGGTGGGGGAGCCGGCCATCCGGTACAGAACCGTTACCAGCATGCCGCGCGTGAGCGGCGTGTTGGGGGAGAAGGCGGTGTCGCTGGTGCCGTTCATGAGGTTTTTATCCGTCACATAATTGACTGCGTCCACAGCCCAGGTGCCGTCGGTGACGTCGGTATACGGCGTGGAGATGATGGTGATGCGGCCCTGCGGCTGGGCATACGATGCGGGGACAACGCCGCCGAGGTTGTCCTTGATGTAGTTGATGAGAACCTCATTGTCGAGCATGACAGAGTCCTGCAGCAGCTTGTTGTCGGCGAACATATTGATGCCGTCGCCGCTGTCCTTGAGCATATAGTTGTGCGAAGCAACCTTGTAGGTCGCCTTCGGGTCAATATCAACATACTTGCCGTTCTTGAGAACCTTGACGTTCTTGACGCGGTACGCGCCGTCGACGGAGACAAACATGGACTTGTCGTCGCCCTTGGCCGAGGATTTGACTGTGGTGTCGATGGTATATTTCAGACCGGAGACCTGCAGGAAGCCGCCCATCTCACCGATGGCATTTTCGCCGTCCGAGCCGGAGGACATGGTGTTGCGGGCCGTCCATTCAAGTGCGTCAATGATCTCCTGACCCGTTGCCTCCACCACGCACAGAGCGTTGCCATAGGGATGCACAGCAATGATATCGCCGTAGGTGATATTGCCTGCCTTGATATCGGCGCGGATGCCGCCGCCGTTGACAAGGGCGATATCAGCACCGGAAACCACGCGGTATGCATCGGCGCACAGGTCGCCGAGGTTTGTTTCGCGGTTGCGGACGGCGCGTGTGCCGTCTGCACGCTTGGTGGTCAGCGTCACAGAGGACTTGGCAACAACGGAATTCAGAAGCGCGTTGTTCTTGTCCTGAATGGACTTGACATATGCGTCGGTGGCGTCATCCTTGGCCGTGTAATCAGAAATGAGCTCTGTGGTGAATTTGCCGTCAGAGATGGTCAGCTTGCCGATGTTGACGAGCTTGGTGCCGGTGGAGGACAGGGGAATTTCCTTGCCGTCCTTGTTTTTGACCATCTCCATGGCGATGGTGGAATGGGAATGGCCGTCGAGCATGGCGTCGATGCCGGTGGTGTTGGCAATTACATCCGTCGAGCGGTACGGCTCAGAGGATTCGTCAACGCCGAGATGCGCAATCGCGACAACGTATGTAGCACCATCCTTCTTGGCTGCGTCTACAGTTTCCTGTACGGTTTTATAGAGGTTTGCACCGTTGTCACCCTCTGCAAACGAATAGACGTAGTTGCCGTTTGCATCCTGGAAATAGGTCGGGGTGGACTTGGTGAACGACTCCGGCGTGTCGATGCCGACATAGGCGATCTTGGTTTCTCCATACGTGGCAATGGCGTACGGCTTATAGCCGGTCAGGCCGGCGTTATCCTTGCCGGTGTAGGTCAGGTTGCAGCAGAGGTACTGATACTTGGCCTTGTTGATGAGCTTCTGCAGCTGCGGCAGGGTATAGTCAAATTCGTGGTTACCGAAGCTGGCATAATCATAACCGACCTCGTTCATGATATCGACCAGATATTCGCCCTTGGAGAGTGTGCCGATGGCTGCGCCCTGCACAGCGTCGCCGCAATCCACAAGCGCGACATACTTATGCGCGGCCTGCATCTCTTTTTTGTAGGCGGCAAGACCGGCATAGCCGATGTTGTCGTCAACGGCGGTGTGGACATCGTTGGTGTAGAGAATGACGATGTCGTCGGACAGGTCCGCTGCCAATACGGTGCTCATAAGACCGAGCAGCAGGCAAGCAGCCAGAACAAGTGCTACAAGTTTCTTCATTTGTATCCTCCTTATTCTTTCCTCAGGGACGTGAAACTGCCCTGATGATATACCTGCATTATACATCAGAAGCGCAGAAACAGCTATAGACAGAACATCGGAAAAATACAGAAAAAAACAGACACAATGCACAAAACGGCGCGCCGCAGCGCGCCAAAAATGTCGCATTGTGTCGATTCTTATTCGGCAAATGGCTTTCCCTTCAGCACAACCCTGCGCATGAAGCGGAACGTCTCATCCTCGCCGCGCTCGGCCAGCATCTGCAGCAGAAACCGCAGCTGCCGCATAGTATCCGGGTGGACAAGACGCGATTCCTTGGCCCGGTCAAGATAGGCCAGGGGAGAGCCGTCCGTATATGCCTTTCCCTCATAGGTTTTGCAGGCGGCAATCCGGTCGGCTACCATCTCACACACATAGCGCACGGGCATGGGAACAGGCTCATAGGTGCGCGTGACCGGGCTTAAATCTGTCCAGTATTCAAAGTGATGGCGGTTGCGGCCCTTATGGTGCATCCACGCGAGTGAATAGCCGTTGGCCTCACGCTCTGCGGTGTTGGGGCTGCGTGTGCCCTGGAAGTATCGGACGCCGGCAAAAAACTCCGTAGGGGAGTATTTGGACAGATCGTGCGTCAGGCCCTGCCGCCACAGACCCATGCGAAAGCAGCCGCGCATGACCAGATGCCGGTGGTGGGTGATTGTTTTGAGATGGCCCCAGAATTTATTCATATGCGCGGCTCCTTTCAGGGAAAAACTGCTGTCATTGCATTTCATTATACGACAGAGCAGGTTAAAATGCAACAAAGAGCCGCTGGCGTACGTTGCCGGCAGGGAAACGAAACGGGTTGTACCGTCGGGGCACAGCTGAAAGCTTCGATAAGAAATATCCCGGCAGAAATGTCCTGCCGGGATGAAAGCTTATTTTTTAAAGGTAAGCCGGTAATCCTCGCCATCCTCACGGACACACACCTGATACCCACTGTGCGCGCCGAAGCGCTTGAGATTCTCCACTGCCGTTTCATTATCGACCAGGACCTCGAGCGTATCGGGCTTGTCCTTTTCGATTGCCTTCTGCACCATGACCACGGGCATCGGGCAGAGATAGCCTCTTGCATCAACCATTTTTATGCGGCCTCCTTCTTTTGTCTGCTGTTGACGAACGACAGCACCAGCACCAGCACAATGCCGAGAATGACAGCGACCTTGCCGTTGGTGGAAATGCCGCCGACGACGTATTCGCCGGCCTCGTTGACAGAGTCTGCATTGCCGGCCAAGCCAAAGTTATGTGCGAACGCTGCACCGACGATCATGCCGAACACGCTCACAGCAGAGTCTGCATTACCGCTGCCGGCGAGGATCAGCTGACGAAGCGGGCAGCCGCCGAGCAGCACGGAGCCCCAACCGGCCAGCATCATGCCAAGGAAGTTCCAGACATGGCTGGAGTGCGCAACAGGCTGCGAGGTGAAGCCGAGCTTGAAATTGCCGAAGCACAGATTGCCGATCAGCACCGTCACGAAAATTGCGATAAAGCCCCACAGCAGGTGCATATCGCCGAACATCATGGTGTCGCGCAGACCGCCGACCATGCACATCCGGGACTTCTGCGCCAGAGCGCCGACAACAATTGCAATGGCAAGCGCGATGAAAAACGGCGCATGCTTGGACCCAGGACCTTCGGTCGAGAGCTTGAACAGAGCCGGCACGGCCAGAAACAGAACCAGAAGGCCGAGCATGACCACGGGCAGAACCGTGCCGTCAAGCGTTTTGGTGGTGTAGTTGCGCTGCAGCGTGAAGCCCTTGCGGATGAACACGGAGCCAAGTGCAATACCAGCGGCAAAACCAGCCAGACCGACCAGCGCGTTGAGATCGCCGCCGCCAAGGCGCAGAACCATACGCAGCGGGCAGCCGAGGAAAGCCAGTGCACCAATCATAACGAATGCACCGAGGACAAAGCGGAGCGCGGGGGACGAGCCGGCCCTGGCCTTCCACTCCTTTGTGGCGATTGCCATCAGGAAGCTGCCGAGGACCAGACCGATGATCTCCGGGCGGACATACTGCACCTTGGCTGCCGAATGCAGACCGACGGCGCCGGCAATATCGCGCTCAAAGCAGGCAATGCAGAAGCCCATGTTGGCCGGGTTGCCGAGGGCTGTCAGCACAAGTGCTGCAATACCGATGATGACACCGGTCAGAATGACAAACAGGTTCTCTTTCTTCATAGTTCTCCTCCTTCGATATTATCAAACGAGATTCGCCACTTTTCGATATTCTCAAAAAAGGATAGCGAAGAATGACGGAAATGCAGGCAAAAGCCTGCATTCGTTGATCTGAAATAAGAATAACACGTGAAAATTACCAAGTCAAGGCGAAAGCGTTCGCGATTGGCGAAATTGCACAGACAATGGCGGAGCGGATGCATTATAGGTCGGATCCCTGTTCCAGATTGTCGGACATGAAGCGGCGGCGAATGGCATTGAGGACATGCTTTTTATCTGCGCTCCACATGGGAGCAAGCAGCGTCCGCTTGTCGCCGTCGCCGGTCAGGCGGTGGATGACCATCCCGCGCGGAAGCACGCGCAGACAGCGCCCGAGGATCGTAATATAATCGTCGAGGGAGAGGGTATCTATACGGCCCTGCTGGTACAAGGCCGCAAGGTCTGTTCCGCGCAGCACATGCAGCAGATGAAGCTTGATGCCATCAGCGCCGCTGGCGCCAATATAGCGTGCCGTCTGTACCATCTTATCCGCTGTCTCTCCGGGCAGACCAAGAATCTGGTGCGTGATCACGCTGATCTCGCGCTGGCGCAGAGCCTGTACGGCCTGCGCATAGACTGGCAGCGGATAGCCGCGCCGGATCCAGTCTGCTGTTTCTTCATGGATGGTTTGCAGGCCGAGCTCCACCCAGACGGGCTTGATGGCACGCAGCTCCGACAGCAGATCAAGAATCTCCGGCGGCAGACAGTCAGGCCGTGTGGCGATGGATAGCGCAACGACGTCCGGCTGGGAGATGGCAGCAAGGAACCTTGGCCGCAGATAGCTGGCAGGGGCGTAGGTGTTGGTATAGTCCTGAAAGTAGGCGATGTATCCTGCATCCGGGCCGGCCTTTGCTGCTACTAGCGCTTTTGCCTGCGCAAGCTGCAGCTCGATCGGCTGCGATGCCTGTGCGGCAAACTCTCCGCTGCCACTGCAGAAGATGCATCCGCGTGTACCGAGCGTGCCGTCACGGTTCGGACAGGTACACCCGGCAGACAGCGCAAGCTTATAAACCTTGCGCCCAAAGGTTTCACGCAGATAGGAGTTGAGCGTGCGATAATACATAAGAGCTCCTGTTGTTGACATAACATAATTTATGCGCGCTGCCAGCTGCAGCGCGCATAAAGAACAATGCTTATTCGTGTTGATCGAGCGCAGCATCCTGCATGACCGCTTCAAACTGGGCACGGTTCATGTTTTCATTTTCAAGCAGGAAACCCGCAATCTTATCCAGGCGTTCCGAATGATCCTTCAGGATCTGCTCACACCGGCTATAGGCCTCGCGCATGATGGTCTGCACCTGCGCGTCGATCTGTCCGGCGGTAGATTCGGAGTACGGCTTCGTCTTTTCATAGTCGCGGCCGATGAAAACCTCCTGGCCGGACGCATAGCTGACCGGGCCGACTGCATCGGACATGCCATATTTGGCAACCATGTCGTGCGCGATTGCCGTTGCGCGCTGCAGGTCGTTGGAGGCGCCGGTGGAGATATCGCAGAGCTTCAGCGACTCCGCAACACGCCCGCCGAGGAAGCAGACGATGGTTTCGAACATCTCATTGCGCGAGGAATAGTTCCGATCGTCCTGCGGCAGGCTGATGGTCATGCCGCCCGCCTGCGCGCGTGGAATAATGGTGATGAGATGCACCGGGTCCTGCGAGTCCAGGCAGTACATGCAGATGGCGTGGCCGGCCTCGTGAACAGCGGTCAGCATGCGCTCAGCGTGCGTGATGATGCGGCTTTTCTTTTCCGGGCCTGCAATGACCTTGATCATGGAGGCCTCCAGATCCTGCATGGAGATCATGGCCTTCCCACGGCGGGCAGCAAGCAGCGCGCCCTCGTTCAGCAGGTTTGCCAGATCCGCGCCGGTGAAGCCAGCCGTTGCCTTTGCAATTGCCGAGAGATCCACGTTATCGGCCAGCGGCTTTTTGCGGGAGTGAACCTTCAGAATCTCCTCGCGGCCGCGCCAGTCGGGCGCGCCGACATAGATCTGCCGGTCAAAGCGGCCCGGACGCAGCAGGGCAGGATCCAGGATATCCTTGCGGTTTGTTGCGGCAATGACAATGACGCCTTCGTTGGCAGAGAAGCCATCCATTTCGACAAGCAGCTGGTTGAGCGTCTGCTCGCGCTCGTCGTGGCCGCCGCCAAGACCTGCGCCGCGCTGGCGGCCCACTGCGTCAATTTCGTCGATGAATACGATGGCGGGGCTGACGCGTTTGGCCTGTTCAAACAGGTCACGCACGCGGCTTGCGCCGACGCCAACATACAGCTCCACAAAATCCGAGCCGGAAATCGAGAGAAACGCGACGTTGGCTTCACCGGCGACAGCACGCGCAAGGAGCGTTTTGCCGGTGCCCGGAGGGCCGACAAGCAACACACCCTTGGGGATTTTTGCGCCGAGCTTTTTGAATTTCTCCGGATCGCGCAGAAACTCTACAATCTCAGAGAGTTCTTCCTTTTCTTCGTCTGCACCGGCAATGTCCTGGAAGGTGACGGTCTCACCGGTCGGAATGCCAAAGCGGGCATTGGCCTTTGTGAACTGTGCCATTGCGGACGGGCCGCCGCCGGCGCGGTTCATCATGATAAACCAGACGACAAGCAGCACCACGCCTGCAATCAGATACGGCGTGATGGTTTTCCAGATGGAGGTGCTGGCAGGCAGATAGTTATAGGATTGAAGCACGCCGGATGTGCTCTGTACAGCGATAACCTGATCGAGATCCTTATGGAATGTCTCAATATCGCCGATTTTTGCGGTGACGGTGGAGGTTTCACTGCCGCTGCCATAGAGTGTGAGTGTAAGTGTGTCCCCCTGCAGAACAAATGACTGCACGCGCTGCTCAGAAAACAGCGTCAGCACATCGGAATAGGTCAGCTTGCTGCCAGACGGCGCCAGCAGCGATGACGATGCGATGGCCAGTACCAGAACAAGCAGGGCAATGAGCAGGATGGTGCGGAAGGGTTTTGACTGCTGATTCACGAAGGTTCTCCTTTGCGGCGGTAATTATTTGTCCTGATAGACAGAGGGCTTCAGAACACCGACAAACGGCAGGTTGCGATAGTAATCCTCGTAGTCAAGACCGAAGCCGACGACAAACGCGGGCGGAACCGTGAAGCAGGTGTAATCCGGCTTCAGATCGACCTTGCGGCCGGTCGGCTTATCGAGCAGCGTACAGATCTTGATGGAGGCCGGCTTGCGCTCCTGGAACATCTCACAGATCATCTTGAGCGTGCTGCCGGAGTCAATGATATCCTCGAGGATGATGACATGGCGGCCCTCAATGTCGTGGTCGATATCCTTGCGGAACGTGAGCTTTCCGGTCGATTCTGTGCCGCCCTCAAAGGATGTGATGCACATGAAATCCTCCTGCACGGGAATGGAGATTGCGTTTGCCATCTCCGCAAAGAAGGGGACAACGCCCTTGAGAACGCCGACCAGAATCGGGCACTTGCCGCGATAATCCTCTGCGATCTGTGCGCCGACTTCCTTGATACGGGCATGGATATCTTCTTCCGGTACCAAAACGCGTTCAATGTCTTGCAGCATGTCAGATTTGTTAATCATAATACGTCTTATCCTCTTTTTCATTTTCAATAATAATGACGCGTGCATCGCAGCCTGCTGCAGCTGCACGGTCAAGATTGACGCCAATCCGGTAAACGCCGAGAATCCCGTCTGTGTCTGCCAGTACAGGCAGCAGCTGACGCTGGGCCGCAGGAATCCGGCGCTCAATCATCAGCTTTTTGAGACTTTTTGTTCCGCCGGCCACACGCATTATATCGCCAATCTGGCGCGGACGCAGTACAAGCGGGGATTCTTTGTCCATCGTATCACACTTTACAACAAAAGTGGAGAGGGTATTTTTGATTTCGGGCAGATTTTTCATGGTTCTGCACAAAACACGCAGGCCGAGCGCGGGAATGCTGGTCCAGCCGTCGGGATTCAGCGTGACGGGGCAGAAGGGTTCAGGCCCCTGCACAGCTGCAAGCTGCAGCAGATCGTACACGCGCTGGGCACGCCAGCCGCCCGGCAACTGCACATAGGCCGATGGATTGCTGGAAAAAAGCAGCCGGTCAACAGAGACAATGTGCGCCTCAGAGAGCTTGGGCACAGAAATTGTCTGCAACAGGGCGCGGACGGCGCGTGTACGCACGGCATCGTGATAGCCGCTCAATATCTGGCAGCTGACGCCGCCCGGCAGCTTTGCATGCTCCAGGGCTGCCTGGGCCTGCTGGGTCAGATACGCCTCGTCCCTGCGCAGGAGTCTGCTTTCGCGGAAGGCTGTCTGCGCGATGGACGGGTTTTCCTGCCGGAGCAGGGGAACGACCAATTGGCGCAGCCGGTTCCTGCGCGCGTCCGGCTGCAGATTGGTGCTGTCCGTCACATAGGGCACGTGCTGCGCATCCAGATAGGCTTCAATTTCCGCGCGGCTGACGCAGAGCATCGGGCGGATGATCCGGCCGCGCTTTGGCGGGATGCCGCACAGGCCGCGCAGCCCTGTGCCGCGCGTCAGGTTGAGAAGCATCGTTTCCAGATTATCATCTTGTGTGTGTGCGGTTGCGACAGGCGCGTCCAGAGAATCAAAAAACGCATAGCGGAGCTGACGCGCCGCCTCCTCCACGGATTCATGCGCAGCGGCGGCGCGGGCCGCTGCCTCGCCGCTGCCAAGATGCAGCGGGATGTGGCGCTCCATGCACATGCGGCGGACAAACGCCTCATCGCGGTCCGATTCCTCGCCGCGCAGATGGTGGTTGAAGTGGGCGGCCTCAAGCGCAATGCCGAGCCGCTGCTGCAGTGCAAGCAGCACATGCAGCATGCATACCGAATCTGCACCGCCGGAGACCGCGCATATGATCCGCTGCCCGGGCTGTACCAGCTGCTGATCCAGCATCCAGGTGTAGACTTTATCCGTCATGCTTCCACTCCAGATCGGAGAAGGTGAAGAACTGCGGACGCCACTGCAGCTTGACCGTGCCGGTTTCGCCATGGCGGTTCTTGGCAATGATGCACTCGGCAATGTTCTTGTCCTGGGTGTTGGGGTTGTAGTATTCGTCGCGGTAGAGGAACATGACGGAGTCGGCGTCCTGCTCGATTGCACCGGATTCACGCAGATCGGAGAGCATGGGGCGCTTGTCCGTTCTGGATTCGTTGGCACGCGACAGCTGGCTCAGGCAGATCACTGGAATGTTGAGCTCCTTAGCCATGATCTTGAGCGCGCGGGAAATTTCACTGACAACCGTGACGCGGTTATCACCGGATTTGCCGGGGGCCGCAGCGGTCATGAGCTGTAGATAGTCAATCAGTACAAGCCCGAGGTTGTCGAGCCGCCGGCATTTGGCGTTGATCTCTGCAACGGTGATGGCCGGGTTGTCGTCCACACGGATATCGGTCTGGCTGAGCGCAGACGAGGCGATGGAAAGCTTGCTCCAATCGTCGTCGTCCAGATGGCCGGTGGTGAGCTTCTGGTTCTCGACAAAGCTCTCTGTGGAGAGAAGTCTCATAACCAGCTGCTCCCGCGACATCTCAAGCGAGAAGAATGCAACCGTCTTGTCATAGGTTTTGGCAACATTCAGGCAGATATTGAGCGCAATGGCCGTTTTGCCCATGCCGGGTCGGGCAGCAATCAGAATGAGGTCTGTCTTATTCAGGCCGTTGATCTTCCGGTCCAGATCATGCAGCCCCGTGGACAGGCCGGGAATTTCGCTGCCGGAGGCAGCAAGCTCCTCTAGCCGGTCATAGACGTTAATCATGACCTTGCCGATGTGCTGCAGGCTGTCGCCGGTATTGCCGCGGCGCAGGGAGTAAATCTTTTTCTCCGCCGATTCCAGCATCTCCTGCGCCGTGCCGACGCCCTCATAGACCATGTCCGTGATCTCCGACGAGGCGGTGCCAAGCGCGCGCAGAAGCGATTTGTCGTGGACAATGGTGCAGTACTGCTTGACGTTGGCAGCCGTCGGCGTGATCTTCAGCAGCTGCGCCAGATAGTCATAGGTGTGCGCGTCGTCATAGACGCCGCGCTCCTTCATTTTGTTTAATACGGTGACCGGGTCAATCTTTTCCGAGAAGTTGAACATCGTATAGATGGTCTCATAGATATCCCGGTTCTGCTGCAGGTAGAAATCTTCCGGCTGCAGCATGCCGACAACATCCGGCACGCAGCGCTCATCGATGAGCATGGAGCCGAGCACCGACTGCTCTGCCTCCAGTGCCTGCGGCACCTGACGGCCAAGAAGCTCCTCATCCATATGCGTTCACATCCTTCCCGGAAAAATAGGTGTCTCAGCCCTCTTTGACTTCGACCTTGACCTCGGCAGTGATCTCATAGCCAAGCTTGCACTTGACGGTATAGACGCCGGTAGTTTTAATGGGTTCGTCCAGGACAATCTTTCTCTTATCGAGCTGAATTCCGAACTGCTTTTCCATGGCCTCAGCAACCTCGGCGTTTGTGACCGAACCGAACAGACGTCCGGCTCCGCCGCCCTTGGCGGTAACGACAACAGTCAGCTCCTTGAGCCGCTTGCTGGTTTCCAGCGCCTCGGCGCGCTCCTTGGCCTGACGCTCCTGTGTGGCCTTGTCGTTCATGCGCATGGTGTTGACGTTATCGGCGGTTGCCTCCTGCGCAAGCTTGCGCGGCAGCAGAAAATTGCGGGCATAGCCGTCAGAAACCTCGATCATCTGGCCGCGCTTGCCTTTGCCTCTTACATCCTGTGTCAGAATAACTTTCATGGTTGAAAACTCCTTTCAGAAGCGGAAAATACAAAATTACTGATAAAAATCATCGATGGACGCAACAAGCTCCTTCAGAACCTCACGCACCGGTTTGCCGGAGATCTGCGCGCCGGCTGTCGCGCCGTTGCCGCCGCCGCCGAGACGCTCAAGAACAACCTGCACATTGCATGCGCCGATGGAGCGTGCGCTGATGATGACCTGCTCACCGTCCGGGAACAGGACGAACGAGGCGGTGATGCCGGAGATATTGATAAGCTCGTCGGCGGCCTGCGCGGCGATGGTGCGCGTGATCGTCTCATCGAGACAGGCAATTGCCAGCTCCCCGCGGTACAGCCGTGCGGCCTGTACCACACGATAGCGCGTGAGCGTGTCGTCCAGATCCGTCTGGAACAGCTTTTTCACGTCGACCGGATCTGCGCCGGCCTTGCGGAGATATGCAGCCGATTCAAATGTGCGGGAGCCGGTGCGGATGGAGAAATTCTTGGTATCGAGCACGATCCCGGCCAGAAGCGCCTGCGCCTCAATGGGGCGGAGGTCTCGCTGCCCGACGGCGTACTGCAGAAGCTCTGTGACGAGCTCTGACGCGGAGGATGCAAACGGCTCGTGCAGATTGAGAACCGGCTGCTCAATATAGTCCGCGGCGCGGCGGTGATGGTCAATGACAGCGACACGGGAGATGGACTCCAGCAGCGGCCTGCATTCAACCTGCTCCGGCCGGTTCGTGTCGACGACAATCAGCAGACTGCGGTTATCCGCCTCGACAAGCGCATCCTGACCGGAAATGAAGCAGTTTTCATATCCCGGCGCGGCGCGCAGCTCCGCAATCAGGCTGCGGCAGGCATTTTTCTGCAGGTCTATGACGATTCTGGCTGGACGTTCCTTCACCCGGCACAGGCACAGAAGGCCGACCGCCGAGCCCAGCGCGTCGAGATCTGCCATCCGGTGGCCCATGATATAGACCGTGCTGGACTGGCTGATCAGCTCAGACAGGGAGCCAGCCATCACGCGGGATTTGACGCGCGTATGGCGCTCGGCCTCCTTGGTGCGTCCACCGTAGAATGTGAAGTTGTACCGGTCCTTGATGACGGCCTGATCGCCGCCGCGGGACAGGGACATTTCAATGGCCAGCGAGGCGAAGCGGTAGTTTTCTTCAAAGCTTGCCCCGTCCTTGCCGAGGCCGAGAGAAATGGTGGCGGACATGCCGCCCGGGGTTGTGACATGGCGCATGGATTCCAGAATGGAGAATTTATTCTCCTGCAGGCGGGCAAGATCCTTGCTTTCAAAGATCAGAAGATACCGGTTGCGCTCTGTTTTGCGGCAGATGGCGCCAAGGCCGTCGATCCACGCGGCAACGACGTCGTTAATCTGCGCGTCGAGTGTCGATACGGCGGAATCAGAGAGATTGCCGGTCAGCTCGTCATAGTTATCAATCAGAATGAGCGAGACAATGGGCCGCGTGCGCAGAAATTCGTCGCGGACGTTGAACATCTCGGTCATGTCGGCAAAATAGATCGTCGCCAGCTGCACGGTGGTTGCGTCGTCCTCAGATTTGACGTAGTTGCCGTAAATGCGGTAGCGGCGGCCGCCGATCATCTGGTCGCCGGGCAGCTCTGAACGGCCCTCGCGCAGCCAGCTGGTTGTAAAGCCGGGGATCACCGCATCGAGTGTCTGATAGCAGGTGGTATCCGAGAGCCCTGTGATGGTGAAAAAGCTGGGGTTGCCCCAGATGATCTCATTTTCCGGCAGCCGGATCACAGTCATCGGGAAGGCGGAGCCTGCGTGGACAGAGATGCCGACAGAATCTGTCGCCGTCTGCACATAGCTCATGAGCTGGCGTTTGCGGCGCGCAAAGCAGACGCGGCTGATGATAAAGACCACGATGGTCACCAGCAGTGCGCCGCCGGCAAGATAATACTGCCGGAGCGCGGCAGCGGCCGCGACGAACAGCAGCATCGCCGCGATATACCAGCCGGTACCGGGGTACAGGAGCCGTTCAATCGGTTTCTTTTTCATGCGCCGGGCCCTCCTTTTTGCAGATAGAGACAAAAATCTAACATAGAGTATAGCAAATCCTGCGCCGAAATCAAGCACGAATGCCGGCTGCAGCGGCACAATTCGAAAAGAGATGAAAAAATAGTATACTTTTCTGTACATTTGTGATATACTTCAAATGATATTGCCTCCGGGCAGATATCCTGCATTGGGATCATGCGCCGTGTGCGGCGCATCAAATAGATCAACTGCATAGGGCTGCAGCGCACGCAAAAATGCCGCAGGACAGGCGAGACGGGGCCATGTCCGGGTGTTTTGCTTGTGCGGGGCGTTGCTTTGCCATTTTTTCGGTTGTTTCCGGTACAGCCGGCAGGCCAGACTGGCTGTACGTATCCAAAAAATATCGTTCGAATTGAACAGAAAAGAGTGAAATCATTTGGCAGAAAAATTGAAAATTATCCCGCTTGGCGGTCTGAACGAGATCGGCAAGAATATGACCGTGCTGGAATACGGTAAGGACATCATCATCGTCGACTGCGGACTTGGATTCCCGGACGAGGACATGTATGGTGTGGATCTTGTCATTGCGGATATGACGTATCTTGTCAAGAACAAGGATAAGATCCGCGGCATGTTCCTGACCCACGGCCATGAAGATCACATTGGCGGCATTCCGTATGCCATGCAGCAGTTCAATTGCCCCATCCACGCAACCCGGCTGACAGCCGGCATCGTTGCCCTGAAGCTGGAGGAGCATGCGCTGCAGAACCAGGTGCATCTCTATACGCACGAGGCCGGCGAAAAGGTCAAGGCCGGCTGCTTCACGGTGGAATTTATCCACGTCAACCATTCCATTGCCGATGCGGTTGCCTTTGCAATCAAAACGCCGGTCGGTACGGTTGTGATGACCGGCGACTTCAAGATCGACGCCACGGCAGAGGATGGCATGATTGACCTTGCGCGCTTCGGCGCACTCGGCAAGGAGGGCGTTCTGGCGCTGCTGTGCGACTCCACGAATGTGGAGCGGCAGGGCTATACGCCGTCGGAAAAGACGGTCGCCGCCAGCTTTGAGCGGCAGTTTGCCGGCTGCAATAAGCGCATCATTGTCACAACGTTTGCCTCCAACGCGTTCCGGCTGCAGAGCCTTATCACGGTTGCGCACAAGTATGGCCGTAAGGTCGCCGTGACGGGCCGCAGCATGGAGAACATTCTCAAGGTGTCAACAGAGCTGGGCTATCTGAAGATCCCGGCCGGCACGCTGGTCGATATTACGCAGATCAAGCAGATTCCCAACAACAAGCTCGTGATCGTCTCAACGGGCTCGCAGGGCGAAAATATGTCCGCACTGTACCGCATGGCGTTCTCCGGCCATCGGCAGGTGGAGATTACGGCGTCTGACCGCGTCATTATCTCTGCGTCTGCGATCCCGGGCAATGAAAAGGCCATCGGCAAGATCATCAACGAGCTCTACCGCAAGGGTGCAGACGTCGTCTATGATAAGCTTGAAGGGCTGCATGTCTCCGGCCATGCCTGCCAGGAGGAGCTGAAGCTCATCCATGGGCTGCTGCGCCCGCGCTTCTTTATTCCTGTGCATGGCGAGCAGCGCCATCTGCAGGCGCACTCCCGGCTGGCGCAGGCGATGGGCATGAGCCCGAAGGATATCTTTATTTCCGATATCGGCAAGGTGCTGGAGCTGACCAAGGGCACGTGCAAATGGGGCGGAACGGTCCCGGCAGGCCGGATTCTGGTTGATGGAACGGGCGTCGGCGATGTCGGCAGCGTGGTGCTGCGTGACCGCAAGCATCTGGCGCAGGACGGCATGCTGGTCGTGGTTGTGAACATTTCGAGCGAGGACGGCAGCATTCTCTCCGGACCAGATATCATCACGCGCGGCTTTGTCTATGTCAAGGAATCCGAGAACCTGATGGAGGAGCTGCGTGTCATCGCAGCGCATGCGATTGACCGCTGCAGCCAGAACGGCCGCAGCGACTGGAGCGTGCTGAAGGCGAATATCAAGAGCGATCTTTCCGGCTATCTGTTCAAGACAACCAAGCGTAATCCGATGATTCTGCCGGTCATTATGGAAATCTGAGCGGCTGATTCGTCAGATTTCAAGAATTATCGATAAAAAAGACAAAAATATCATTGCCAAATCAGACGTTTTGGGGTTATAATAAATTGGTTGCGCCAAAGCGCGCCGCAATGTAAGCACGAGAATGAGGATGAGCGAAACAATGGCAAACACGAAAAATCCAAAGACTTCCACAGAGGATGCAATGGCTGCAGTCACTGCGCTGATTGCCAAAGCAAAGCGTGAGGGCAGCATTCAGGCGACTGAGCTGACGGCAGAGCTCGAAAAGCTGGATCTTCCGGTTGAAAAAATTGAACATATCTATGATACCTTCGACGCCATGGGGATCCAGATTGTCAGCCCGGAGCTTGAGCTGGATGTTTCTGATGATCTTGGCATGGACATCGGTGAGGTGCCGGAAGGGGACGAGGAGGAGCTGGTTGATCCGCTGGAGCTGGCCGCAGAGTATAACCTCGACGACCCGGTACGCATGTACCTCAAGGAGATCGGCCAGGTCAAGCTGCTGTCGGCTGAGGAGGAGATTGAGCTGGCTAAGCGTGTCTCCGAGGGCGATAAGGCGGCAAAGGATCGTCTGACGGAGGCCAACCTTCGTCTTGTCGTGTCCATCGCAAAGAAATATTCGGGCCGTGGGCTGCACATTCTGGATCTCATCCAGGAGGGCAACACGGGCCTGATCCGTGCGGTCGACAAGTTCGACTATACAAAGGGAAACAAATTCTCTACATATGCAACGTGGTGGATCCGGCAGGCCATTACCCGCGCCAT
>CAKUAM010000045.1 GCA_934636305.1 uncultured Oscillospiraceae bacterium
ATTCCTGCGAAAAAATGTCTTGCTCACCACGAAACTTCCTCGCTGCCGGTCACATCTCCGGTTTTCAGATACACCCTAGAAAATAATCCGCATAGGCCTGTACTCCCTTGGCAGGGGGAGTACGGGCCTTTTACTTGGCAGATGAAGGGCGGGATTCCGATGGAACGTGGCAGGGAGCTGCGCCGTGTCTAAAAGAATTTTATAAAATGGTTGCTGTGGCCGATAGAATGTGATACTATCAGTTTACGGATGGAAAAACGAAGATTTTAATAAAATTTATTAAAAATTCAGAACTTTTTTCAAGAAAAGGAGAGGCTATGATATTCAAGGATATCAACTGCGGCTTTACGGCGCAGCGCAGGCCCATGCAGCTGGCCTGTACGCACGATGAGGTTGCCGCGGCGGCGGAACGCAACGGGATCCTCGCGCGGGCAATTTATAATCTTGACTGTACGGCGGACGCGAATGCGCAGACGCTGCAGTATGCAGCGCGTTCCGGCGGCGCGGAGTATCCTGTCCTACGGCTGATGCCGCCCTGCTATCCGGAGGAAACCTTCACGCGTGAGCAGATGGAAACGGTTATCGAGCGGGATCATGCGCTGTTCCGGATCCACCCGAAAAAGTATGCCGCGCCGCTGCATATCTGGATGTACGACTGGATGCTGGACGTGCTGACGGAAAGCAGAACGCCGCTGCTGGTTTCGCTGCAGGAGCTGGACTTGAATGATGCGGCTGAGGTGAAGCGGGGCTATCCGGCGCTTCGGCTGATTATCACAAATACAGATCAATGGCTCAATCGGCAGTATGTGCGCTTCGCGCAGGCTTTTGACGAGGTATATTTTGATATCTGCAACACGATTGAGTATTACGGTATCGAAAATATGACGAAGCTGCTTGGGGCAGAGCATTTTCTGTTCGGGAGCTATATGCCGGAGAAGGAGCCCTATGACAAGCTGTTCCAGCTGCTGTTCAGCGAGATTTCACAGGAGCAGAAGGAACTGATTGCACATGGAAATTTTGAGCGGCTTGTGGAGGAACGGCGATGATGACGTACAAGCAAACGGCAATGACCGGCAGGTTGCCGGCAGGTCTGCGGATTCTGGACGCGCACGCGCATCTGGGAGAAGGCGAGCAGGGCGCGGCGTATGTCTGCTCGATTCCACTGGACGATAGCCTGCGCATGAGCCGGGAAATTGGCATCGGCGCAATTGTTGCAAGCAGCCTGAAGGCACTGTACGGCAATGTGATTGCGGGCAATGAGCGGATGATGGCGTTCACAAAGCGTTATCCGGGCTATGTATATGCGTCCATCTTCTATGATCCGCATTATCATGAGGCCTGCATTGCGCAGGTTGAAAAATACCGCACGGACCCGGGCTTCGTGGGAATCAAGATCCACCCGCGCGATACGCAGTGCAGCGTGGCCTCGAGCGACTATGATAAGCTTTACGCGTATTGCGTGGAGCATGACATTCTGGTCGCCTGCCACACCTGGCAGACAGAGCCGGCGAATGATCCGAAGGATTTTGGCCCCGTGCTGCAGCGGTTTCCGGCGCTGAAGCTGCAGCTGTGCCATATGGGCGGCACCTATCGTGGGTGCATGGACTCTCTGGAGCTGGCCAACCGGTATCCGCAGGTGCTGCTGGATATCAACGGCTCGCTGTATTCGCAGATCTGGCTGGAAAAGCTGGTGGAGCAGGCGCCGTTCCGGCAGTTCGTGTTTGGTACGGATCAGACGTTCAACGACCCGAGAATTATGGTGGGGCGCGTTCTGATGAGTGAATTGACGGATGGGCAGAAGCAGCAGCTGCTGTGCGATAACTTTGAAGCGGCGATCGGACGAACCTTGGTTGGAAACCGGAATACGATTCCTGGCTAACGGTTAAAATCAAAAACCAGCAGTCCCCTGAAAAGGGGGCTGCTGGTTTTTGTTTATACATACCAGTTTTTCACTTCCTGCAGGAGAACCTTATACTTTTCTACATTCTGTCTGGTGACGAGCGGCGCATCAAGCGTGGTAAAGACGGGGTATTCCTTCCCGCGCAGAATGGTGTCCAGCGCGCAGACGCCGAGCTGCGCCTCCTCATAGAGCGGCTGGGCGATGAAGGCGTCCAGCTCTCCGGATTCAACGGCGGAAATGGTTTCGTCGCTGTAATCCGTGCCGACAATCAGCATGGTCTGGCCAAGCGCTTTTTTTGCCTCCAGCCATGTGGCGGCGGCGTAGCCGGCTGTTGAAAAGGCACCGAGCAGGTCGGGGTGACTGCGGATATACTGCGTGGTGCGGCGAACGTTCTCCTGCGTGTGGTGGACGAGAAACAGATCATGCAGGACGGTGATCTGCGGGCAGCGGCTGCGCATGAGGCGGATCACTTCCTTTGTGATACCAGTCTCAAGATAGTTGTCGCCGGCGCGGGAGACGGCAAAGCAGCCGGTCTGATTCTGCAGCTGCGGGGCGATAAAATCGACGACAGTAGCAGCAATTTTCCCACAGTCAACGGCGATGCCGGCCCGCCAGCCCTGGCTTTGACAGGCGGGATCAGCGCCATGCAGGCAGACGAAGGGGATGCCGGATGCTTTCAAGATGTCGAGCGCTTCTGGCTCCTCGAGCCAGGATATGATGCCGTCGATATCATGCCGCTGGACAAGAGCACGGCACACAGCGGTGTATTCCTCGGCGTCGTCGCCGGAAATGCCGACAACCTCGGCCTGATAGCCAAGCTGCTGGACCATGTTTAAAAAGCCTGCGCGCACGACGCGGAGGGAGGGGTGCTCCTTCAGATACAGAATAATTGCGAGCTTCTTTGCGGCAGGCAGGAATTTTGGCGCGCCCGTGCTGCTGCCGGGGCAGACCTCGCTGCAGGGGACGATGCAGTCGGAGGGCTGCTGCCGGTCGCCGAGTGTGGAGATCAGCTGGTAAACCTGGTTCTGGAAGAATGTCCGGCTCAGGCTGACGTGCGTAAGATGGTCCGGTGCGCTCTCTGCATCGGAAATGATGGCGGCAACGGAAATATCCTCCGGTACCTGCAGACCGAAATTTTCAAGATTCGCGATGGCCTGTTCAGCGGCAGCCTGAGAGGTACAGATAATGGCGGAGATGTTGTTGCTGCGGATGATATCAGGGAAGTGCGCCCAGACATTCGGATCGGTGCTCAGATCCATCACAATCTGGCTGGGATTAAGCGGCAGATGCAGCTCCAGGTTCAGGCGCTGGAATCCGCTGAAACAGAGCAGGTTTTTCTGCAGCGGCAGATCCTTGTTGAGATAAATCATGCTGCGGTGGCCCAGATCCGACAGATACTTTGCCAAAAGGTGGGAAGCTCCGGCATAATCCATTCGTATATTATAGAATGGGCGGCGCGCATAATCGGCGTCAAGAATCAGAATATCAGGCACGAACGCGGAAAGACGGTCAAGAAGCGTCCGCTTGATGACATCGAAGGAGATGAGAAGCGCGCAGCCGGACAGCGCCTGCTCGGGATCGTTCAGCGCCTGCTCCAGCGGCAGCACGCAGAATCTGCCGCCGCTTTCGCGGACGTAGGCGGCGAGTGCGGCAAGGACTGCGCTGCAAAGTGGGTTCGGCGCCTCGTCCAGCAGAAAGAAAATACTCTCGCCGCATAGGGTGCGGCTGCGCTGCGGGGATCGATAGCCCATGGACTGCGCAATATGCAGGATATTTGCGCGTGTTTCCTCTGAAATGCCTTTGCGCCCGCGGATCGCCATAGAGACGGCGGCGGGAGACACGTTGGCCAGCTCTGCAATTTCTTTAATTGTAACCTTTGCCATCGTGAGTCCTCCTGAATTGTGATGGGATACCTCTTAACTGACGTCAGTATAGCTAAAATTCAGTTATATATCAAGAAGTTTAAATTCAATTTTAGAAAATAAAACATGAGGAAAAGAAAAATACCCTCGACAAAATACAACAAAAAGTTCTGAAAATAAAATGTATCATGTAATTTAAAAGAGAAATACACGGGACATACTGCGCGAATATAGGAAATGACAAAAAAAACGGGAATAATTGTTCAATCTGTTAGATTGCACAAATTCGCGAATCGTGCTATCTTTTAACTGAATCATGAATGTAAAACGTTGAAATTCAAAATGTTTACGTGAAATTTACTTTGATTTTCCAACGAACTAAAAATTTAGTATAGTATAGTTAAGCACTCAAATAAAGTAAGTAACCGCTGCGGCGGTGAAATAAATTTATTAGGAGGAACTAAGAATGAAGAAACTGATTGCACTGCTTCTCGCATCGCTCCTGCTCCTTAGTCTGGCTGCCTGTGCGGCGCAGACGGAGCCGGCACAGTCCACTCCCGCTGACACGGCGACCACCGCAGACACTTCGGATACCGCTTCTTCCACACAAACCACAGCACCCTCCGGCGACATGACCGAGGAGGATGCGGAGGCAGCCCGGGATGCCGGTACGCTGGCCTCCGATCCGCAGACCGGTTATGAATACAGCGAAAATACCGCGACCTGGTATTACAGCAACTATCCCAACTACAAGGATTTCAAGGCTGACGGCGTTGTAAAGGTTGCATTCGTCTGTAAATTCTCCGGCGCATGGTTCACCCCGAAGGCAGACTCCCTCGGCGAGACGGTCAAGGGCGCAGGCTATGAATATCTGTACATTGACGCAAACTCCGACGAGCAGGCATGGCTCGACGGCATTCAGAACATCATCAACCAGGACTTCGACGTTGTCGTTATGACCCCGGTGAACACCGCGCTGCTGCCGGATGCCATTCAGATGCTGCAGGATGCAGGCATTGCATATCTCACAACTGACGATCCCGGCCCCGACGCATACGGCTTCTACTCCCCGCACTACGGCCTGGACGACTATTATCTGCACAATGAGCTGGGCAAGCTGGCCGCGCAGGCGATGACTGACCGCAACTTCATGGACGGCGTCAACGACGACTACAGCAATTTCCTGTTTGTTATTGAGGATTCCCCGGCGGTTGAGGCCATCCACAAGAGAAATGTCGGCTTCTATGACGGCATCAAGGAAACCTATCCCGATATCCCCGACGACCGCGTGATCTGGCTTGACTGCGGCATGTCGCTGTCTGACGAGGTTATAGAGAAGTTCTCCTCCACGCTGCAGGCCAACATGGGCACGGTTGATAAGTGGATTGTCTCCGCAGGCGGCGCGGACTCCGTTGTCCCGACGATTACGCTGTTCCAGGAGCAGGGCGTGGATCTGAACAATGTTATCATGGCGGACTGCTTCTCCACGGCAAACCCGTTTGAAATGATGATGAAGGATCCCGCAGTTGCCAACTGCTGCTTCGGTGCGGCACTGGCCTCCGCTCCGTCCGGCGTCGGCATGGGCAACATCATCATTGACCTTGTGGAAAACGGTACGCCGATCCCCGGCTTCACCGGCTATGCCTTCATCGGTACCACGGGTGAAAATGTTGAGGAGGTCTATCATCAGATTTACGGCTGATCGGAAAAAAAGAAAAGCAAAAGAGCCACATTCGCCCGGGGGCGGCGCAGCAGCCGCCCCCGGAGGTATATCTGCCCGGCATGCGGGACAGGCGCTGCGCGGCAGCGCAGCACCCGGTGTGGGCCAGCGTGTGCCGGACTGAATTGCGAGGTAAAAAAATGGGCGAAGAATATGTTTTAAGAGCAGAGAACATCTCAAAATCCTTCTATTGCAACAAGGTTCTTGACAATGTTGAAATCAGTCTGAAGGCGGGCCATGTTCACGCGCTCTGCGGCGAAAATGGTGCCGGAAAATCTACACTTTTGAAAATCATCACCGGCCTTTATACAAAGGATTCGGGTTCTATCTATATGGACGGTAAGGAAATCCACGTCGACAGCGTAGAAACGGCAAAAAAATACGGGATTCATGTCGTTCCGCAGGAAATGCAGATGCTGCGGGAGCTGAGCGTGGCGGAGAATATCTTCCTGGGCAACCTTCCACGCACAAGAGGGGGACTGATCGACTGGAAAACCATGTACAGCCGGGCCAACGAGATCAAAAAGATGCTCGGCAAGCATGGGGAGCGGATCAATGTCCGGGAGAAGGTCGGTAATCTCGGTATGGGCGCATGGCAGCTGATCGAGATTATGCGCGCCTTTACCAGTGACCAGCTGCGCGTGATTGCCTTTGACGAGCCGACGGCGGCATTATCGGACAGCGAGGTTGAGGCGCTGTTTGCCATGATCCGCGACCTGAAGGCACGCGGAATTGCAATTGTCTACGTCAGCCACAGAATGAAGGAAATCTTTGAGGTCTGCGACGAGGTCTCCATTTTCCGCGACGGCCAGTATATTGGTACGCGAGACGTGGCGCAGACGAGCAATGACGAGCTGATCTCCATGATGATCGGGCGAAATCTGAATATATTCGGCGATCAGGCACACGGCCGGGACGTGCGGAAGGAAATTGCGCTGAAGGCTACGGGCTTCAGCCATGGCAAGCACTATCAGGATATCTCTCTGGAGGTGCACAAGGGAGAAATCCTTGGCATGTACGGACTCGTCGGCGCCGGACGCACGGAATTTGCACGCGGTCTGTTCGGCATTGATCCGAAGGACGCGGGCGAGGTTGAGATGGGCGGGAAAAAGGTTACGATCAAAACGCCGATGCAGGCGATCCGCCACGGCATGGGCATGGTCACAGAGAACCGCCGCGAGGAGGGGCTGATGCTCAATGCCTCGCTCAAATGGAATTTCAGTATGACCAATTTCCCGGCGATTATGGATAAGGCGCATAATCTGAACCGGAAGAAGGAGGACGCCTATGCCAGACGCGGTATGGAAATCTTCCGCGTCAAGGCGACAGGCTTTGAACAGCACGCGGGCGGCCTGTCCGGCGGCAACCAGCAGAAGGTTGTGCTTGCCAAGTGGGTTCTGGCGGACTGCGACGTTCTGATCGTGGACGAGCCGACACGCGGCATTGACGTTGGCGCAAAGGCGGAGGTTTATCAGGCACTGCACCAGCTGGCAAGCGAAGGAAAGGCAATCATCATGATTTCCTCGGAGCTGCCGGAGATTCTGGGCGTCAGCGACCGGATCGTTGTCATGTGTGAGGGCCGGAAAACGGCGGAGCTCGTCAATGAGAATCTGTCGGAGGAAGATGTCATTCAGTACGCATTCTCGTCGTAACCACCGCGGAATCACGCAATGGGGGCAGGCAGGAAAGAGATACGTGCCGGCCCCGAAAGGGGAGTCAATATGTCTGAAACTACTCAAACGCGCAGAAAAACCTTGAATCTGAACCGGGATGCGCGGCAGAACATCATTATCATTGCGGCGCTGCTGTTCGTGATGCTGTTTTTTGGCATCAAATCACCGTATTTTTTAAAGCCGGCCAACCTTGCCGCGCTGCTTGTTGCGGCAGTTCCGCTGGCGCTGATTGGCCTGGGCGAGAGCCTGTGTCTGCTGCTTGGGACGTTTGATATGTCTGTCGGCATGGTTGCGTCACTGTCCGGCATCATCTGGACGACCTTCATCTCGCAGCTGGGTGTGCCGACCTATCTGGCGCTGGCAATTGCGCTGGTGTTTGGCTTGTTGTCCGGCCTGATTGGCGGTCTGGCAGTAGCCTATCTCAATATGCCGGCGTGGATGGCCACCTATGCGCTGATGCAGATCTGGAAGGGGATCATCTATATCATCACCGGCGGCGACGCCGTGCGGATGACGAAGTTCAAGGCATTCAAATACCTTGGTCAGTACAAGCTGTTCGGCTCGCCGATTACCTGGGCCGTCATTATTATGGTCGTGATCTACGTGGTGATGTATTTTATTCTGCGTCACACGGCGCTGGGCCGCAGCCTGTTTGTGGTCGGCGGAAACGTAGAGGCAGCGAAGAATGTCGGTATCCGGATCCGCGGCTGTCAGATCTTCGCGTTTATGATGAGCGGTCTGCTGGCGGCGCTCGGCGGCGCGCTGTTTGCCTCGCGATCCGGCTCCGGGCAGCCGGTCATCGGTGAGCTATACGCCATGCAGGGTATTGCCGGTGCGGTCATCGGCGGTACGGCCATGATTGGCGGCAAGACGAATGTGCTGATGACGTTTGCCGGCGTTATGTTCGTTGTGTGTATGCAAAACGGCCTGAACATGATCGCGGTTCCAGCGTTCTATCAGCACATCACCACGGGCCTTGTCCTCGTTCTGGCAATTCTGGTCCAGACCGAGCGGCCGAAATGAGCGGAAAGCGAGGATAGGGTTATGGAAAAGACAAAAACACTCTCGACGAAGCTGCAGGGCAAAACGAAGGAGCAGGTTCAGCCGTTCATTATCTTTGGCACGCTGATTCTTGTTGTCCTGATTTTCACGCTGATCAATCCAAGCTTCTTTTCGCTGAAGAATTTCCACAGCATTCTGCTGACGAGCGTTGTTGTAGGCATCATCGCGGTCGGTGAGTGCGTGGCACTCACGGCAACCTACTTTGACATGTCTGTCGGTATGGTGGCGGCGATGGGCGGACTGACGGCAGCGTCAATCATGCATGCCA
Source organism: uncultured Oscillospiraceae bacterium (assembly GCA_934636305.1). Classification (GTDB taxonomy): domain Bacteria; phylum Bacillota; class Clostridia; order Oscillospirales; family Oscillospiraceae; genus CAG-170. Next base: position 8,486 of record CAKUAM010000045.1, read on the forward strand.
CAGGCTCGGTTGCACTGGCGGTGCTTGGCGGCCTGGTGCTTGGCGTGGTGTGCGGCCTGCTTGCCGGCCTGTGCGTGTCCATGCTCAATATGAACGCGTTTATTACGACCTTCGCATTGCAGGAGATTTACCGCGGCATCATCTATATTTTCACAGACGGGTTCCCGATCTCGCTGTTCAATGCGGAGTATGCGGAGTATACCAAGTGGGGCCAGATGAAGGTGTTCGGGTTTTTGCAGTTCCCGATTCTGGCGCTGGCCATTGTGTACATACTGGTGGCGCTGTTCATGCGCTTCCGAAAGCTTGGGCGCAGCATTTATCTTGTCGGCGGCAATGCCAAGTGCGCGCATATCTGCGGCATCAAGCTGCATGCGGTGCAGATCTTCTGCTTTGTGCTGTGCAATGTGCTCGCGTCGTTTGCAGGCATGCTGTATGCCAGCCGGACGGGCTCCGCATCTGCGTTCCTGGGCGAAAATATCGTCATGGAATCCATTGCGGCAACCATTGTCGGCGGTACGTCGATGGCGGGCGGCAAGAGTAACCTTGGCCTGACCTTCGTGGGCGTTCTGATTGTCTACGGCGTCAAGAATGGCCTCATTATGGTGGGGCTGCCCGATTTCTATCAGTACATTGCCATCGGCATCATTTTGTTCCTGGCAGTTATGATGCAGGTGGAGCGGAAAAAGAACTGAGCACAATCAAAAATCAGGAAAGGAAGGAAAAGTTGTATGAATATTCTCGCAGTCGGCGCGCATCCCGATGATGTTGAAACCATGTGCGCCGGAACGCTGGCCAAATACGCCGCGCAGGGACATAAGGTGTTTATTGCTACCGCAACAAACGGGAATATCGGCTCTGCCCATCACACGATGGAGGAGATTGGCCGGATCCGCAAGCAGGAGGCGGCAAACTCGGCAGCCATCATTGGCGCGGAGTACATCTGCCTGGATTATGACGACGAGATGTTCTTTGAGATCAACCGGGAGACGCGGCTGAAGTTTATCAACCTCGTGCGTCATTGCAAAGCGGACGTGATTTTTACGCACAACCCGCATGATTATAATCCGGATCATATGCTGACCAGCAAAATCATTAATGATATTGCGGTCATGATCCCGATTGCCCATCTGAAAACGGAGGAGGATCCGTATGATGTGATCCCGTCGATCTGGTACTTTGAGCCGGCAAACTCCATGGGCTTTGTGCCGACGGATTATGTGGATATCACGGATTTCTATGAGACGAAGATGAAAATGCTCGGCTGCATGGAAAGCCAGAAGCAGTGGATGGTCGACAACTATAAGCAGCTCGGCGGCGATACAGAGCGCTTCTTTGACACGATCCGCATTACATCGGAGTTTCGCGGTATGCAGGCCGGCTGCAAATACGCGGAGGGCTTTATCCGCGCACTGGACGGCTATCGCACAAGACTGACGGAGCGGGTGCTCCCCTGAACGTAAGAAAATCGCAGAGGCGAACAAAAATTTATCATTGAAGGATCAACATGAAAAATAGGAGGACATGATTATGGCAGGCGGACCTGGATCTTATGTGCTTGGTGCAGAGGAAAAGAAGGAAGTTATGGACGTGCTGGAGGGCGGCAATCTGTTCCGCTACGGCACGCCGGGCGTAGACGGCTTCCAGGCAAAGGTCGCTACGTTTGAAAAGGAAATGGCAGAGCGGCTGGGCCACAAGCATGTTGTTGCAACAAGCTCCGGCACAGGCTCTCTGATGTGCTGCCTCGCAGCGCTTGGCATCGGCATGGGTGACGAGGTGATTGTTCCCGGCTATACGTTTATTGCATCTATTGCGACAATCGCCATGATGAATGCGGTGCCTATCTTGGCGGAAATTGACGAGTCGCTGACCATGGACCCAACCAAGATTGAAAAGCTGATTACGCCCAAAACCAAGGCAATCATGCCGGTTCATATGCTGGGTAATCCGTGCGACATGGATCCCATTATGGAGATTGCCAGAAAGCATAACCTGTATGTGATTGAGGACTGCTGCCAGGCGGTTGGCGCGCAGTACAAGGGCAAGCGCCTTGGCACCATCGGTAATATGGGCGCATACTCTCTGAATGTGTTCAAGACCATCACAACCGGCGACGGCGGCTTCGTCGGAACCTCGGACGATGAGCTCTACGAGCGCGCCTTCGGCTTCCACGATCAGGGTCATAAGCCGTCGCGCATGGGCGTTGAGGTGGGCAACCGTTCGATGGTCGGCATGAACATGCGCATGAACGAGCTCTCCGGTGCTGTTGCCGTGGCCCAGGGCAGAAAGCTCGATGGGATTCTGGAGACGCTGCGTACCAAGAAGAAGGAGCTCAAGGATCAGCTGCAGGGCATTCAGGGCCTCGGGTTCCGCCGGATCAACGACGAGAACGAGTGTGCGACGCTGCTGACGCTGCTGTTTGACACCAAGGAGCTGGCAGATCGGTTCTGCGCGAAGATGGGCACTGCACCGATCGCCAATTCCGGCTGGCATGTATACAACAACATGGAGCAGATTCTGGAGAAAAAGACCTGGACGGATAATCATCCGTTCCATCTGGCCGATGTGCACTATCAGAAGCACATGCTGCCGCAGACGGACGATATCCTGAACCGCGCGGTCAATATCTCCATCGGTGTGGTCGATAAGGGCCTTGGCTCTGGCTGCGGCATCAATATCAACTCCTCCGAGGAGGAAATCAACGCAGTGGCAAAGCACATCCGAGAGGTTATTGAGAGCCTGTAAGACTGGCACAGGAGGAACCAAGATGAAAAAGATCAAGACGGCGGTAGTGGGCTGCGGGTCGATCAGCGACATTTACATGACAAATCTGACAAATGGGAAGTTCACGGTGATGGAGCTGGTTGCGTGCAGCGATCTGATGGTGGACCGCATGAATGCCAGCGCAGCAAAGTTCGGCGTCAAAGCCATGAGCCTTGACGAGATCTGCGCGGATCCGGAAATTGAGCTGGTGATCTGCCTGACGACGCCGGCAGCACACTATCCGATTATCAAGCAGGCGCTGCTGGCCGGCAAGCACGTTTTCTCGGAGAAAATGATTGCAGTTGAGCTTGCGCAGGGCGAGGAGCTTGTCCGGATTGCAAAGGAAAAGGGACTGCATCTCGGTGTTGCGCCGGATACGTTCCTTGGCGCGTCGGTGCAGACGGCAAAGTACATTGTGGAGAAGGGGCTGATCGGCAAGCCGCTCAGCTGCCGGGCGTCCATCTCCCGCGATTACGGAATTTACGCGGAATTTCTGACGCATCTGGCGAAGAAGGGCGCGGGCATCGGCTTTGATATGGGCGGATATTACCTGACAGCGCTGGCGGCGATTCTTGGCCCGGTGGCAAAGGTCGCAGCGTTCACGGCGACAAATGAGCCGCACCGCGTCAACACGCGCATCGGTGCGCCGGGCTTTGCGCAGGAATACGACGTGCAGGTGCCGAATGTGATTACGGCGTCCTTGCAGTATGCAAATGGTGTGCTCGGCACGCTGCATATGAACTCCGACTGCATTGAAGATGAGGAAACGTGCCTGAAGATCTACGGCACGGAGGGCATTCTCACGATGGGCGACCCGAACCAGTTCGGCGCGCCGGTGTATCTGCAGAAGCCGCTGTGTGAGCCGGTGGAATTTCCGCTTACGCATGGGTATCAGGAAAACTCCCGCGGCCTGGGCGCGGCGGAGATGGCGTGGTCGATTCTGGCCGGGCGTGATCACCGCGCAAGCAAGGAGATGGCGTACCACGTGTTTGAGACGATGCACGGCATCATGATCAGTGCAGAGACGGGACGTATTTATACGCTTGCATCGACGTTTGAGACGCCGGCAGCACTGCCGGCAGGCTACCGCAGCGTGGGCGACTGGTCCCGCAAGGAGGAAAGCGCGTTGATCTGAAGGACAGGAGGCACGCATGCGAACTGTACAGATGGAATATCTGCGTCCGGACGAGATTCAGGCTGAGCGCGTACGCCGCTCGATTGTCTATCTGCCGGTCGGTCCGCTGGAATGGCATGGCCCGGCGATGCCGTATGGGACGGATCCGCTGGTTGCGCAGGAACTGGCCCGGCGCGCAGCGGTGCGGACGGGCGGCGTGGTGATGCCGACGCTGTTTGTGGGAACCGAGCGTGAACGGTCGCCGCAGATTCTGCGGGACAAGGGCTTTGACCATGCCGATTCCATGTATGTGATTGGTATGGATGTGCCAAAAAACAGCATGAAAAGCTTTTATGCGCGTGAGGACATGTTTGCGCTTATGATCCGGGAGCATCTGCGCCTTCTGGTGCAGCAGCAGTACCGTCTGATCGTGATTGTAAACGGGCATGGTGCGCTTGGCCAGCGCGACACGCTCGACCGTCTGGCAGTGGAGTTTACGAATGAAACACCGGCGAAGGTCATAGTCGGCTTCCCGACGATTGCGCGCGAGGGCGAGACAGTGGACTTTGGACATGCGTGCTGCGCGGAGACGTCGCTGATGCGGTATCTGCATGAGCACTGCGTGGATCTGGGCCTGTACCCGCCGCGTGAGGTCAAGCTGCGCTATACCGATTGGGGGATTGCGGACGACTGTGTGTTTACGGGCAATCCGTCTGCGGATAAGTGCGTCCAGTTTGATCCGCGCGATGCAACGGCAGAGCTCGGCAGCCGGTATTTCCAGACGGCGCTGGAGACGTTGTGTGCGCAGGTGATGGAGGCTTACCAGGCATAAAAACAGGAAAAGGGGACGGCTCTGCCGTTCCCTTTTTTGAAAGGAATCAAACAAGATGATACGGTTTGAACACAGAACGGACCCTGTGCTTGGCGCGCTGCTGTGGATGTCAGACGGAAAGACGGAGCTGGCCGCGGCGCTGGATATCGGCGTGCGGATCGTGCAGCTGCATGCCGTTGGAGAAAAGGATCTGCTGTACCATCAGCCGGAGGATTTATCCGATGGGCTGACGACGCAGCAAGGCTGGCGGATTTTCGGCGGCCATCGCTTCTGGGCCTCGCCAGAGAGTGAACGGTCCTATTATCCGGATTGCCAGCCGGTCATATGGGAGCAGCTGCCGGATGGCGTCTGTTTGCGGCAGGCGGTCGATCCCTGGACGGCGTTTGAAAAAACGCTGACGGTTCGGCTTCTCCCGGACGGACGGATCGAGGCGGCGCACGTGCTGACGAACTGCGGGCAGAGGCCCAGCCGTGCGGCGGCCTGGGGCGTGACGACGCTGTGCGGCGGCGGGGAGGCGTATTTGCCGTTCCCGCGCACGGATGCGGGGGAATATTATCCGAGTCGCGCGATGGCACTGTGGGGCGGGACGTCACTGGCGGACGAGCGTCTGCGCTTTGAGCCGGATGCCATCCGGGCAACGCATCTGCCGATGGAAACCAGCCTGAAAATTGGAATCAGCAGCAGCACAGGGGAGCTGTCCATGACGAATTTTGGACAGCGGCTGCGGATTGAGTTTTCACCGCTGACACCGGCGCAATGCTCCGACTGCGGCTGCAATGCGGAGGTTTATCTGAACCGGCATATCATGGAGCTGGAAACGCTGGGGCCGCTGACGCTTTTGCAGCCAGGGGAAAGCACGGCGCATACAGAATACTGGCATGTGGAGCGGCTGACGGCTGCTTGGGAGGAGAAAATGGGATGAGCTTTTATCACAGACAGGCGGATATCATTATCAGAAATGGCACAATTGTGGATGGAACCGGCGGGCTGCCGTATTTTGCAGACATTGCCGTCCGCGGCGACCGCATTGACTACATTGGGGATCTGCGCGGCGTGCGGGCAAAGCTTGATATTGATGCGCATCACAGGTATGTGACGCCCGGGTTTATTGACAGCCATGCGCATTCAGATTTCACCATGTGGGCGCTGCCGGAGATGCCGAACGCCATTGCGCAGGGGATTACGACGGAGATTGAGGGAAACTGCGGCTTCACGCGTAAGCACTTTCTGGAGGGCATTGTGCAGGACGCCGGCGCAGCGTCTGTCCGGACGGTGTATGACATTACAAACGGCAGCTATCCGGCAGGCAGTATGGCTGCGGTGCTGGATAAGGCGGAGGCGCTGCGCCCGGCTGTCAATACCGCATGGTTGTGCGGCCATAATGCGCTGCGGGATCTGGCAGGAATCGATACGGTCGACTATACGCCCGAGCAGTTTCGCGTGATGGAGCGCTTTCTGCGTGAGGCCATGGAGGCCGGCTTTATCGGCCTGTCCACGGGGCTGGAGTTTGTGCCCGGAATTCTGAGCCGGCCGGAGGAAGTTGAGCGGCTGGCCGCCGTTGCGGCAGAATATGACGCCAATTACTCGACGCATATGCGCGATGAGGGAACCTATATTCTGGAAGCGGTCAATGAGTTTCTGAATGTCATCCGGAAAACCGGGATGCGCGGCACCGTCTCGCATCTGAATGTGAAATATGACAATGGCGTGCCGAATGAATATCTGCAGCGGGCAATGCAGCTGCTAAAAAACGCGCGGGAGGTGGAGCATCTGAACGTGCTGTGCGACATGCTGCCGACGTGCTTTGCAACCGGGGACGCGTTTGCGATCCTTCCGCCGTGGCTGTATCAGGACGGTTGGGAGGCGGCAAAGCGGATCCTGGCGGACGAGGCCGGCCGGGCACGCGTCAAGGCGGACTGCAGCCGGTACTGGCGATTCCTGGCCGCAGGGCAGTGGGACCGGCTGCTGTATGTCCAGCCGCCGTATAACGCGAGCGTCTGCCGGACGCCCTTTGCAGAGCTGGTCAAGCAGTCCGGCAAGGAACCGATGGACTGCTTCCTGGACATTCTGGCGGAGGCCCCGACACTTGATGATGCGACGAACGTGCTCATGCAGGGGACGGTGTTCCATGAGCAGACGATGATCGACAGCGTGATCCGTGACCCGATCTATATGTGGATGACGGATGCTTCGTCCGCGCCGGAGCAGGGGCCGCTTGCAGCCCGCACAGCCAACGTGCAGCACTATATGAGCATGACGTATTTCTTCACGCATTACATCCGGGATCTGGGTGTGCTGCCCATTGAGGCGGCAGTCCGGAAGGTCACCGCCATGCCAGCGCAGCATTACCGGCTGGAGGGGCGCGGCGAGCTGCGTGTCGGGGCGTATGCGGATATCAATGTGTTTGATCTGAATGCACTGACCATTCACGCAACGTTCCAGGAGCCGTGCAGATTCTGTACCGGCATGGATTATGTTCTGGTCAATGGTGTGCCGGCAATTGCCGGTGGCCAGCATACCGGTGCGCGCACCGGGCGCGTGCTGCGTCATCTGCCGGTGCGGTGAGAATAGAGACTGTCAAAAAACTATGAAAAGAAGTTGGCAGACAGAGCAGCAGGGAAAGCGTGAAGGGGGCAAAGAGCCCCCTTCGCGTTCAAGCAACAAGT
>CAKUAM010000046.1 GCA_934636305.1 uncultured Oscillospiraceae bacterium
CTCCATCACTATTTCATCAATCTCTTGTTCCAGTACTTGAACTTTCTCCTGTAACGACAAAATGTGGGCGTCGAGGACCGGTTTCCGGGGCGCCCACTGTTTTTGCAACTGTGTGACCTTTTTCAGTTCGGCTGCGTATTGTTCCCGCAGCTTTTTCGCGTGATTCCAGACAGCTTTATCCAGAACCTCCTCATGAATCCGGTGAGAGCTGCAATAGTCTTTTCCATTCCGTTGGTAACCCCGGCAGACGTATTCCACACGGCGGCTGCCGTTCCAGCAGCGGATCATGGGGCTAAACACGTTCCCGCATTCCTGACAGGCCAGCAGCCCAGCGTAGCAGTGCTTTGTACGATTGTTGACCGCCGGACGCGCCTGCTGTTTCAGCCGCGTCTGAACCTGCTGCCAGATTGCTTTTTCAATGATAACCGGATAGAAATTCTCGTGACGAAGCCAGTCCGCTTCGCAGACAGCTCGCGCTTTGCCGCCGAGATATTCTCTGTGATGATTGATCAGAACGCCGGTGTACGCTTCTTCCACCAGAATGTTTTTCACACTGGCATATGTCCAGAGAAACTGCCCGTCACGGGTCTTGTGCGGCTTCTGGCTGTCGTAACCGAGCCGTTCCGTCATGATCTGCGCGGGCGTTTTGCGTCCGAGACTGTTGAGCCTGCGGGCGATTTCTTTCTGCCCGCAGCCCTGCAAATACAGAGCGTAGATAAGTTGTACCGTCTCTGCGCTTCCTGCTGCAGAGCGATATAGTGGTTCCTATCTATTCTTTGAAGCCGGAGCGGGCAGGCAGCGGTGAAAAAAGAATTGACATTCTGTTTTTCCTGTGCTAAAATCCGCACGTTCTTTTGAACGCCTGTGCATATGCACGTCTTGACCATCCCTTTTTACGGGATCGAGGCTACACGGACGGCCGGGTCAAATGCCGAAAACCCGTCGAGGAGCCGGGGACCGCACCGCGGGTGCGGATTGGCAACTTTGTTGCCTTATTGATTGGGCGGAAGGGCTCAAGTTTTTAAGTTGCTTTTGTATTTACGCACACAACTTGTGAACGGATCAATAAGAGTGATGAAATGGACTGCAGACACGGGCCTCCCGGCAGATGCGGAAAGAGCAATTCTCTCTATTTTTGTGTTTCAAGCCACGGGCGTAAGTGCGTCCGTGGCTTTTTGCACCCTTTCGCCGATTCACAGCAAAGGAGAGAAAAACCAATGAAAAAAAGAATCGCAAGCTTGCTGCTGGCAGTGCTTCTGCTGGTCTCCATGACGGCCTGTGCCCGGGAATCTGCGGCGCAGCTGCCAGCTGCACAGGAAACACAAGAAACGCAAGAAACACAGACCGAAGTGCTGGCCCAGAGCCCGGCTGATGCGGCCAAGGCGTATCTTGACAAGGTGGATATTGGCTATTCCTACAATCTGGCGCAGAAGCTGGAAGAAATCTGCAGCAATGAAACGCTCGGATACCGCACAGCCGGATCCGAAGCGGAGCTTGCCACCGGAGATCTTCTGAAGGCGGAGATGGAACGGATCGGTCTGCAGAACGTCACAAAGGACGAATTTACGCTTGATACCTGGACATTTACCAGGGCGCGGCTGCGCTTTACCGACACTGCCGGCGCGGAGCATACGGCAGAGCTTGGCGGCTACCAGACGCAGTTTGTGACCGACGGGGCAGAGTCGTTTACGGTTATCGATGGCGGGCAGGGCACAGAAGCGGATCTGGCGGGGCTGGATGTTGCAGGAAAGCTTGTGCTGGTGGATATTGACCAGAGAGCGGACTGGTGGATCAATTATCCTGCCTATGAGGCGCATCTGGCTGGCGCCGCGGCGGTAATTGCCGTACAAAATGGCGGCTATGCCGAGGTGAGCGAGGATGCGCTCAACGCGCAGGATGTCTGTGGGCCAGCTGACGCGCCGGCCTTTTCCATGAGCCGTACGGATGCCGAGCTGCTCAAGGCTGCGATGGACGAAAACAAAGAGGCGGTGGTAACGCTGGACGCGGACAGCCGCGTGGAGAAGGACGGTACGTCCTATAATATTGTCGGCACGATCCCCGGCAGAGATCCGGAAAGCATGGTGCTGATGAGCGCCCACTATGACTCCTACTTTGCCGGCTTCCAGGATGATAACGCGGCGATTGCGCTGATGCTGGGCATTGCCAAGGGGCTGATCGACAGCGGTTATCAGCCGGAAAAAACGCTGGTGTTCTGCGCCATGGCGGCAGAGGAGTGGGGCGTCAGCGATACGCGCTACGACTGGTCCACCGGTGCCTATAACCAGATTTTCCGCGTCCATCCCGAGTGGGTGGGGAAGGTCCTGGCGGATATCAACTTTGAGCTGCCTGCGTTGGACGCAGGGACAGCAGATCAGATCCGAACCTCCTACGAGCTGAAAACATTCATAGAGACGTTCAAGACCGGTATACCCCAGGTGGACGGCGTGTTCCCGGATGGTGTTGAGATTATTGTGCCGACACAGACATGGTCGGATGATTTTTCCCTGTCCATTGCCGGCGTACCATCCAGTGTGACTGCGCTGCGGGGAGATTTCTCCCGGACGCACTACCACAGCCAGTTTGACAACCGGGATACCTACAGCCCGGAGGCATTCCTGTTCCATCACAATATGTACGGGCTTCTCATGCTGGCGTACGATCACTGCGCCGTTTCGCCGCTGGATTTCACCACCCGGCTGCAGGCCCTGCGGGCGTCCATGGATGATACGGTTATGACCGCCGAACAGGTTGCGGCGCTCCATGCGGCGCTCGATGAGGCAGAGGCGGCGGCAAGCGCTGCGTGGACCAGGGTTGACGAGGTAAATGCCGCCTATCAGAAGGCGCTGGAAGATGGTGATACGGCGCAGGCCGATGCCCTGCTCGCACAGACCCGGCAGCTGAACGCAGATGTGCTTTCCGCATTCCGGTTTGCAGAGGATTCGTTTGTGCGTCTGACCTGGGAGGATTCGTCCATTTTCCCGCATGAGCACAGCCAGAATAACCTGCTGGCGCTGCAGGGCGCAGTGGAGGCACTGAAGCAGGGGGACGGCGCTGCGGCGCTGGATGACTATCTGTATGCAGTGGATAACAACTGGTATGCCTTCGACTGGAGTCGCGAGACGTATGACCGGTTCACAAACTATGTTCTCAACCAGAGCGCAGACCGGCTGATGTGGGGTGCGGGCCGCGTCCAGGGGCACGAGGATCTGTTTGATGTGGTTCGCGCCCTGCAGGAAAAGCAGGACGACAGCGCCGCGGATTATACGGCGGAGCTTGCGCGCCTGGAGCAGGCGATTGCAGATCAGACGCAGATGCTTGGTGTGCAGGTCACACAGGAGGCGGAGGCGCTGCAGGAGCTGACAGCACGGCTGACAGCAATGACTGCGTCCTGATAGTTGTGATAGAATTATGACAAAACAGGCTCTGCCAACCGGCAGAGCCTGTTTCTATGCTGCATTGCGTAAGTTACATGGAAATCCAGCCGAATGCGTTTGCCACAGAGCTGATCAGGATAATCGCAGCAAAGAACGGGCAAAGGAAGCGGATCATGGTGTTGAAAATCTTTTTGCGGCGGAAGGTGCTCTCCCCGAGCAGAACCTCCTGCTCAATGCGGCCCAGGCCGATTACCCGGGAAACAAGCAGGCAGATGGCGATGGCGGCAATGGGCATCATGACGGAGTTCGTCAAGAAATCAAAGAAATCCAAAAACTGCATCCCGATGATCGTCACGCTGGCCAGCGGGCCATAGCCGAGCGACGACAGACTGCCGAGTGCCAGCATGATGATGCCGATGATGATTGTGGATTTCCGGCGCCCCCAGCCAAGCTCGTCCTGGAAGGTGGACACGGCGCTCTCCGTCAGGGCGATGGAGCTGGTCAGTGCGGCAAACAGAACCAGCACGAAGAATAAAATGCCGATTACTGTGCCGAGGCTCATGGAGTCGAATACCTTGGGGATTGTGATAAACATCAGGGAGGGGCCGGCCTTCAGCGCGCTGGGATCGCCGCCGGAGAAGGAAAATACTGCCGGAATGATCATGAGGCCGGCCATAATGGCAATGGCTGTGTCAAACACCTCGACGTTGCGCGTGGAGCCCTCGATGGAGACATCCTTTTTCATATAGGAGCCGAATGTAATCAGAATGCCCATGGCGATGGACAGGGAATAGAACATCTGGCCCATGGCGGCAACAACGGTCATCCACGAGAAATTCTTCAGGTTGGGAACCAGGAAATACTTGACGCCCTCCAGAGCGCCCGGCCGCGTCACGGAATAGACAGCGATGATGACCGACAGAACAACGAGCACAGGCATCATGAATTTGGAGACGCGCTCAATGCCGTTCTGCACGCCGGCAAAGATGACCGACAGCGTAAGAACAACGAAAATCACAAAGCAAAGTTCTGTGGAGACGCCGTTGGAGATGAAGGCGGAAAAATATCCATCCGCGGCAAGCTGGCTGCCGTGCCCGCTGATATACCCAAAAAGGTATTTGATGACCCAGCCGCCGATGACAGAATAATACGGCACGATCAGAATGGGGATGATGGCGTTGATCCAGCCGCCGAACTTCAGCCAGCCCGATTTGCCGAAGAAGGAAAATGCGCCGACCGGGCTTTTGCCGGTCATGCGGCCGATGGAGGTCTCCGCAACGATCATGGTATAGCCGAACGTCAGGGCAAGAATGATGTAAATGAGCAGAAAAATGCCGCCGCCATATTTGGCGGCAAGGTACGGAAAGCGCCAGATATTGCCCAGGCCGACGGAGGCACCGGCAGCAGAAAGGACAAAGCCGATCTTTCCGGAAAAGGAACTGCGTTTGTGTTCAGTGTGATTCATATTGTTCTCCTCTCTCTCAAAGCGCAGCGCGCAACGATATCAGTCTATCACAGCAAAGCGTAAAAAACAATCCCCCATCCGGGCAAAGAGCGGGTCTGCCAGGATAGGGGATTGCAGGATTGCTGGATTACATGACGCGTTCAACCGCGTGATAGAGGCTGTTGATGGCCAGCTGGTAGTCCATGTCCTTGACGGCAATGATGATGTTGAGCTCGCTGGAGCCCTGATCGATCATGCGGATGTTGATGTTGGCGTCGGCGATGACGCGGAAAATACGCGCGGCAGTGCCCTTGGAGTAAATCATGCCCTGGCCGACAACGGCGATGAGTGCCAGACCGTCCTCCACGCTGACATGGTCGGGATGCAGCTGCGTTTCGATCTCATGCAGAATTTCTTCGCGGGCGGGCTCAAGCGCAGCGGTGGAGACAATGATGGACATCGTATCAATGCCGGACGGGCAATGCTCAAAGGAGATATTGTGATCGGCAAAGATCTGCAGAAGCTTTGCGCCGAAGCCAATCTCGCCGTTCATCATGGATTTTTCCACGTATACGCTGCTGAAGCCCTTGTGGCCGGCAATGCCTGTGACCTTGCGCTTATGCGCATTGGCCGGCAGCGTCGGCACGATGAAGGTGCCGGGATCCTGCGGGCGGTTGGTGTTGCGGATATTGATGGGGATACCGGCCTGCCGGACCGGGAAAACGGCGTCCTCATGCAGAACGGACGCCCCCATGTACGAGAGCTCCCGCAGCTCGCGGTAGGTGATGTAGTCGATGATATGCGGGTTTTCCACAATCCGGGGATCGGCAGCCAGAACGCCGGAAACGTCCGTCCAGTTCTCATACAGCACGGCGTCTGTCGCGCGCGCGACAAGAGAGCCTGTGATATCGGAGCCGCCGCGGGAGAAGGTGTGGATGGTGCCGTCCGGCAGACTGCCGTAGAAGCCGGGGACAACGGCGCGCTCTATGCTTACGAGCGCGTGGCCGATGGCGGTGTTGGTGGCCTCGGCGTCAAACGAGCCGTCCGCGCGGAAAAGGACCATCTGTGCCGCATCAACAAACTGGAAACCGAGATAAGCTGCCAGCAGCTTGGAATTGAGATATTCACCGCGGCTGGCCATATAGTCGCGCTGCGGCGCCTGGCGCAGGTGTGCGGCGATGGCCTCAAAATCTGCGGTCAGATCCGCCTGCAGCGAAAGCTCAGAAATGATGGAGGCAAAGCGGGTTTTGATCTGCTGCAGGGTGGACATGAAATCCTCGCCGGCAGCAGCCTGATCGTAGCAGCGGTACAGGAGGTCCGTGACCTTGGTGTCAGCGCTGTCACGCTTGCCGGGCGCGGAGGCGACGACATAGCGGCGGTCAGGATTTTCGCGGATGATGGCGGCAACCTTTTCGAATTGCCCGGCGGTAGCAAGCGAGCTGCCGCCGAATTTTACAACAATGGGACTCATAGTGCTCCTTTCTATGACCGCAGTGCCTGCGTGAGCACGGCAGCATGCAGCGCAGCCGCAGTCACGGCGGCGCGGATATCCGGTAAAAATTGCGGGGAATGGAGAGGCGCGGTGCACCCGGCACCGATATGATAAAAGCAGCCGGGGGCACTGTCAAGGTAAAAGCCGAAATCTTCGGTCATCATGGTCGGCGCGGACAGGACGTGAACCTGCCTGGCGCCAAGCAGCGCCTCGGCGGCGCGCTGGACAGCAGACACGCATGCGTCTGTGTTGACGATGCCGGGATAGCTCTCATGCAGCTGCAGGTCAATCTGCGTGCCGGTCTGCGAAGCAATGTCCTGGGCTGCCTGCTGGACAAGTACGCGCATGCGCGCGCGGCTGTCCGGCCCAAGCGTGCGGATAATGCCGGTCAGCGAGGCGTGATCTGCAACGACGTTGATTGCTGTGCCGGCCTGCAGCGTGCCGACGGTGACGACGCACCGCTCCGGGGCAAGCGCCTGCCGCAGGGAGACGAGGCGGACAGCCAGCCTTGCCGCTGCCTGCAGCGCGTCAACGCCCTTTTCCGGCTCTGCGCCATGCGCACTTTTGCCGTGGATGATGGCGGTAAAGGTATCCGACGCGGCATAAAACTTGCCAAACCGGACGCCGACACTGCCGAGCGGCAGCTCCGGCGAGACATGCGCGCCGAACACCGCATCCACGCCGCGCAGACAGCCGGCCTCTGCAAAGCGGCGCGCGCCGCCGCTGCCTTCCTCGTCCGGCTCAAACAGGAACCGGACGCTGCCGCAGAGCATATCGCGCTGCGCGGCCAGCAGCTTCGCCGCGCCAAGCGCGGCGGTCATATGGATATCATGCCCACAGGCATGCATAAGACCGGGTGTCTGCGAGGAAAATTCTGCGCCGGTGGCCTCCGTGACAGCCAGCGCATCCATGTCGGCGCGCAGCGCAATGGTTTTGCCGGGCCGGCTGCCGGTCAGCGTGGCGCAGAGCGCCGTGCCGAACGGCTGCTCCACGGCAAGACCAAGGGTGCATAGCGTTGTTTTGAGAAATGCGGAGGTCCGGACCTCCTGATTGCCAAGCTCCGGGAGCTGGTGAAGCGTCCGGCGGATCTCATCCAGCCAGCCGGTCATGGCCTCAGCCTTTGCAAGAAGATCCTGCATCGTTTATCTGCCCCCTTCTGCCTGCAGCAGCTGCACAAACCGCGCCAGCCGGTCCAGTCCCTCACGCAGCTGCTCGTCAGAATAGCAATAGGTCAGGCGGATATATCCCTCCGCGCCGAAGCAGGCACCGGGGGTCGCGGCAAGCCCGGCCTCACGGATCATCCGCGTGCAGAACTCGCCGGACGGCAGACCAAAGCCAGCAATGGACGGGAACACGTAAAATGCACCCTGCGGCTCGGTTACGGGCAGCTGCAGCTCGGCCAGACGCGACAGCACATAGGCGCGGCGGTGGCGGTACGTTTCCAGCATGGGCGAGACGTCACAGGTAAGCGCCGTGGCTGCAGCCTGCTGGAAGGGGGCCGGCGTGGAGACAACCATGAACTGATGGACAAGCTCCAGCCGTTCCTTGACGCTGGCATCGGCCAGAAGATACCCCATGCGCCAGCCGGTCATGGCGTAGGGCTTGGAAAAGCTCTGTACAATCAGAAGCTGGCTGCGCAGGTCGCGGAATTCAGCAAAGCTGTGGTACGTATCGGTGTAGATAAGCTGCCTGTAGACATCGTCGCAGACGACGAAGATATCACGGCCCCGCACAGCCTCATAGACGGCGCGAAGGCTTGCCGCATCGTAGACACAGCCGGTGGGGTTATTGGGGGAGTTCAGGATAATTGCCTTGGTTTTCGGTGTGATGCAGGCGGCCAGCGCCTGCGGGTCAATTTGAAACTGGCTCGGCGCGGTATCCAGCGGGACAAACTTCCCGCGGCACAGGCCGATGATCTGCTCATAAAGGACAAAGGCGGGCGTCGGGACAATGACCTCGTCACCGGGGTTCAGAATGGTGAACAGCGCGGCAAACAGCGCCTCTGTAGCGCCGGCAGTAATCACAATCTCGTCCGGCGTATAGTCCATGCCGTTTTTTTCGCGCTCAAAGACGGCAACAGCCTCCCGCAGGGCAAAGGTGCCGTTATTGTCGATATAATGCGTCTGTCCATTGGCCAGTGCCTGTACGGCCGCAGCGCAGACAGGCTGCGGTGTATCAAAGTCCGGCTCCCCCAGCGTCAGTGCGACGCAGCCCGGCGTGCTTCTGGCAAGCCTGGAGTATTCGCGGATGGCGCTGCGCTGTGCGCCGTAGACAGCCTCGTTGAGCTTCATCTCAGTGTCCCCTCTGCATGCGTGAACGACTCATCAACGTCCAGTGTGGCAAGATAATCTGCCGGTGTTTCTGCCCGGCGGATCAGCTGTACGCTTTTGTCCTCGCACAGAAGAAGCTCTGCGCAGCGCAGCTTTCCATTGTAGTTATAGCCCATGGCGTGGCCGTGCGCGCCGGCGCAGGAAATGACGAGAAGATCGCCCTCCTGAATGTCGGGCAGGGGCCGGTCAACGGCAAATTTGTCGTTGTTTTCACAAAGGGAGCCGACCACGTCGACCGTCTGTGTGCAGGGGGCATCCTCCTTGCCGAGTACCGTGACGGGATGGTACGCGCCATACATGGCAGGGCGCATCAGATCGCAGGCGGTTGCGTCCACGCCGATATATTCCTTATAAATATGCTTCTTGCCGACAACGCTGGTGACAAGATAGCCATAAGGGCCTGTGATGTAGCGGCCCATTTCTGTTGACAGCCGCAGGGAGATGCCAGCGGGTGTCAGAATCTCCATATAGGCCTGCCGCACACCCTCGCCAACGGCAAAAATGTCAATGGGGGATTCCTCCGGGCGGTAGGGGATACCAATGCCGCCAGACAGATCCACAAATTCAATTGTAACGCCGGTTTTTTCCCGGATTTCCAGTACAAGGCGGAACAGCTCCCGGGCGAGCGTGGGATAATAGCTGTTTTCCAGCGAGCAGCTGGCGGCCATGCAGTGCAGACCAAAATGCTGAACACCCTTCTTATTGAGAATGGCGTAGCTTTCCAGCAGCTGCTTGCGTGTCATGCCGAATTTGGAGTCATACAGGTGCCCCATAATGTCATTCGTGATCTGGAACTGGCCGGGATTATAGCGGCAGCAGACCGTATCCGGAATGCCGATGGCCTGCTCCATATGGGCAATCTGTGTGATATCATCGAGATTGATGATGGCGCCGACTGCTTTCGCCGCGCGGTATTCCTGCGGCAGCGTCTCATTCGACGAGAGGATAATGCGGTGGCCGGTCATTCCGGAGCGCTCGGCCAGCATGAGCTCCGGAATGGACGCGCAGTCCGCGCCGCAGCCGAGCGAGGCCAGCAGGCGCAGGATGGCCGGAGTGGGTGTTGCCTTGACGGCAAAATATTCGCAGAAGCCGCGGTTCCATGCAAACGCCCGGGAAAGATTCTCCACGCAGCGGCGGATCCCGGCCTCATCGTAGATATAAAATGGCGTGGGATATTGCTCACGCCAACTTTGCGCCTGAGAAAGTGTGAACGGAAGCATATGGTTCCTCCTGTCTGGGTCAGATCTCGCGCAGGGAGGGCTCCAGCGCGGTTTTCATCGTGGTCCTGCTGTCCTTCTCCTTGATGATGCGGGCCGGGCAGCCGGCCACAACCATATTGTCCGGCACGTCATCCACGACAACAGCGCCCGCTGCCACAACCGCGTTTTTGCCGACATGCACACCTTCAATCACAACTGCATTCGCACCGACAAGCACACCGTCTTCAATGATGACAGGCTTGGCAGAGGCCGGCTCAATGACACCGGCCAGCACGGCGCCGGCACCAATGTGGCAGTTCTTGCCGACGGTTGCGCGGCCGCCCAGAATAGCGCCCATGTCAATCATGCTGCCCTCGCCGATGACCGCGCCGATGTTGATGACGGCGCCCATCATGATGACGGCGTTTTTGCCGATGGTGACCTGCTCGCGGATGGTTGCGCCCGGCTCAATGCGGGCAGGAATGTCCTTGAGATCCAGCATGGGGATGGCGCTGTTGCGGCAGTCGTTCTCGATCACGACGTCAGCAATCTTATCGCGGTTGGCTGCAAGAATCGGGCCAAGCTCCCGCCAGTCGCCAAATACAATTTTATCTCCCGCGCCGAACACCTTGGCCGCGCCAAAGTCGATGGGAGCGGTTTCCCTGATATAGAGCTTTACAGGCGTTTTCTTTTCTGCCTGTGCAATGTATTGGATAATTTCCTGTGCGTTCATGCCTGTTCCTCCTGATTGATCAGATCCTGCATCGTATAAAGTCCGGCGGGCTTGCCGGCCAGAAACTGTGCAGCCTGCATCGCGCCGTCGGCAAAGAGGGAGCGATCTTTGGCCTCGTGCCGCAGCGTCAGCGTTTCCTTGCCGGTGGAGATCAGAATCTCATGTGTTCCGGCCTCGCTGCCGAGCCGCAGCGAGTGGATGCCGATCTGCTGCTTCTGCCGCTTGCCGTTTTCGTGGCGGCCGATGACAAATTCGGCCTCCGGACGGACAGAGGCAATGGAGTTTGCCAGCGCCAGCGCGGTGCCGCTCGGCACGTCGAGCTTCTGGTTGTGGTGCATTTCCACAATCTCAATGTCCGCGTCGGGGAACATGGCTGCAGCACGCTTGGCAAGGTCACAGAGCACGGCAATACCGAGCGAGAAGTTGGCGGCGAAGAACACGGGAATCGTTTTTGCTGCCTCAAGGATCTGCGCACGCTCAGCTTCGGTCTGACCGGTGGTGGCAATCACAACCGGGAGCTGCCGCGCGGTGCAGTAGGCCAGCAGCGCACCAGTGGCCGCGTGGTTGGAAAAGTCGATCACACAATCGGCCGGGCCCTGATACTCTGCCAGCGTGCGGTAGCAGCCGTTGCTGCTTTCCGGGTAGTCGGGGCTGACGCGGGCGGCAAGGGAGGTGCCGGCAAGCGCGCAAATGTGCGCGCCCATACGGCCGGTGGCGCCGTGTACAATGTAAGTCATAGGGTTGTCTCCTTTCTCAGACCGGCAGACCCTGCTCACGCATGCAGCGCAGCAGCACCTCGCGGTGCGCGGGCTCCATGGTGGTCAGCGGCAGACGCAGATAATCCTCGCAGAAGCCGAGCGCCGCCATGGCGGCCTTGGCCGGGATGGGGTTCACCTCGGAGAACAGCGCGTGGATAAGCGGCAGCAGCTCACACTGCAGCGCGGCGCTACCGGCAACGTCGCCGTTCCAGAAGCGGGTGCAGATCTCGACGGTCTGCCGGGGCAGAACATTTGAAAGGACAGAAATGACACCGCTGCCGCCCATCGAAAGAATGGGAACGATCTGGTCATCGTTTCCGGAGTAAATATCCAGCTGATCGCCGACAAGGGACGCTGTGGTCACGATGCTGGAAATGTCTCCGTTGGCCTCCTTGATGGCGGCGATATTCGGGTGCTGGGCCAGCTTCTGATAGGTTGCGGGCTGGATATTTACACCCGTGCGGGACGGGACATTATAGACGATGATGGGCTTGGTGGAGGCGTCTGCGATGGCGGTGTACATCTGTACAAGGCCATTCTGCGTTGCCTTATTATAGTACGGCGTGACAACGAGCATGGCGTCGCAGCCAACTTCGCAGGCGTACTTTGTCAGGGAAATGGCATAGGCGGTGTCGTTGGAGCCGGTGCCGGCGATGATGGGCACGCGGCCCTCGGCATGCCGGACGCTGAAGGCAAGCACCTCGCGGTGCTCCTGGTCGGAGAGGGTGGAGCCCTCGCCGGTTGTGCCGGCAATTACGAGCGCATGGATGCCCTCGGCAATCTGCCAGTCGATAAGACGGCCCAGCGCGTCATAATCGACGCCGGATTCGGTCAGCGGGGTAATAAGCGCGGTGGCAACGCCGCGGAAGATGGGGTTGGAAGTCATGATATTCAGTCTCCTTCTCAAAAATTGATACCAGCTACTGCAATCTGAGAACAAAAAGACGCGACATATGCAGGAAATGCACTTGCCGCGTCCGTCATCCGGTATTCCGCCCCAATTCCGCAAACAGAAATCCGGCAGGAATCCGCAATTAATCCATAGCTCTCCGCAAATGCGACAGTCAAACGGATATTCTCCGTTTGCCCAGAAAAGCTTCGCCGGCTTTCCTTCGGCGAATGCCCCTTTCTCCGCGGCAACGGCCCTGCGACGGCCTTGCACCGGGGATACTCTTGACACCCGCGCCTCTATCCTTTAACTGCAATATTTGGTTATCAGAATCTTAACACGCACGCTGGGATTTGTCGATTGTCGGTTTTCACAAACTTTGCGGGGAAAAACGAACATTGCGCTGCATATTGCAAAGAAATGCGTCAGTTAACAACCGTGTGCGCCCTTATTAACTGACGCAATATCAATGATGGAACAGACGCATGCCGGTGAACACCATCGCCATATGATAGCGGTCCGCGGTGGCAATCACATCATCATCGCGGATGGAGCCGCCGGGCTGGACGATGTATTGGGCACCGCTCTTGCGGGCGCGCTCAATATTATCGCCGAATGGGAAAAATGCGTCGGAGCCGACGGTGATGCCGGACTGCGTCTGCAGCCATGCACGCTGCGCCTGCGGGTCAAGCGGCTCCGGCCGGACAGAAAAGACACGCTGCCAGGCACCGTCAGCCAGCAGATCCCCATACTCATCGGAGAGGTAAACGTCGATGGCGTTATCGCGTTCCGGACGGCCGATTCCCGGCAGAAACGGCAGTGACAGCACGAGCGGGTGACGACGCAGGTACCAGCGGTCAGCCTTCTGCCCGGCAAGGCGCGTGCAGCCGATGCGGCTCTGCTGTCCGGCGCCGACACCGATGGCCTGTCCGTCCTTGACGTAGCAGACGGAGTTGGACTGCGTATATTTGAGTGTAATGAGCGCAAGCAGCATGTCGCGCTTCACCGATTCCGGCAGGTCGCGGTTCCGGGTGACGATAGTCGTCAGCATGGACGCGTCTATGGCAAGGTCATTGCGGCGCTGGGAGAAGGTGATGCCAAACACGTCCTTCTGCTCCTGCGCAGCGGGAGTGTAGGCAGGATCAATGGCGAGAATGGTGTAGCTGCCGCGCTTTTTCATTTTTAGTATATCCAGTGCTTCCTCCGTGTAGCCGGGGGCAATGATACCATCGGAGACCTCATTTTTCAGATATGCGGCGGTCGCCGCGTCGCACACGTCCGACAGTGCAGCCCAGTCGCCGTAGGAGCACAGCCGGTCCGCGCCGCGCGCGCGGATATACGCGCATGCGAGCGGTGTGAGCATGGCGTCCGGATCAACAAAGAATGCGCGCCGGTCCGTCTCGCTCAGCGGCAGACCAATGGCCGCGCCGGCAGGGGAGACATGCTTGAAGCTGGCAGCGGCGGGCAGACCAGTGGCAAGCGCTGCCTCGCGCACCAGCTGCCAGGCATTGAGCGCGTCGAGAAGGTTGATATAGCCGGGGCGGCCATTGAGAACCGTGAGGGGCAGATCGCCGCCATCGCGCATGAACACGCGGGCGGGCTTCTGGTTGGGGTTGCAGCCGTATTTGAGTTCCAGTTCTGTCATGGGTGTGGCTCCTTTCGTTTTCAATCACCGAGATGCTTGTTGAACAGGCGGACATTGCCGTGGAAATTGGTGTAGAGGGAGATCTTATTCTCCGGGTTCAGCGCGGCCCAGAGCGCCTCCGGCGCCGGCATCTGGATGGGGAGCGGCGCACCGGAAAAGGACGGAAGGGGATTGCCGTCGTGCTGGTAGGTGCTGATGAAATATCCGGTACCGGCCGGGCAGTTCTCATAGTCAAAAAAGTCCCGGCTGCAGCTGCCATCCGCGGCGCGCCTGAGAATGGACAGGGAGAACCTGCCGTCCGGATAAAAAATGGAGCTGATGCGGGGTGTCCAGTTCGGCGCGTCCGGTTCATAGCAGCGCGCCAGCAGCGCGCGTCGGAACTCGCCGGCCTGGCAGATGGTATCGGTCTGATCGCCGTTTGTGACGACGAGAGCGCTGCCCATGCGGCGCACAGGATGGTAGAGAATGAGGCTGGGATCCTGCAGCCTTGCCGGATCGTAAGCCTGTGTGCGGATGCCGTCGTCTGTCCGGACAAAGATGCGGTTGCGGCTGTTTTCGCTGCGTCCCATGATGAAATAGCAGACGCAGCCGCCGGCGGCAAGAATGCCGCGTCCGGGATAGGTGTTTTTGCGTAAATACTCAAGAATGTCCAGCATGGCGCTGCCTCCATAAAATAAAAAACCGCCTGGGTATGCTGCGTCCTGCAGCAATACCCAGACGGCCGGTAATCCGATGCTCCTCCGCTCCCGTGTGGTGACCCACTTGCCGTCAGTCACGGAGGATGTTGCGATATATGTACAATAACACATTTCGCTGCTGAAGTAAAGCGGAATGTGAAAAAATCCCGTCCGCGGCATGCGCGGACGGGAAACAGGTGGTATGAACGATGCTTACTTTGCAAATACTTTCTTCAGTCTTGCAAAGCGGGGCAGACCATCGACCTTCTCGAGCTTTGTCTCGCCCTGGATGAGGGGCAGTGCGTATTTGACAAAGTCCTCGGTGACGTTGTTGCCTTCCGGGGTGATCCACTCGGTCGGGAACTTCTTTTCGAAGTTGGCAACGTCAGACAGGTCAAACAGCTTGGCCTTGCAGGTGTAGCCGTTGGTGCGGTCGCACTCGAAGCCAACCATCTTGTCAGTCACGCCGGCGATCATCTCGTCAACGGCAGTCTTGCCGGACATGAAGGCCTCGTCAATGTCAGTGCCGGAGGCGCAGTGCGCCGCGCAGCGCTGCAGCAGGCTCAGCTCGATGCCGCGGACCTTGGCGCCGGTGCGCTCTTTCATGATGTTGGCCAGCGTTGCAGCCAGGCCGCCCAGCTGGGCATGGCCGAAGCCGTCGGTGGCAGCGGTCTTTGCCTCGGAGACAAAGCGGCCGTCTGCGTAATGAACGCCCTCGGAGACTGCGACGATGCAGTTCTTCTTTTCCTCGTAGCGCTTGGAGACATCGGCGATGAACTTGTCCATGTCGAAGTCAACCTCCGGCAGGTAGATGAAGTCGCAGCAGGGCTCCTCCACGTTGGCCAGAGCGGCGGCAGCGGTCAGCCAGCCTGCATGACGGCCCATGCACTCGATGATGGTAATCATGCCGGTGTCATAGACGTGCGCGTCGCGGGAAACTTCCATGACGGAGGTGGCGATATACTTGGCAGCGGAGGCATAGCCCGGGCAGTGGTCGGTGCCGAACAGATCGTTGTCGATGGTCTTGGGGATACCCATGACGCGGCACTCGTAGCCGACCTTCTTCATATACTTGGAGATCTTGTTGCAGGTGTCCATGGAGTCGTTGCC
>CAKUAM010000047.1 GCA_934636305.1 uncultured Oscillospiraceae bacterium
CCGAAGCGGTTTCTGCGATGCAGACCCAGCCTGCGGTCTGCATCGCAAGAGGAGGAACAAAGCGTCAGAATAAGAAGTCTTGCTGCGCAAGAATTCGTTTCGTGAGCTTTGATTCCGACGAGGGTCCGGGGGAAATTCGGAATCCCACCGGGCTCCTCTTTCTTTGACAAACTTTCTTTCTCGAAGAAGCGAGAAAGAAAGTTTGAGCCGTTCTCCGGTCCAGAACCAGCTATTTCTGCCGCGCCTCCGGGATACACGTTTTCTGTAAAATCAAACTATCATTGTTTATTGATTCCAAGCAAAACCCCCGGGCGGTTTAAGCCGCCCGGGGGGTACTTTGTGATTGTTTAGAACCAGCTGGGGTCTGCCGTCAGCTTGCTCCAGGTCTCATAATTGCTGTTGGTCTTACGGGTGTAGGTGTGGCTGTTGGCCGCCTCCTGCACATCGAGATAATACCAGGCAGTCGTGCTGACATCGGAGAAGGTGTTCATGTTCTTCAGCAGGTCGGAGGTGTACTCCGGCTCACGCTCCAGCACGCGGTTGAGAATGGCAACCGTCTCTGCACGGGAGATGTATTTATCCGGTGCATAGGTTGTGCCGTAACCGGTGATCCAGCCCAGCTCATAAGCTCTTGCAATGTAGCTCGAAGCCCAGTGGCCGGTTGTATCGGAGAAAATGGAACTGACAGAAGCTGTTCTGCCGTCGCAGCGGGCAACCATTGCAGCCAGCTCTGCTCTTGTGATGGGGTCTGCCGGACGGAACTTGCCGTTGGCGTCGCCGTTGATGATGCCGAGCTTTGCCATGGTGGACACCGCCGTGTTGTACCATGCGCCGGACGGAACGTCCGTGAAGGTGTTATAGGACGTGGAATATGCGCTGCGCGTGGAGGTGTTCAGCAGACGATAGAAGATCGTTGCAACCTCTGCACGGGTAATGGTAGCCGTCGGCTTGAACGTGCCGTTCGGATAACCCTTGATGTATGCATAGTGGTCAACACCATTGAGCATGGACGGAATACTGCTGGTCTGCATCCACATTGCGGTGAACACCGGCGTGGAGCCGGAATAGGTCAGCTTCCAGCCGTAGAAGGTGTTGCCCTTCCATGTTGCATCATTGAGGATACGGTCATCGAAAACTGTCACAGACTGCTTCTTGCTGATAGTCGTGCCGTACCATGTGACAGAACCGCCGTTCGGGTCGATGGTAATTGTGCTGCTGGCCCTCACATACTCGTACATCGACTTGTTGTAGTCGTAGCTCCAGTATTTCACGCTGCAGCCGCTGGTGCTCTTGCTCCACATAGCCGTCAGTGTTACGATGCCCGTGCGGTAGTTGTAGCTGTAATCCCAGCCGTAGAACGTGTAGCCCACACGCTTTGCATCCGGCAGACGATAATCCTTGGAAACCGTGTAGGTCCTTGCTGTGGTGAAAATACTGCCTTCGAAGGTCACGGTGCCGCCATTGGGGTCAACCGTGAACATATCGCCGTACTCAAAACGCAGCGTGTAGTTACCGTCGTCGTAATCATAGTAGCTCAGCGTATAGTCGCTGTTCTTCTGCCAGACTGCATAGAGCGTGACATCTGTGCTGAACCGTACCCGTTCTTTGTCTGCATAGGTTGCACGGGTCGCATTGGCTCTCGTGGCCCAGCCGAGGAACGTATAGCCGTCACGCTTATACAGGTTTGCGGACAGGTTGAACGCTTCGCCAGCGGTGAATGCCTGCGGGTATGTATAGCCGGAGGTGCTGCCGTTGCCTTCGAAGGTGACGGTGTGCTTGCCGGCATCCTTCGTGTAGTTTGCATACAGCGTCAGATTCTCAGCAGGCATCGTCGTGCCGGTCCACTTGGTAGAGTCCATGAAGATAGGAGAGGTGTACCAGCCCTCAAGCGTGTAGCCATCGCGGCTCACTTCAGACGCAGTCGGGACGGTGATTGCTGCACCAACTGCGACCTGACCGGGCTTTGTATAGCTGCCGTCTTTCAGTGTGCCGCCGTCAAGATCATAGCTCAGCGTTGCCTTGGTCGGGTTCTGTTTCCAGATGGCATACAGCGTGGTAGCCTTGCCGAAGAAAACATAATCGCAGTCATCATAGAGCTTGGCATCTGCATTCCGGTCGGTGTTCCAGCCAAGGAACGTGTAGCCTTCTCTTGTGAAGGTGCTGGCATTGAGCTGGACCGACTGGCCCTCGGTCAGCTGCTGCGACTCCATCGTACCGGTGCCGCCATTGGCGTTAAAGGTAACTGCATAGGTCCACTTTGCATGCAGCCAGACATTGCCGGAAACCACCCAGTCAAAGTTCCATGCGGATGTATACGTTTCATCCGTGTACCAGCCGGCAAAGGTGTAGCCTTCCTTTGTCGGGTCAGTCGGCCGTCCAATCTTCTCGCCAACAGCAACCTGCTGAGCTGGAATCCCCGGTGTTCCGCCGTGGGTATCAAACGTCACGGTGTAAGTATCCGGCACAACCTCTGTGCCGCCGTCAGCGAAAACCGTCGGCAGAAGGCCAACGACCATGACGAGGCAGAGAACAAGCGCCAATAAACGTTTTTTCATAATTCTTCCTCCTTGATATATGTGCGATGCTTTGTTTGCTGCAAGTTTGAACTACATGCAGTGCATGAACAAACGCACGCACTGCACGCTGGCGGCAGGCGCCCAAAATGGGCGCAGCACCGCTCGTTATCCATAGATATCGTACCACACAAGTTTCCCGAACGCAATAGGTGGTTTCCATCATTTTTCCTGTTTTGCCGGAAAAATGGCGATTTTTAAGAAATCTTAATTAAATTATGTCAACCAAAATTTCCAGCTCCGGAGACTTTCTATCAGTCCGGTTTCAAGCCGGTTTCAAAGCGGTTACAGCCGGTCGGCAGCCGGTTCCTCCTCCGGGTCCGGCAGGTCCACAATCACCGGCGCATGGTGCACTGCAGGCAGCAGCTTCTGCACAATATCCTCCGTCCGGATGGCAAGCGTGGTGGAATTGATGCAGGGATGGCAGCCAATCATCTGCGACTGCGCGATTGGCCGGTCAATGACCAGCTGCACCGCGTTTTGCGTATCGTTCATCAGTCCCAGCACACTGACGGAGCCGGGGGTAATATCCAGGCACTGCAGCATATCCTCCGGGCTGGCAAACGATAACCGCGCCACGCCCAGCTGCCTGGACAGATCCTTTGTCTTAAAGACCTTCTCCCCCTCCATCATGAGCAGATAAAACTGTGTTTTCTGCCGGTTGCACAAAAACAGATTTTTGCAGATCTTCTCCCCAAGTACCTGCTCGACCGCCTCGCAGGCCTCAATGGTGTCTGCAAAATCGTGGTCGACTCTGGCGTAGGGAATCTGCAGGCTGTCCAGCAGATCATAGCAGCGCAACTCTTTATCCAGACGCCCTTCCGCTGATTCCGGCCTCCCGGAGGCCTTTACAGGATTTACGTACATGGTATCATTCAGCCGGCGCGGATATAAAGCTCCGACGCCTGCACTCCTTCCTCGTATGGGTTCAAATAAGTATTCACGGTGTCTGCAACAGCGGCAGCGTCCAATACATAATACGAGCCGCCTGCAATATAGTCTGCTGTCCCCGGCAGCGTCGCCGCCGCAATTTCATCCCGGCTGCAGAGCAGAAGGCTCTCCGCCAGCCAGAGAAGATTGGCCGTGGTCAGGTTGGTGTTTGTGCTCTGCTCGATCAGCTTCAGTGCCTTCGGCAGATGCACAAGGCCCCTGGGAGACACCCACTGCCGGATGGCCGCGGAAACGAGCGCGCGCTGCGTCTCGATGCGTCCAAGATCCTGCGTGGCATAGCCGGAGCGGAACCGCGCGACCTGCATAGCCTGGTTGCCGCTTAAATGCTGCATGCCTGCATTCAGGTTAATTTCCAGTCCCTGCGAGGGATCGGAGTAATGCATGTCGACCGGCACCTCAAAGTCAATGCCGCCCATCATCTCCACCAGCTCCTCAAACACGCCGAGATCGACCACCACGTAGCCATCCGGTACAAAGCCGATAATCTCCGACACACGCAGCATCAGCTCCTGCATGCCGCTCTCTCCGCCGCCGGCCCAGCCGTAGGCGGAATTGATTTTCGGCACCGAGTATTCACAGTAGATCAGCGTATCGCGCGGGATGGACACCAGACTTACCTGCTTTTGCCCGCGGTCAATACTGACAAGCATCATGGAGTCCGTGCGATAGCCGCCCTCATCCGTTCCGGCCACCAGAATTGTCGCGCAGCCGGATTTATGCGCCCCAAGCGAGGCCGTGCCCTGCGGCGCGCGGGCCAGCACAAAGTGGAACGCCGCCGCGCCCATCGCCAGCAGCAGAACAAGGACAAGGATGCCCCGCCACGGTCCGCGCTTTTTCCGGCTCTTTGCGTCACCATCGCCGCCCTTGCGGTTTTTCCGGCCCCTGCGCCCCTTTGTCTCCGCCAGCTTCAGCTCCTGCTCGGTGCGCGCATGCTGCTCCTTGTCGCTCAGGCCCTGCTCATAGAGCCACTGGGCATATTCCTCCGCGCTGCGGCGCTGCGGCTGCGGCTTTCCTCTGCGGAGCTTCTGCAGCTCGTCGTGCTCCGCCTGCCGCTGGCTCTGCACGCGCGCTGCGCGCGCCTGCTGCTTCTGCTGCTCATATGCCGCGCGGCGCGCCCGCTGGTAGGCGGGCTTTGACTGCTCGTAATACGTCAGCGGCGGCCGCGGCCCCGTCTGCGCCGGCGCATCGTCATCGCAGTCGAACAGATCCCTGCTGCCGGAGTCCTCATAGAATTTTCCGTAGTCGATCTGCACGTCGTCTGCCGTCATGGGCTGCGCATCCTCCTGCTCCGGCTCCGGCATCTGCTCCTGCGCAGCATCGTCCGGCTGCAGCTGATCTGCCTGGCCGGCAATTGCGTCGTCGGACTCGCCAAGAATACTCCTGACATCCTGCAAAAGCGCGTCCACGTCCTGCCCGTCCGGCTGTGCGTGCGGGTTCGTATATTGATCCTGCATACCATGTCTCCTTCCAGTTTCCACGCTGAACAATCAGCTTCGGAAAGAAAGTATCCATAATTTGATATGATATTGTAACATATCGAAATAAAAAAGTAAATACTGCACACATCCGCCGCATTGCAATCCGGGCTCCGACATGCTAGACTGTGAATACTTAATCGTACGGAGGAGCCTGTCTATGAACCAAACCGTTGCGCTGACCGCCTGTGGAAGCTATGACGAACCGGAGGTTTTGGACGCGCTGGAGCGCGTCTGCACGCAGGCCGGCGGGCTGGACTGGGTACAGCCGGGCATGCGCGTCGCGCTCAAGCTGAATCTTGTCTCCGCCATGAAGCCGGAGACTGCCGCGACCGTCCATCCATCCGTCGTCTGCGCGCTTGTTCGCCTGCTGCAGCAGCACGGCGCGCAGGTTATCATCGGCGACAGCCCCGGCGGCCTCTACACGCCGGCCGCGCTTAACCATGTCTATGACGTGACGGGCCTGCGCGCCGCGCAGGCGCTCGGCGCCGTGCTCAACACCGATGTCAGCGTCACGGAGGCTTCCTTCCCTGCCGCCGTACAGGCGCGGCAGTTCACCTGTACGGCATATCTGCAGCAGGCGGACGCCATCATCGACGTCTGCAAGCTCAAAACACACGGCATGATGGGTATGTCCGCCGCCGTGAAAAATTTCTTCGGCACCATCCCCGGCACCATGAAGCCGGAATATCATTATAAATATCCAAAGGTTGCGGATTTTTCCGACATGCTGGTCGATCTGTGCGAATACTGGAAGCCGCGCCTTTGCATCTGCGACGCCGTGTTCGGCATGGAGGGCAACGGCCCCACCCAGGGCACACCGCGCAAAATTGGCTGCCTCATGGCCGCGCAGAGCGCGCACGCCCTGGATCTTGCCGCCTGCGGCCTCATTGGCCTGACGCCTTCGGATGTCCCGACGCTTGCCGCCGCCATCCGGCGCGGGCTATGCCCGGAGGATCCGTCCGCTCTGACACTTACCGGGGATCCGGCCCTGTTCACTGTCCCGGATTACAAGACCGTCCCCTCGCAGACGAGCGTGTTCTTTTCCTATGGCGGCGACGGCGCGTTCGGGCGGCTTGTCGGCAAGGTCCTGCAGCGCGTGCTGACGCCCTACCCGAAGCTGCGCGCCCCCGCATGCATCGGCTGCCGGAAATGCGCCAAAATCTGTCCGGCGCACGCCATCACCATGGAAAACGGCAAGCCGCGCATCCGCCGCAGCGCATGCATCCACTGCTTCTGCTGCCAGGAATTTTGCCCGAAGGGTGCCATGCAGGTCGGGCGCAGCGCCATTATGCGGCTGCTGGAAAAGTGACCAGTTCTGCAGCAAAGCCGGGCTGATGCCTGAAATGGGAAAGAAAACCTTGCTATTTTCTGCCGTTTGCGATATAATTTTTATGTTTGTCGCCTGTGGTGTGTGTGTACCTGTCGGTACCAGGCGGCAAGGGTGTGTGATCGGCGCCGGCTGCCAAGGATACATATGGTCTGTGCGGCGCTGCAATCGTATCGTGAAAGGATGAAAAAATATGAGTCTTTCTTCTTCGGCCCCGTGGCTGAACTATTACGGGGATGTTCCGAAGCACCTGTCCTACCCGCAGAAAACCATCTACCAGATGGTGCAGGCCGCCGCAGAGCGCAATCCCAAGTTCTATGCCTATGAATTCATGAACAAAAAGACGACGTTTACGCAGTTCATGAAAAAAATCGACGACACTGCCCGGGCATTTCTCGCCATGGGCATCGGCAGGGGCGACCGCGTCACCATCTGCATGCCGAACTGCCCGCAGGCCCTGCAGGCATTTTATGCCCTCAACCGCATCGGTGCCGTCTCCAACATGATCCACCCGCTGTCGGCAGCCGGTGAGATCAAGTTCTATCTCAATTTCTCCCACTCCAAATGTATCCTGACGCTCGATCAGTTCTATGCCAAGATTGCGCCCATTATGCCGGAGCTGGATAACCCGGACTGCACGCTTCTGCTTGCGAAGATTGAGGACGAGCTGTACCCGCATCTGGCCATCGGCTATGCGCTTACGGCAGCCCGCAAATATCCCACGCCCCCCAGGGGCGGCAATTACATCTGGTGGTCCGCCTTCCAGCGTGAGGGCAAAAAGAAGAATCTGCCTCTGCCCAAGAGCTTTGGCAAGGCAGAGGACGGCGCGTCCATCCTCTACTCCGGCGGCACAACCGGCACCACAAAGGGCATCCTGCTCTCCAACATGAACTTCAACGCCCTCGGCCTGCAGACCATTGCAGCCTCCGGCTTCTCTCCCATTGACGGCATGAAAATGCTTTCCGTCATGCCGGTGTTCCATGGCTTTGGCCTTGGCATCGGCATCCACACCGCGCTCATCGGCGGCGCGTGCTGCATTCTTGTGCCGCGCTTCAACGTCGATACCTACGCCGAGCTGCTGA
Source organism: uncultured Oscillospiraceae bacterium (assembly GCA_934636305.1). Classification (GTDB taxonomy): domain Bacteria; phylum Bacillota; class Clostridia; order Oscillospirales; family Oscillospiraceae; genus CAG-170. Next base: position 7,412 of record CAKUAM010000047.1, read on the forward strand.
TCAAAAAGCAGCCGAACATCATCCCCGGCGTGCCGACGCTCTTTGAGGCACTGCTGCGTGCCAGAAAGCTGGAAAATGCCGATCTCAGCTGCCTGAAGGGCGTATTCTCCGGCGGCGACAGCATGTCCATCGAGCTCAAGAAAAAGGTGGACGATTTCCTCAAGGCGCACAACGCCTCCGTACAGGTGCGGCAGGGCTACGGCCTGACCGAATGCGTCACAGCCTCGTGCCTGACCCCGAAGGATTATAACCGTGTCGGCTCCATTGGCGTGCCGTTCCCGGACACTTATTATAAGATCGTAAAGCCCGGCACCACGCAGGAGCTTGACGCCAATATCGAGGGCGAGATCTGCGTCTCCGGCCCGTCGGTCATGCTCTGCTATGTGGACAACCCCGACGAAACGGCCAGCACGCTCCGCCGCCACGAGGATGGCCGCATCTGGCTGCACACCGGCGATCTGGGCGAGATGGATGAGGATGGCTTTGTCTATTTCTCGCAGCGCATCAAGCGCATGATCATCACCTCCGGCTACAACGTCTATCCCGGCCAGCTGGAGAACATCATCGACGGCCACGAAAAGGTGCTTCTGTCGTGCGTGATCGGCGTCAAGGATCCGTATAAGATGCAGAAGGTCAAGGCCTTTGTTGTTCTGCGTCCGGGATACGAGCCGTCCGAGGCCATCAAGCAGGAGCTGCTTGATTACTGCCGGCAGCATATTGCCAAGTACGCCATGCCGTATGACATTGAGTTCCGCACGGAGCTGCCCAAAACGCTTGTAGGCAAGGTTGCCTACCGTGTTCTGGAGGAGGAAGAAGCCGAACGGCAGGCTGCACAGGAAGGATAAGCAAACCAATGCCTGCCGCGCATGCGGCAGGCATGTTTTAAACAGGGTTCGTTTTGGGGGTAGCTATGAGTCTCAAGCAATCCGGTCGGATCTGGGAGCTTGACGCGCTGCGTGGATTCTGCATTCTGTGCGTCATCGCTGTTCACCTGATTTTTGACCTTGGCTTTTTCATCGGCGTGGATCTGCACCTGCCCGGATGGTACGTTTTCATCCAGCAGTACGGCGGCGTCATTTTTGTCATTCTCTCCGGCTGCTGCGCGACGCTGGGCTCGCGCAGCTTTCACCGCGGACTGATTGTGTTCGGCTGCGGGATGGTTATCTCGCTTGTGACCTTCAGCATGTACAAGCTCGGCATGGCCACGCGCGACGTGATCGTCTGGTTCGGCGTTCTGCATCTGCTCGGCCTGTGCATGATGCTGTACCCGCTTTATAAAAGGCTCCCCACACAGGCGCTGCTGGCCATCGGCGCAGCGCTGGTTGTCGCCGGCTATCTGATCTCCGGAACCATTGTGGAGGCAGGCTTTCTGTTCCCCCTTGGGCTTGTGCGCGCGGACTTTGTTTCCAGTGACTATTTCCCGCTGCTGCCGCATCTTGGCTGGTATATGCTGGGCACGGTCCTGGGCCGCACGGTCTACGCGCAGAAGCAGACACGCCTGCCGGGACGGTTCCAGAATACGCCGCTGGCACGGTTTTTCTGCTGGTGCGGCCGGCAGTCGCTGTTTATTTACATGCTGCATCAGCCGATCGTATACGGCCTTCTGGAGCTGATCGCCGCGATCCGAAACGCATGACTCCGCATAGCATAAAACGGGCGCTGCTGGTGCAGCGGTGGCTTGGGAAAACATTGAAGCAACGAACGGTGCAGCTTAACGGCTATGCCGTTCGTTGCTCTTTTTACTCGTGTTGCGGACATTTTCGATTGCTTGTGTGAATCCATATGCACCGATAAAGTTATAGAAAACGGTGATTTCACGCGTATTGTAATTGCATTCATTCAGCGGCATGATTAAGAAGCAAATCAGATATGATCTCTACTAGCGAACTGTTACCGCTACTGTAGTTTCCTGTATAAATCCCTGTGTACGGAATTTCAAGATATACCCTGTTATCTTCCATATAGACGAAGTAATCATACTCTTGTTCTTCTGTTACGACCTGAAGTTTGTAATAAGGCTGAACAGCAGGCAGATCGTTAACGCTTGCTTTCCTTGTTGGTTTTACTTGTTGTATTTGCATGATTAACGCTGCAAAGGAGTATACTTCTGTTTTTTGACCAGCAGATGATGAAACGGTTACGGAAATGACGTCCTCAACTGACGGGCATTCGACAGGTTCTGCAAAAGGAAAAAAAGAGTCGTAAACAAAATAAGAGCCAAGCAGTAAGAACGCAGCCGCAGCTACAGTAATTGTAATAGCTATATTTCTCTTAGATTTACGCATATTGCAACCTCTTGAGCTTCCCATTGTACATCCGCCTCCTGCACACTATACCTTTCAAAAAAATTAATTAAAGGGAAGTTTACGGCAAACTCGCAACCTTTTCCGGTTCGATGTGGGCATCGGCCCCTACATGAACGGCGCATATCTCGTACTACTTTGCAAAAATCGGACATTTCGACACGTTGAACCGAGCGCTGCCAACAGCCGTGCTCAGTTTTATCGTCCGGAAAGCTCGACCGCGTGGCGCACAAACGACAGCGGCGGCACCTGCTTCGGAAGCTTTGCCCGGAACCGCATCTGCGGCGTCCGCGGCTGCGTGAGCGGCAGCCCGTCCATATCCTCCATCGGTGTAACCGTCCATGCAAACGGCCGGAGATCCGGCCCCACAAGCTCCACCGTGTCGCCCACGGCAAACTTATTGCGCAGGCTCAGCACCGCATTCCCTGCCGCGTCACACGACTCCACAACCGCGCAGATCTGCCACTGGCGGATGTAGCGCGAATTTTCTGTGAACTGTCCGGGCTCACCATAGAAAAAGCCTGTTGCGTAGTGCCGGTGCGAGACATGCTCCACCTCGTCGCGCCAGATGGGATCCGGCGCACGCCCGGCGTACACATCGTCAAGCACGTGCCGGTACGCGCCGGTCACGATGGCCGCGTAATAGGCCGACTTGGCGCGCCCCTCAATCTTCAGGCAGTCGATCCCCGCATCGCACAGCTCGTCCAGATGGTCGATCATACACATGTCGCGCGAGTTCATGATGTACGTGCCCTTTTCATCCTCAAACACCGGGAAATACTCCCCGGGGCGCTTCTCCTCCATCAGCGCATACTGATACCGGCACGGCTGCGCGCACTGGCCGCGGTTGGAGTCGCGGCCAGTCATATAGTTGGAGAGCAGACAGCGGCCGGAATAGGAGACGCACATTGCCCCGTGGCAGAACGTCTCCAGCTCCAGCTCCGGGGAGACGCGCGTCCGGATGCCCAGAATTTCCTGCAGACTCAGCTCCCGCGCCAGCACCACACGGCTGGCGCCGAGATCAAACCACGCCTGTGCGCAGACATAGTTGGCAATGGACTGCTGCGTGGAGATATGGCGCTGGCAATGCGGGGCATATTTTCCCGCCAGCGTAAACGCGCCGAGATCCGCCAGAATGAGCGCATCGACGCCTGCGTCGTCCAGCTGCTCCAGATAGGCCGGCAGCTGCTTCGCCTCATCGTTGCGCGGCATGACGTTGACCGTACAGTGTACCTTCACGCCGGCCGCATGGGCAAGCTGCACGGCCTGCGGCAGTTCCTCCGGCGTAAAATTGCCGGTGAACGACCGCATGCCGAAGCTCGTACCGGCCAGATAGACTGCGTCCGCGCCATACACAACCGCCATGCGCAGCTTTTCCATATCCCCTGCCGGGCTCAAAAGCTCCGGCTTACGTCTCAGGTGCATTGGTGTTCTCCGTTCCATTTTCATCCGTCGTCTCCGGCGCAGGTTCCTCCGTGGTATCATCCGTCGTCTTTCCGGCAAGCTCCGCCAGGAAGTTCTGGTGCTCATAATACGTCTCGGAGAAATGGTGCACGCCGTCGGCGTTGAGCGCATAGAAGTAATAATTCGACTCTGCCGGATACAGCGCAGCGCGGATGGAATTCATGCCCGGGTTTGCAATCGGGCCTGCCGGCAGCCCCGCATTCGTATAGGTGTTATACGGGCTGATGACGCCCTTGTCCGCGTTGGAGAGCACCTCCTTGCGCTCGGCAAGCGCATACTGGATGGTCGCGTCAATTTCCAGGCACGGATAGAGCTTGCTGCACAGCCGGTTGTAGATAACAGAGGCAATTGTCGCACTTTCCGACGTCTTTGCCGTCTCCTTCTCAATGAGCGAGGCGACGGTAATCAGGTCAAACTGCGAAAGCTTTGCAGCCGCAATTTCGCTGTCCGTAAAGCCATTGGTGCGCATCCGCTGCGCCAGACGATCGTTGAGCGCGTCGAGCGCATCATACAGATCGCTTGTAAACTTGTTGTTGAAATTGCGCAGGAACTTGTCAATCACGTTCACCGGATCATCGCCCATATAGAACTGATACGTATCCGGGAACAAATAGCCCTCCAGCCGGTTTTCACTGCCGTAGGAAATGTCCTGCAGAAAGTCATAGTCAAACTCATGGTCTGCTGCGGTCTTTGCCAGATCCTCATACGAGCAGACGCCGTCCGCCTCCAGCAGCTTGAAAATATCCTCGCATTCATAGCCCTCAGGAATTGTGACCTCCACGACAGTACGATCCGGGCTGGTCTCAACCATGTTGCTGATGAGCGCATGATAATCATACCGGCCGCTGAGGGAGTACGTCCCGGGCTCGATGGTCTTTTCCGCATGCGAGGCAAGGCAATAGAACTTGAACAACCACTCGTAGCGAACCAGCCCCTTGTCCTTCAGCTCCTTGGCAATCTGCGAAATCGTCGCCCCCTCCGGAATGGTTACGGATACCTCTGTATCCTGCTTGGAAAGCGACAGCACATCATCTGCGCACCGCCATGTGAACACCGCCAGCAGCACCGCCACAGCCAGCACGCAGCACACGTACAGCAGCACGCGGATGCCGCTCGGCAGCGCCGAATGCTTCTTTTCCGGCTGTTCCGGCCCCGGCTTCTGCTCATCCACGGTCAGATCCGCGTATTCCTCCGGAATTTTCGGCTCAAAGGGCTGCTGCGTCTGCTCCGGCGCAGCCTGCTGCCCGGCAAGCTCCCGCTCCGCCTGTCGCCGGCTCTCAGCCTGCGTCGCATCGTCCTTGCCGTCCATCATCGCATCGACGCGTGCAAGATCATCCTTGACAGATGCCAGCAGCTCATCAAGCGAAAGGTCCTCCAGACTCTTATCCTGCTCTGCCGGTGTCTCCGGCATCTGCCCGCTGTTCTGGGGATTGGGGTTTTGTTCTGCCATGGGTGCCTCCTTATGCACGGTAAACAATCGACGCTGCGACCTGCTCGGAAGTCTCTTTTCCCTTGAGCGCACGCAGGCACAGCAGGCCAAACTCATCCGCTGCGCCGGCAGCGCGGCCCGTGATGATTCTGCCATCCTGTACGGCTCCCGCCGCCACCATCTGCGCGCCCGCCATCTGGCCCTCCAGGCCCGGATAGCAGGTTGCCTTCTTTCCTTCCAGAATGCCGAGTCCAGCCAGAATGGTCGGTGCGGCGCAGATGGCCGCGATATATTTGCCGTCCTCATAAGCAAGGCGCAGGAAATTCATCGCCTGCTCGCACCCGAGGATCGACTGCACGCCGCCAAGACCGCCCGGCAGGATCACCATCTGCGTCCCATCCAGCCGCATGTCCTTCACGCGGCAGTCGGCATGCACGCAGATCCCGTGTCCGCCGGTGATTTCCGTGCCGCCGATCCCGGCCAGCTGTACCTCTACGCCGCCCCGGCGCAGAATATCGCACGGTGCCACGGCCTCCATCGGCTCAAAGCCATCTCCAAGAATCATATATACCATATCAATTTTCCTCCATACACGTTTTTACGTATGCATACAGCTCCTCGTGGATATCCTCCACGGTCCGGAGCGCACCATTTTTTACACAGGAAATGCTGGTCCAGCCAAAGAATCCGGACGCCTGCTGCGCCACCTCCCGGCATCTGTGCAGATACCCGTCGTCACGCTCATGGATATCCGCCTTCGTGCCAGTATCGCTTTCACGCTTGCGCATGAGCTGCTCGGCAAGCTCCACCGGCATATCCAGGCAGAGCACCAGATCCGGCTTCGGCAGTCCCATGCGGTCAAATTCAAGATCGTACAGCCACGCAAAAAATTCCTCGCGGGCCTTTCCCTCCAGCTTGCCGCCCTGATGGACAGCATTGGACGTCGTGTACCGGTCCGACAGGATCAGCCCGCCGGCCTCATACTCCTTTTTCCACACCCGCTGATAGGAGGCGTACCGGTCAACCGCATAGAATGTGGACGCGGCATAGGCGTTGACATCGTTCGGGTTGTCGCCAAATTCCCCATTTAAGTACATGCGGATGAGCGCGGAGGACGGCTCCAGGTACTGCGGGAACTGCAGCCGCCGGAACTTTGTCCCCTCAGCCTGCAGCCGCTTGGTCAGCATGGCAAACTGCGTGGATTTGCCTGTTCCGTCCGTTCCTTCAATTACAATCAGTTTTCCCATATCTGTTATCCTCTTATCCTTCTGCCAAGCACAGCAAAGAGATATTTCGGCAGCCGGAGCATCCGCCCGAACCGCTTCGGCTCCTTGATGAGCCGGTAGAGCCACTCAAGGTTGCAGCGGATCATCCACTTCGGCGCACGCTTGACCGTGCCGGCAAAGCTGTCGAGCGTACCGCCGAGACCGATCATCAGCTTCACATGCAGATCGTCCAGATGGCGCTTCATGAAAAGCTCCTGCTTCGGCGCGCCGAGACAGACAAACAGCACATCCGGCGCGGCTGCGTTGATTTTCTCAACGACAGGCGCTTCCTCTTTAAAATAGCCATCCGCCATGCCGCAAATGCGCAGCTTGGGATGCTTCTTCGTCATGTTCTGCGCGGCAAGCTCCGCAATGCCGGGCTTGCTGCCGAGCAGATACAGCCCGCCGCCGGTCGTCTCCAGTACGCCCATCAGACGGTCTGCAAAGTCAACACCCGCGACCTTCTGCTTGAGCGGTGTTTTCAGGAGCCTGGACGCCAGCACAACGCCCGCGCCATCCGGCAGAACCAGATCCGCGCCATTTATCAGCTCGCACAGCGACGCATCATGCATCGCCTCATAGGCAATCTCTGCATTGGGCGTCACCGCATAGCAGGTCTTGTCCCCGGCAAGAATTTCCTCTGCGCGGGCCGTGGCCTCGTCCATCGTTACATTATCAAACTGCAATCCCATGATGTCTTGTTTCATGTGCAGGCATACCTCACCAATTATATTCTGATACATATGGCATTTTAGCACAATCTGCCGCATTTGTCCACGCAATTTCGGGGCCATTTTCCAGCCCTGCGGTTTCACATTCGCCCGCGATTGCATAAACTGTTATGAAAGCGAAGCGTGAACGACCCATTTCGGCCACGCGAACCTTTACGATTCAAAATAGGAGGTCATCCGAATGTCTGATACTGCACAGGCAGGCAAAAGCTGTGATCTGCGCGGCATCCGTGAAGCGGTTTGCGTGCATACGGGGAAGATCACGGACAGCTGCCTTGCAAAAGATTGCATCGAGGATCTGCGCGTGTACTTAACGGTCGATTCCCAGCATACGCTCGACTGCGCGACGGGTGCGAAGGCCCGGTATGTCGAGCTTTTATACGTCGATGTACAGGTTGAATGCGTCCCATACTC
>CAKUAM010000048.1 GCA_934636305.1 uncultured Oscillospiraceae bacterium
TCTTGGATCTTTCCCGCGCGGATCGACAGTCCAATGCGAATCCGTACTGCATGACAAATTTCAGTTGAAGAACGGATTTACTGCAGAAATGAAATCGCAACTGCTGCCAAACTTGATACCGAAATGACGGGCGGCGCGTAGTGAGATACGGTGAGGTGTGTTGGGGCGATATGACTTATGTCCGGTTTGTTTGCTGCCTACATTCAGATGCAGGATGCACCAAACGTTCCCTAAGCCCCCTTTTCTCCCCCATCTTTTCCGGCAAGACGGAAAAGATAGGGCCGCCGGAGGCATGCAGGCTGTCGATAAAACGTGCTGCCGTTTTGAAAAAATCAGCGAAGCACTGTGCCGTCAGCCAGCGTAAGGGTGTAGCCATTCAAGTCAATGGTGCCGTTGTTTGTCAGGCTGGTAATGGTGCAGTCGCCGGTCAGTGTCCAGGTGCAGCCGGATTCAATGGTCACAACGGCATTGTCAGAGACAGCCGTACCGCCCTCTGCATTGTCCGTAATGTTGATGGTGCCGGTGAAGCTGCTGCCGTTTTTAAGTGTCAGATTCAGCGCGGAAATTGTATCAACGAGGATATTGCCGGAGAGCGCCTGCTGTTCGCAAGTCATCTCCACCTGCGCCCCGTTGCTGCCGGCTGTGCCCCAGCCATGCGATGCAGAGTTGCCGCAGATGCGCATGAGATAGCCGGAAGCATCCTCATTTTTGAGCGTTACGCCGGAAAGCGTCAGGACGCAGTGCGTGTTTGTAATATAGAACAGATCGCCGTTCTTTCCGGTGAGCGAACCGCCCGTCATGGAGAATACAGACGTACCGACATCGGCGTCGCCGGACATGGACTGATAGATCATGACGGTGTGGACGTTTTCATCGGAGCTTGTGCCTTTGGTGCTGCTCATATTGCCGGAGACTGTGCAGTCCTCCAACGCGATGGAGTTTTTGCCCTCAATGACAAGCGCCTCGGAATTGTTGGCGGTGAGCGCCGCGTTTTTGACTGTGATGGCGGCTGTAGAATAGACCGCCGGGGAGTTATAGCCGTTTGAGGTATAGCTGCCGCTGTCTACGTTCACTGTGCCGCCGCCGCGATCGGAGCGGATGGCCGCCGACGAATTGCCGGAGGTCGTAACGGTGAGATTTTTCGCGTTTGTCGTGCCGCCGCCGGTGGTCTGGATGCCGCCGGAGTTATCTGCGGTCGTTGTGATGGTGGAATCGGAGATATTGACGGTTGTGCCGCTGCCATAGCTGAACACGCCGTTGCCGTTTTGCGCGGAGGAAGTGACGGTTGCATTCTGGATCGTGACGGCTGCGCCGTTTGTGGCGAGCAGCGCCGCATTCATGCCGTAGAAGTCTCCGTCTTCTGTGTTGGACGTTGCGCCGGCACTTTTGCTGACGGTGATGCCATCCAGCGTGACGGCTGCGCCGTCAATACGCAGGGCGTTTTCGTCGTCGCCGGTAGAGGCATAGCTTGTGCCGGCGATGGTGCCGTCCTCAGAGATCGTGTTGGCGCTCGTGCCTTGTGTCACCTCGCCGCTGCCGCCGAAGCTGCCGGGCTGACCGTTCGGCGCGCCGTCAGGGGGCGTACCGGGCTGGCTGCCGTCGGGCTTTTCGGGAGGGGTCTGCCCGTCTGCCATGGCGGGCGCTGCGCCATCGGGCTTCTCCGGCGGCGTTTGGGAGGAGGACTCTGCCTGTGCGGAGTCGGATTGTTCGGATTGTGTTGTCGTTTCTTCGTCCTGCGTATTTTCTGCTGCGGTCTGGCTGCAGGCTGCGAGACTCAGCAGCATCGCTGCTGCAAGCAGAATAGAAATAAGCTTTTTCATGGAAAACAGCCTCCTTTTTCTTTGCTGTGAGGACATGGTACTGCCGCATCCTAAAAATAACTTAAAGAGAATTGAAAAAATGTGCTGCGCCGCGCACAGAAAAAGACTTGCGAAGTGCGGAAAAGCGTTGTATAATAGCCACGATCAAAAACAGGGGAGCTTGTACTGGCATGCTGAGAGGGAGTCCCGAGACTCCGACCCTTTACCTGATGCGGATAATGCCGCCGTAGGAAGTCACAGAATCTGATTTTTTACAGGAGATGTCCGCCGGGCGTCTCCTGTTTTGTATACTCCAGGAAAGGAGGAACGGCAGCGCACCGAATGCGCCGGGCTGAGGGGGAGCGCCCTGGGTCTTGTAGATTGCAGCGATGGGAAGCCGTGTTCCGGCGTGAGAGGAAGCCAGTGAGCTTCGACCGAACTTCCGTACAGATTTCAGGGGAAATCTGTATCTATTTCCGGAAGCGACGCTGCGAGTCTGCCGTTTCCGATGTAAAAAGGAGTATCAGGAGTATGAAAAAAACAAATATCAAAAAGCTGGCGATGGCCGGCGTCTTCTGCGCGGTTGCAGTGGTTGGAAGCTTGTTTTCCTTCCCGGTATTCGGCAGCAAATGCGCGCCGGTCCAGCATATGGTCAACATTCTCTGCGCGGTGCTGCTGGGGCCCGGCTACGGCGTTGGCGTGGCGTTCGTGGCGTCGCTGATCCGGAATATTCTTGGTCTTGGCAGCCTGATGGCGTTCCCGGGCAGCATGTTCGGCGCACTGCTGTGCGGCCTGGTCTATTGGAAGAGCCGCAATATCCTTGCCACGCTGATCGGCGAAGTGTTCGGCACGGCGGTGCTCGGCGGTCTGTGCGCCTATCCGGTTGCAATTTTCCTGATGGGGCAGAACGCGGCAGCAATTGCGTTCTATGCTTATATCATTCCGTTCCTCATTTCCACTGCCGCCGGTGCGCTTATCTCTGCGATTGTGCTCTATAGCCTGCAGAAGGCTGGTGCACTGCAGAAAATGCAGGCAGGACTGAGCAAGTAAGAAAGGGACTCTGCCATGTTTGAATCTGTTTTGGAGCAGGTGCACAGCCTTCGTCCGCTTGTGCACTGCATCACAAATTATGTGACAGCGAACGACTGCGCCAATCTTGTTCTCGCCTGCGGCGCGTCGCCGGTCATGGCAGACGAGGAAGGCGAGGTCGCTGAGATCACGGCGCGCAGCGCGGGGCTGTGCCTCAACCTTGGTACGCTGCAGCAGGCAAAGGTTCCCGCGCTGCTGCTTGCGGGAAAGACTGCCAATGCATGCGGGATCCCGGCTGTGCTCGATCCGGTGGGGGCGGGCGCATCAACCCTTCGGACCCAGACGGCGCTGCGTCTGCTATGCGAGATCCGTTTCTCGGTTATCCGCGGGAACGCCTCAGAGCTGCGCGCGCTGGCGCTCGGCAGCCAGAATGCCGGCGGCGTGGATGCAGAGCTGTGTGACCGCGTGACAGAGCAGACGCTGCCGCAGGCCATCCGTTTTGCAAAGACCTTTGCGCAGAAAACAGGCGCTGTTATCGCTATGACCGGCGCAATCGATATTGTTGCAGATGCAGAGCGTGCGTTCTGCATCCGCAACGGCCATCCCATGATGGCGGCGGTGACGGGCAGCGGCTGTCAGCTCTCCGTGCTGACAGCGTCCTTTGTGGCGGCCAATCCGGAAAAGCCGCTGCTTGCAGCGGCAGCAGCGGTCTGTGCGATGGGGCTTGCCGGCCAGATTGCGCACACGCGCCTCGGGCCGCTCGATGGCAGCGCAACCTACCGCAATTTTATCATCGATGCAATATACAATCTCACGCCTGAGCAGCTGGAGGGAGGAGCAAACTATGAAATGCGATAAAAGCCGGATGCTTCTGTATGCCGTGACGGACCGGAGCTGGACCGGGCGGCAGAGCCTTTACGAGCAGGTCGAGTGCGCGCTGAGGGGCGGCGCAACATGCGTGCAGCTGCGGGAGAAGCAGCTCGATGCGGCGGCGCTTTTGAAGCAGGCGCAGGAGATTTCTGCGCTGTGCAGACGCTATGACGTGCCGTTTATCCTCAACGATAACGTGGAGCTGGCGCTTGCCTGCGGCGCGGACGGCGTGCACGTGGGGCAGGATGATATGGCGGCCGCGCTGGCGCGGCAGAAGCTGGGGCCGGGGAAGATCCTCGGCGTTTCGGCGCACACGGTACAGGAGGCGCTGGACGCGTTCCAGGCGGGCGCGGACTATCTGGGCTCCGGCGCGGTGTTCGGCACTGCGACCAAGACGAATGTGCGGCCCATGGCGCACCAGACGCTGCGGGAGATCTGCAGCGCGGTCCCCATTCCCGTTGTCGCCATCGGCGGCATTACGAAGGATAATCTCATGCAGCTGGCCGGGACCGGTGTGGACGGCGTGGCGCTTGTCCATGCGATCTTCGGCGCGGCGGATATCGAGGCGGAATGCCGTCAGCTGCGGGCACTGTCGGAGGCGATGGTGCGCGCGTAGCGCAGTGGCAAACAATCGGAAGCCTGCGCCGGCCCAAGTAACCGCAGACGATTTAATCAGCGGTTACCCAATAGGCCGGACGCTTCAGGCGGCAGACCGGGGGCACCACTCTCTGTCGCTTTATAAAAATAGTGCTGAGCGCGCCGGGAATACCGGTGCGGAGAAAGGAGAACACATGAAAACAGCATTATCAATCGCTGGCAGTGACTGCAGCGGAGGCGCCGGGATTCAGGCCGATCTGAAAACGATGACCATGAATGGTGTTTATGCGATGAGCGCGATTACTGCGCTGACCGCCCAGAACACCACCGGCGTAACTGGTATTATGGAAACCACACCAGAGTTTCTGCGGCAGCAGATTGACATGATCTTTACGGACATCCGCCCGGATGCGGTGAAGATCGGAATGGTTTCCAGCAGCAGCCTCATTGCGGTCATTGCCGATCGGCTGCGCGCATATCACGCGCAAAATATCGTTGTTGACCCTGTTATGGTCGCAACCTCGGGCGCACGGCTGATTGAGCCGGAGGCGGTTGAAACGCTCAAGCAGGAGCTTCTGCCGCTTGCGTGCGTGATTACGCCGAACATTCCGGAGGGGGAGATCCTGTCCGGTATGGAAATCAGTAGCGAGGACGACATGCAGAGGGCGGCCGCGGCCATTGCCGGGGCCTATGGCTGCGCCGTGCTTTTAAAGGGCGGGCACAGCGTGAACGACGCCAATGACCTTCTCTATGCAAACGGTGCGTATACCTGGTTCTATGGCAAACGCATTGACAACCCCAATACCCATGGCACGGGCTGCACGCTTTCCTCGGCGATTGCGGCAAATTTAGCCAAGGGCTTTGATCTGGAAACAGCAATCCGCCGGGCAAAGGCATACATCTCCGGCGCGCTGGCGGCCATGCTGGATCTTGGCAAGGGGAGCGGGCCTATGAACCATGCGTTCTGCCTGCCCGCAGAGCAGAAAGAGGAGGTAAACTGAAATGCAGGAAAAACGTACATCTGTTTTTGAAAACGGACTGATCTGGTTCGGTGCGGCAGTTTCCATTGCGGAGATCCTGACCGGCACCTATTTTGCGCCGCTTGGCTTCACCAAGGGCTTGCTTGCCATTCTGGTCGGCCATGTCATCGGCTGCGCAATGCTGTTTTTTGCCGGCCTGATCGGAGGAAAGACGCGCAAAAGCGCTATGGAAACAACCAAAATGAGCTTTGGCAGCAAGGGCGGTCTGCTGTTCTCGGTGCTGAATATTGTGCAGCTTGTCGGCTGGACGGGCATTATGATCTATGACGGCGCACTCGCTGCCAACGGCGTGCTTGGCCTGGGCAGCTGGGTCTGGTGCGTGCTCATTGGCGCGCTTATCATCGTGTGGATCCTTGTTGGAATCCAGAACCTTGGAAAGGTGAACACGGTTGCCATGGCGGCGCTGTTTTTGCTGACGATTGTTCTGAGCGTTGTCATTTTCCGCAGCGGCAGCGTGAGCGTGCTGTCTGACGAAACTATGAGCTTCGGCGCAGCTGTGGAGCTGTCGGTTGCGATGCCGCTTTCGTGGCTTCCGCTTATCAGCGACTACACCATGCAGGCGCAGAAGCCGGTCAAGGCGACGGCAGCCAGCGCGATTGTCTATGGTATTATCAGCTGCTGGATGTATCTGATTGGCATGGGCGCGGCCATCATTACGGGGGAGTCGGACATTGCGGCTATCCTGCTCAAGGCCGGACTTGGCATTGCGGGTCTGCTGATCATTGTGTTCTCTACGGTAACGACGACGTTCCTCGACGCATATTCGGCGGGGGTCTCCGCAGAGTCTGTTTCGTCCAAGCTGAGCGGCAAGTGGTTTGCCGTTGGCGTGACGGTTGTGGGTGTTGTGGGCGCAATTCTGCTGCCGATGGATGATATCACGGACTTTTTGTACCTGATTGGTTCGGTCTTTGCGCCGATGATTGCCATTCAGATTGCAGATTTCTTTATTCTGAAGGCGGAGCCCTGCAAAAAGGCGGTCGGCGTCAAGAATCTGGTGATCTGGTTGATCGGATTTATTGCGTACCGGCTTCTGATGCAGGTAGATTTTGTGCTCGGCAACACGCTGCCGGACATGGTTCTGACGATTCTTGTTTGCCTTGCGGCCAGCCGAATCGGCGCAGGAAAGAAGCAGACTGTCTGAAGTATCACTTAGGGTGTATTCTTCCAACTCCCAACGCACCCGGACAGCGGGTCTTTTTGCGGTGTGCCGCGTCATTTTTCCTTGCAATACGTCAGTATTCCTGCGAAAAAATGTCTTGCTCAACGAAAAAATCCCTCGCTGCCGGTCACATCATGCGTTTTCAGATACACCCTGGAAAAATCAAGCGCGCTGCGGATTTTCCGCAGCGCGCTTTGTCTGTATGCCTCCGGCAGCACACAGAGGCGTCGTTTTTCTGATGTACTGACGATAACGCCGGGAACCATCTTGCCGAATAGCCCGGATAAATTTCATCGCAGGCATCCAGAGCGTCGGGCAGGTTCAGAACCTCTGGGCGGGTGCTCTTTTGCAGATCTGCCTGTCCCTCGCGCAGCATGGTATACAGCTCCTCGTGGTTGCCGTAAGCCACTGATACCGAAACATCCGGGTATCTTTCTGAAAATGTCTCCAGTGCCCGATAAAACCCGGTACCGGTGCAGCAGCGCAGATACCCGATTCTGAGGCTGGCCGACTGCGAGATGAAATTTTCCTCCGTGGCCGCAGAGAAGCTGTTCAGCGGCCGCGCAGAAGAAAATAGAGGAAAAGCAGAAAAAGTGCAGATTGTTCATGAAAAGTTCATAAACTTTCATTAGAATGATGCAACCTGAGACAGAAAAAAACGTCCAGGATGATAGCGCCGGATTTCCGGCGCAAGAACATTACTCTGGAGGAAACCCAACATGAAAAAATTTCTTGCAATTATGCTGGCGGCGCTGACGCTGGTGTCGCTGGCTGCGTGCGCAGCGAAAACGGATACGGCTGCCGGTGAGACCGATACGCAGATTCCCGATGCGCTGACGCTTCTGAACACGGTGTGGGACAGCTACACAGACGATGAGAAGTTCCCGGCTGCAGGCGGCGATTATTCTGAAGAAAACATGACGGACGGCAAGCCCGGAAAGGTTGACGTGTCCAACGCGGACAACGTGCAGTATCTTCTGAAGTTCCCGACTGCTCAGGCTGACAAGATTGATGACGCAGCCTCGCTGATGCACATGATGAACGGCAACACGTTTACCTGCGGCGCCTTCCGTGTGAAGGACAGCGCAGACCTTGCTGATGTTGCAGCAGCGGTGAAGGAGGAGGTCATGGGCACGCAGTGGATGTGCGGCTTCCCGGACAAGCTGGTTGTCGCAACGGTCGGCAATTACCTTGTGGAGTTCTACGGGGCAGAGGATCTTATCAACACGTTCCGCGACAAGCTGCAGGCTGCATACGCCGATGTGCAGATTGTCTGCGACGAGCCGATTGCATAACAGAGCCATGAGGTAAGGAGCTATGCTGTTTTCCAGTATTCCATTTTTATATTACTTTCTGCCCTGTGTGCTGCTTTTTTACTTTGCGGTGCCGGGAAGGCTGAAAAACGGTGTGCTGCTTCTTGCCAGTCTGTTTTTCTATGGCTGGGGTGAGCCAAAATACCTGCTGGTGATGATTGGATCTATCGCGCAGGGCTATGGCTTTGGCCTGCTGCTTGAAAAATTTCGCGGCCGGAGGCAGGCAAAGCTGCTTCTGGCCGCGTCTGTGTGTCTGAGCCTGGGGACGCTGTGCTATTTTAAGTACGCGGACTTCATGATTGCCAATCTCAACGCGCTGACCGGGCTGTCCGTGCCGCTTCTGAGAATCACGCTGCCGGTTGGTATCAGCTTCTACACGTTCCAGATTTTGAGCTATACGGTGGACGTGTACCGCGGGACGGTGCCGGCGCAGCGCAATTTTGTGGATCTGGCTGCCTACATTGCCATGTTCCCGCAGCTCATTGCCGGGCCCATCGTGCGCTATGCAGATATCGAGACGCAGCTGAAGCATCGCACGCACAGCGTGTCGGAGGCGGCGTATGGCGCACGGCGGTTTGTGCTGGGCCTTGCAAAAAAGGTGCTGCTGGCAAATCTGCTCGGACAGATCGTCTCTGACTTCCGGGCGTCGCAGGATCTGTCTGTCCTGTATTACTGGCTGGGCGCGATTGCGTACACCCTGCAGATTTATTATGATTTTTCCGGCTACAGCGACATGGCCATCGGCCTTGGCCGCATATTCGGCTTTCGCTTCCCGGAGAACTTTGAATATCCCTATTGCTCGGGCTCAATTACAGAGTTCTGGCGCAGGTGGCATATCTCGCTTGGAACGTGGTTCCGCGACTATCTGTATATTCCGCTTGGCGGCAACCGGAGAGGGCTTGCGCGGCAGCTTGTGAACATCCTGATTGTCTGGATGGCGACAGGGCTGTGGCATGGTGCGGCGTGGAACTTCGTCCTGTGGGGGCTTTTGTTTGCGGTGCTGCTGACCATGGAGAAGCTGTTTTTGCTGCCGGTGCTGCAGAAGCACCGCGTTGTCGGACACGTCTATGTGCTGCTGTTTGTCACGCTGGGCTTTGTGCTGTTTGATGCGTCCGGGCTGTCTGCGGCTGCCGCGTCAGTTCGCGCGATGTTCGGCGGTGCGGGATTGCCGCTTGTAAGCGTGCAGAGCGTTTATACGCTCAGAAGCAGCGCGGTGCTGCTTGCGGCCGCGATGATCGGTGCGACGCCGCTTCTGAAGCGGCTGGCGCAGAGAATATATGCGGCAGGAGTGGGCGCGCGTATTCTGTCCGCTGCGGAGCCGGTGGCGCTTATGCTGCTGCTTCTTGTGTGCACGGCGTTTCTGGTGGACGGGTCATTCAATCCGTTCTTGTATTTCCGGTTTTAAGAGGGTACGTCATGGAAAAGAAGAAAAACGCTGCGGTGCTGGTGCTTCTTGGCACGGTGCTGCTGGGCTTTCTGGTGTGGGGCATTGTAAAGCCGGACGTGAAAACGTCCGCCGCCGAACGCAGGCCGCTGGCGCAGAAGCCATCGCTGACGCTCTCCGGCGTGCTCGACGGCAGCTTTGAGACCGCGTTTGAAAGCTACACGCTCGATCAGTTCCCGATGCGCGATCGCTTCCGTACGCTCAAGGCGCTGACACTGACAAGACTTCTTGGGCAGAGGGACAACAACGGAATCTATGTGGCGGACGGCTATGCGGCAAAGCTGGATTATCCGGTGAACGAGGACTCCGTGCGCCATGCGGCGGAGCGATTCCAGAGCATCTATGAAATGTATCTGGCCGGAACCCATGTGAACGTCTATGCGGCGGTCATCCCGGATAAAAATTACTATCTGGCGGGACAGAACGGCTACCCCGTGATGGACTATGAAAGGCTGGAATCGCTGGTGCAGGCGGGGCTGCCGCAGGCACAGTGGGTGGATATTTCCGGCACACTTTCGCTGGACAGCTTTTATAGGACGGATCTTCACTGGCGGCAGGAGGCAATTTTGCCCGCGGCGGAGCAGCTGGCAGAGGCTATGGGCGTGCAGCTGACAAATGATTTTCAGACCGTCACGGCAGAAGCGCCGTTTTACGGGATCTACTGCGGCCAGTCGGCCCTGCCGCTGCAGCCGGACCGTCTGCAGTATCTGGAAAACGACACGCTGCAAGGCAGCACGGTTTATGATTACGAGACGGGAAAGCAGCTGCCGGTTTATGCGCTGGAAAAGCTGACGGGAGAGGATCCCTATGAGGTGTTCCTGTCCGGATCAAAGGCGCTTCTGACAATCACAAATCCGAATGCTGAAACGGACCGGGAGCTTGTGATATTCCGGGACTCGTTTGCAAGCAGTCTCGCGCCGCTCCTGGTGCCTGCCTATGCGAAGGTTACACTGGTGGATATCCGGTATGTCCAGCCCGAGCGGCTGGGTAACTGGCTGGCCTTTGACAAACAGGACGTGCTGTTTCTCTACAGCGCAACGGTGCTCAATAATAGTGAAACGATGAAATAGTGTGCGCAGCTTCGTTCCATCTCCGGCGTCGTGCCAGCAATGGTCACGACGGAACGCGCCGCTGTAAATCGCAGTTCATACTTGGGGTGTATCTGAAAACTGGAGATGTGACCGGCAGCGAGGAAGTTTTGTGGTGAGCAGGACATTTTTTTGCAGGAATCCTGACGTATTTCAAGGAAAAATGACGCGGCACAGCGCGAAAAGGCCTGCTGTCCGGGGCGTTGGCAGTTTTCAGATACACCCTAAAAACATGGAGTCCATGTACCGGGCAGTCGTCGGCACATGGACTCCATGTTTTATTGTCTTTGTGTCAGCGTTTTCGTGGCTTTGCGGAACTGGAAGAAAAACAGTACGCTTGTAAAGCAGACAGCCAGTGTATCCGCGATGGGCTCTGCCAGATATACGCCGATGGTTTGGTCTGCCGTGAAGTGCGGGACGATGTAGATGAGCGGAATGAGCAGAACGAACTTGCGCGCGACCGCAACCACAATGGAGCAGACCGCGTTGCCGATGGACACGAACGTCATCTGGCAGGCAATCTGAATGCCGAACAGAGCCAGTGCGGCGCAGTAGATCCGCAGTGCACGCGCCGTAAACGCGAGAAGCGCGGCGTCTGGCGTAAAGATTCCGGCAAACAGACGAGGAAACAGCATGACAAACGCCCAGATGCACGCCGAGTAGCACAGGCAGGTCACAAGCAGCATGCGGAAGGTTTTCTTGACACGCGGGGCATTTTTTGCGCCGTAATTGTAGCTCAGGATCGGCTGCGCGCCCTGCGCGATTCCCTGCAGGGGCAGCATGGCGAACTGCATGACGCTCGATAAAATGGTCATGGCACCCACGGCCAGATCGCCGCCGTAGCGGTTCAACGAAGAATTGAAGCAGACGGAGATGACGCTTTCACTGGCCTGCATGATGAACATCGCAAGACCAAGCGCCAGACATGACAGGACGAGGCGCGGCGCAGCAAAGAAATTCTTTGCGCGCAGCCGCAGAAGCGTCTTTTTTCCGCAGAGGAAATGCAAAACCCAGACACACGACACACCCTGCGACAAAATTGTGGCAAGTGCCGCGCCGCGGACGCCAAGATCCAGTGCAAAAATAAACACAGGATCGAGCGCAATGTTGCAGACCGCGCCGATAAGAACCGTGAGCATCCCCTCGCGCGCAAAGCCCTGGGCAGTGATAAAGGCGTTCATACCGAGCGTCAGCTGGACAAACACCGTGCCGAGCGCGTACATGTTCATATACTGCACGGCGTAGTCGATGGTGTTGGCGCTGGCGCCGAAGGCCAGCAGCAGGGCGCGGTTATTTGCAAGCAGGATGGCGGTGAGTACGGCGGAGAGGATGAGCTGCAGCATGAAGCAGCCGCCGAGCGCCTGTTCTGCAGATTCCCGGTCACCTTTGCCCATAAAGATGGACGCACGCGGCGCGCCGCCGGAGGACACCAGCGCTGCGAATGCGGAGACAATCAGAATGACCGGCGTACAGAGGCCAAGCCCGGTCAGGGCCAGCGTGCCGCCCACCGGCATGTGGCCGATATAGATGCGGTCCACAATATTGTAAAGCATATTGACAAGCTGCGCGATGACCGTGGGAACGGCCAGGCGGAACAGAAGCCTGCCGATTGGCTGCGTACCGAGAAACGTATCCTGCTGATTCTGGTTCATGATAGAGCTCGCTTTCTTTCTCAACTGACATGTATTCCAAAAAATTATAGCCGATGGCGGGGCTGGTGTCAAATGACGAAGAAAAACCACATCTTGTTGCAATATGTAAAGAATCAACAAGATATTGTATTTTTGACGAAAAAATGAAGAATTTCATGAAATATTGCGGTGAATTGTTGCTTTTTGCCGGAAACTATGATAGACTTTCGGTATACATAATATAAGACGGAGCAGGGGGGATCCCAAATGAAAAAGAGATGGATCAGTCTGCTGCTGGCGCTGACAGTGGCGCTGGCGGCATTCAGCGCAGCAGCTGCTGCCGCAGATGCGCAGAAGGCAGAGGATACGGCAGCTGCGGATACCGAGCAGACACAGGCAGCTTCGCAGGAGGAACCAGCCGCAGACAATGAGACGGCAGCTGCTGAGAAGGACGAGAATGCTGAAGCGGACTCCGAGTCTGCAGATACTGCAGAGGACGCGGCAGAGCCGGAACCGGACGATGCCGATGCGCAGCAGGAGCAGCACATTCACGCAGTGAACCGCGAGGACGCATGCGAGATCCCGGGCTTTGAGCCGCTGGACACAACAGGCGGCAAGCTGGCTTCCGGCTGCTACTATCTGACGCAGGACGTGGTGCTGGATCAGCCGCTGTGTGTGGGAAAGAACGGCGAAAATGTGACAATCTGCCTCAATGGCTACACGCTCAGTCTGGATGAGGATGCAGAGGGCTGTGTCATTTATGTGGCAGTGAGCGACAAGGATGCGGAGCCGTCGACCCTGACGATCACAGACTGCAACGGATCCGGAAAGTCCAGTAATTATTATGTAAACGAAACTGGCGAGCTGGTCTTTGACGACGACAGCTACGAATGGCAGGAGCGCTATATTGCTGCGGCGGAAAAGAGCGCGCTGCAGGGCGGACGGATCACCGGCGCAACGGCAGGGGCCGTCTGCGTGGGCGATTATAACAGGCTATACCTGTATCAGGTCAATATCATTGATAATGCCGGCCGCTACGGCGCGGGCGTCATTGTTGCAGCCAATGCGGACGCGGTGCTTGACAGCTGCACGATTGCCGGCAATACGCTGACAGGCGAAATGCAGGCAAGTGAGCGGCAGATTGCAGGCGGCGGTGTGTACTGCGCCGGCACGCTGGAGGTGAGCGGCACAACCGTGATCCACGGCAACCGTGCAGACGGCGAGGCAAATAACCTGTATCTGGACGAGTCTGCCCAGCTGAAGATTGCGTCGCTTGGCATTGAAAAGCAGGCGCGCATCGGCATCAGCACCGCGCAGGACGGCGCATTTTTGACGGGGTATGCAGATGATTTCTCCGACTGCTTTACCAGTGATGATCCGACGCTCGCCGTGCAGGCCAGCCGGGAGAATGGCTTTACAGATCTGACGCTGCAGGATGCCGTGTATACGCTGACGCTTGCCGTTGGAGAATCGGATGAGGACGCAGTTACCGTAGAGGCCAAACAGGGCCAGAGTCTGGAGGATCTGCATGTGCATGACCCGCAGAAGGACGGGTACAGCTTTGCCGGCTGGGTTACACAGGAGCATCAGGCGGTTGATGCGGCAGAGCCGCTGCATCTGACGGAGGATACGACGCTGTATGCCGAGTGGACACAGGAGGAGCAGACGGTAAAGGCGGACGCGCTGCAGTATGACCCGGATGCACCCGTGACGCGGGAGCAAGCGGTAAAGACGCTGTATCAGATGGCAAAGCAGATGGGCATGGACACAGCAGAAAATGATGAGGTTGACATAACGGAGTTTTCGGATACAGACGGGCTCGACGCACAAACGCAGGAGGCTGTCCGCTGGGCATATGCGAAGGACCTTCTTTCTGCGAAGGACGGAACGCTGCGTCTGCAGGAGGAACTGAGCAAAAAGGATCTCAGCCGCATGCTTGAGGATTTTTACGATCTGCTTGCCGGGGCAGAGGATTAAGAAATTTGAATAAAATCCCCGGCAGCACCGCTGCCGGGGATCGGAAGAAGCAGGGATACAGCTACAGACGCTCCGGGATGAAGCCGTCCGCGGTGAGGATCCAGTGCGCCTCAAAGCCGCAGGCTTTTGCCAGTGCAGCTGCGGCGTCAAACTGATAAAACAGGGTATCTGTGTTGTGGGAATCGGAGGAAAACAGGATTTTTCCGTCCAGCTCACGCAGATAGCGCAGAAGAAGCTCAGACGGGTACGGCGTTTCGCGGTACCCGCGGCTCAGTGCGCCTGTATTGACCTCGAAGATTTTGCCTGCCGCGGCCAGCCGCTCCATGGCCCGCAGCGCATGCTGCGGCGCACGGCTGTAGATGGCGTGCGGCTCGTCAAATTTTGTAATTAGATCAAAATGGCCGACAATGTCAACAGACGGGATATCTGCCAGCGCACCGCACAGATCATAGTAGCAATCCTCCTGCGCGCGCACATCGCCGGCGAACTGCACGCGTCGGCACTCGTCCAGCATGGCTGCGCTGCAGTCAACGCTGTAGCGTGTGCCGTCCGGCAGGGCGGGGAAATAGTGCACAGAGCCGATCAGATAATCAAGCGGCACGGTTGGCAGCGGGGAGCATGCATCCCATTCCAGCCCGCAGAATACAGAAAGCTGCGGCGCAAGTGACTGCTGCAGCGCGCGGGCCTCATGCAGATAGGCATCGAACGCTGCAGGCGCGATGGACCAGTCGTTGTCGAACGGCAGCGGGCTGTGCCCGCTGAAGCCAAGCGAATCCGCGCCGCGCAAAATGGCACGCTGCGCCATGGCGGCGAGCGTGTGCGCGCCGTCGTCATAAAGACTGTGAGTGTGAAGATCCTGCAGGTACATAACGGTGCCTCCTGGCAGTTTTTCTTGATTATAACACCAGAAGGGAAAATTGAAAAGACGGGATATTTTTTTCAACATTTTCTTTTTATATCTTTCAATTGGTTTTCTTGGATCTTTCCCGCGCTGCCTGGAAGCCCAATGCGAATCCGTACTGC
>CAKUAM010000049.1 GCA_934636305.1 uncultured Oscillospiraceae bacterium
AGCAGGCGGTCTGACTTTTTATGAAAATTACGATGAAACAGGCAGGAGCAAATCTGTCCATAAAAGAAGCGTTTGAAAATTTCGTGGTCGCCCAAACTGCAAAGGGTGTTTCGGACAAACATTTTTGAAGCATCTTTCGTGCCAAAACTGTGACAGTGGCACGTTTCCAATGTGACACCCGTTCTCAGCCAGACACGCCCTTGCCGGTGCTGCCGCCTCTGACCAGACTGAACATGCTGCTGCACATTCAATGGTATACTTTTTGTATAAACTTACAAAAAAGAGCCATATGGATGAATATGGACTTTACTTTTCCGTTCTGAGGTGTATAATTCATCTCATTAAATAAACGATTTTTGAATATAGATACGCAAAACATGAATAGATATTCGGATGGTGAGTGGCGTGGAACACAAGATTATAGAAGTAACCGGCCTGCATAAAAGCTTCGGCGGTACAGAGGTTGTCAAGGGCATTGATCTGCAGGTTGAGCCGGGCGAATTTCTGACGCTGCTCGGCCCCTCCGGCTGCGGCAAGACCACGACGCTCCGGATGATCGCCGGCTTTGAGGACGCCGACTGCGGCAGCATCGTGATTGACGGCCAGGATATTACCGCGCTGCCTCCTTACAAGCGGGAGGTCAACACCGTGTTCCAGAGCTACGCGCTGTTCCCGCTCATGAACGTATACGACAACGTAGCCTACGGCCTGACGGTCAAGCGGATGCCCAAATCGGAAATTTGCAAGCGTGTCACGCGCATTCTGAAAACCGTCCAGCTCGAGGGCTTTGAAAAGCGGAAGGTCAGCCAGATGTCCGGCGGCCAGAAGCAGCGTGTGGCAATTGCCCGCGCACTGGTCAATGACCCCAAGGTTCTGCTGCTGGACGAGCCGCTCGGCGCGCTGGACTTCAAACTCCGCAAGCAGATGCAGCTGGAGCTGAAGCGGCTGCAGAAGCAGCTTGGCATCACGTTCATCTATGTGACCCACGATCAGGAAGAAGCCATGACCATGTCGGATCGTATTGCGGTCATGAATGCCGGCGTCATTGAGCAGATTGACATTCCTTCGAAAATCTACAATGCGCCAAGCACGCGGTTTGTCGCTGACTTCATCGGTGAGTCCAATATTCTTGAGGCAACCGCCGGCGCTGCAGACGGGGATCTGCGCACTTACACAACGCCGCTCGGCACCGTTACCGCGCCGGGAAGCACCGTTTCCGAGGGCGAACACGTATTTTTATGCGTGCGGCCGGAGGCCGTCAGTGTCTCCCGGCAGCCGGCAGCCGGCTTTGATGTGAAGATCACAGTTTCCGACAACATCTGCACCGGCAATCTGATCAAGACCATCGGCGTACACAGCAGCGGTCAGGAGCTGCGCATCTCCCGTCTGGTTGGGGCAGAAAGCTTTTCCAGCGGCGAAACGCTGTATCCGTTCTGGGACAGCGCCAGCTGCGCGGTTATGAAGAAATAAGCGGTGAGATCATGAAAAAGAAAAAACAACACACGCTTTCCATCCTGGCAAGCGTAGGCCCCTATGCCGCGCAGACGCTCCTGCTGGTGGTGCTGCCGCTGCTGTATGTGTGCCTGATGAGCATCATGACGCGCCCATCCTACGGCGGCGTGGAGTTTACGGTTTCCTTCAACGGATACAGTTCTCTGTTCGAAAAGGCCTATCTGGTTGCAATCTGGAACAGCGTCCGCATGGCGCTCGTCTCCACGCTCATCATTCTGCTGGTGTCGTATCCGATGGCGTATATGCTCAGCCGGTGCAGCCGGAAGGTTGCCTCCAATCTCATCATTCTGATGATGATTCCGTATTTTACAAACAGCCTTATCCGCCTGTACAGCTATATCACACTTTTTAATACGAAGGGCATTCTGACCGGGTTTCTGAATACCCTGGGCCTCAGCTGGAACGCAGACTTTCTGTATACCGAGCAGGCAGTCATTCTGGGCCTTGTCTACGTCTGCATTCCATATGCGGTGCTGCCCATGTACTCGTCTATTGAGCGGCTGGACAAGTCACTGATTGAGGCCTCCTACGATCTGGGCGCCGGAAAGGTCAAAACCTTCCTGAAGGTCACGCTGCCCATGACCATGCCCGGCGTATACGCCGCGGCAATCATCTCCTTTGTGCCGTCGATCGGCAATTATTTTGTCGCTGACGTACTCGGCGGCAGCAAGACGCTGCTGATTGGCAACCTGATTAAAAATCAGTTCATGTCCTCGCGGAACTGGCCGCTCGGCAGTGCGCTGTCCGTGTTCCTGATTGCCGGCACCATGATCCTTGTCTATTTGTATGCCAAGGTCAGCAAGGCCGACGCTATGGGGGATATTGTATGAAGCACACAAAAAAGCGGGCGCCCGGAGATACACTTGGCATTCTCTACGCCGTGCTCCTGTTCCTGTTTATCTACATTCCCACCATCATCATGGTGGTCTACTCTTTCAATCAGCAGCCCAGCAACAAATGGTGGACCGGCTTTACAACTGAGTGGTACACAAAGCTGTTCCATGACGCGCAGCTGTGGCAGACTTTCGGCCTGTCGCTGAAAATTTCGCTGGTATCCACAGCAATCGTGGTGGTAATCGGTACACTGGGCGCAATGGGACTGACACGCTATAAGTTCTTCGGAAAAAATGCGCTGACCTATTCTGTCTATCTGCCCATGATTGTCCCGGGCGTGGTATTCGCAGTCCCCATTATGGCGCTGTTGGTGCTGATGGGTCTCAAAAAGGGCTTCTGGGCCGTGGTGCTGGGCAATGTGATTCTGATGCTGCCCTACATGATCCTGACCGTCCGCACCCGCTTTCTTGGGCTGGACCGCTCCATTGAGGAGGCCAGTATGGATCTTGGCGCCAGCGGGCTGGAGACGTTCTTCCGCATCACGCTTCCGTCCATTGCACCCGGCATTTTCTCCGGCGCGCTGCTGAGCTTTGCCCTGACACTTGATGATGTTGTCATGGCAGATTTTCTCGCCGGCCCCAACTGCCTGACCTTCCCCATGAAGATCTATAACTCCATCCGGAAAGGCGTATCCCCAGAGATCAACGCCTTGGAGACAATCATTTCCGGTATGATTTTTCTGGGTGTTGCGATCTATCTGCTCCTCCAGAACAGACGCTCGCACGCGCCCATGAAAATAGACGACCAACAACCATTGTAATCAATCAGAGAAAGGAACAATCGTATGAAAAAGAAATGGATCGTTGCCCTTCTGCTGCTGGGACTTCTTGCATCTCTGGCTGCCTGCAGCACCTCCAAGGACACCGCACAGACCACCACAGCCGACACGACCGCAGCAGACACCGCAGATACAGCTGCAGACACCGATGCATCCTCTGATGCTGCCGAAAGCTACGCCGACTCCATCAATATCATGGTCTATCCGGACTATGTGTCCGAGGATGTGCTGGCCGCCTTCGAACAGGAATACGGCATTCAGGTCAACATCACCTACCTCTCCTATGAGGAGGACAACATCACCCGCGTAGAGTCCGGCGATGACTTCGACATCATCAATCCCTGCCAGGAGACAGTCCATCAGATGCTGCAGGAAAACCTGCTGCAGAAGATTGACAAGACCAAGATCCCCAATCTTGCAAACCTGTATGAGGAGTTCAACACCTACGACTATCCGGATGAAGCGGATTACAGCATCCCCTACATGTGCGGCTCCATGTCCATCATTGTGAACAAGGACACCCGCCCCATCGAGATCACCAAGTGGTCCGACCTGGCTGATCCGGCACTAAAGGGCCAGATTGTCTCGACGGACATTGACCGCCGCTTTGTCGCCACCACGCTGGCCGAGAACGGCTTTGACCCCAACAGCGAAAATCAGGAGGATCTGGACGCAATCTTTGATTGGCTGTGCCAGTTCAACAGCAACGTCAAGGTCTATGACAACGGCGCACCGCGTACCTCTCTGGAAAACGGCGACTGCAGCGTTGCCTTCACCTACACCACCGATTACGTGCTCATCAAGCAGGAGGATCCCGACGGCAACTATGAGCTCGTTACGCTCCCCGACGGCTGGTATTCCCGCGGCGAATGGATGCTCGCAATCCCGGCCTCCAGCACGAAGGCTGCTGAAGCAGAACTGCTGATCAACTACATCCACGACGCCAAGAACTACGCCGACAACGTCATGAAGTATCCCGGTGTGCCTGTCAATGAAGCCTGCACCGAGTACCTCACCGACGAGTACAAGGAGCTGTTTAAGGCCTTCGATATCCCGGAAACTGCAAACTTCTTCACGCTGTCCTCTCTGTCGTCGGAGGGTCTGGAAATGTATGATCTGTTCATTTCCAATGTGATGGCAAGCTCCGCCCAATAAGCAAAAGGAATTCCGGCCATGAAGAAAGTCAGAATTACCGTGATGCGCATGGCCTCCTACCCGGATCTTTCTGCAGAATATGAAAATCCTCTGGAGCATGCATGCGACATGAAGCTTGGGCAGGTATTCCTTGCCGACGGCTGGAGACAGCCGGAGGGTATGTGCGACAGCGCATGGAGCAGTATTTCCCCCTTTGTTATGACGCTGGCCTACGGCGGCAGCGATATCTACAAGGGCTGGATGAAAAACAAAAAAAGCGCCATGGTGTCCTGCAACGACGGATTTCGCCCGGTAAGCTTCTATATTGAGGCGCTGGATGAAGAAGCCTCAGACTGGTTCTGAGCGCCCCGCACAAGTCTATCAGATGATTCCCCGGTCTGCTGCGCAAGCGGCAGACCGGGGTTATTTTCCAAAGCACTTGCCCTTTGGGGCATTTTATGCTATTCTTTGGTTATATATTGAACTTCAGGAGTGCTCCCCATGTCCTCTGTTATCTGTACACAAGCCTGTCCCAGCGCAGGCACCGTCATCCTGCACCGCGGCGCAGATCACACAGTTTTCTGTCCCGCCGGCACAGACGGCCATGTCCGCATGTCGGCCTACCCGGTCTTTCCGGGCATCGAAATCATCTACAACGACGTTCATACACAATCGTATACGCTGCCGCCCGCCAGCACAGCAGGGCTGATTGAGATTAACCACTGCCACGAGGGCCGCATCGAATATCAGTATGGCAGCCAGTTCTATTTTCTGGCCCCGGGCGACATGTCCGTCTCCCTCCGCGACGCCTCACAGGGCGCAGCGCAGTTTCCGACCGGCCATTACCACGGCATCTGCGTCACCATTGACCCGGCCCGCGCGCCGGAGTGCCTGTCGTGCTTTCTACAAGACGTCAATGTCCGCCCAAGCGCCATCGCGCAGAAATTCTGCTCAGACAGCTCATATTTTTCCGCCCGCTCATCTGCCAGCGTGGAGCATGTTTTCTCTGAGCTGTACCACGTGCCGGAGCAAATCCGCAAGGGCTATTTCAAGGTAAAGGTTCTTGAGCTTCTGCTGTTTCTGAGCGCGCTGCCGGTACAGCCTGAGCGGCAGAGCTACACCAAAGGGCAGGTCAAGCTGGCCAAGGTCATCGCCGACTACCTCATGAACAATGCAGAAGGCAAGCTGACCGTCTCAGACCTGTCCGCGCGCTTCGGCGCGTCGCCATCTATGATCGGCAGCAGCTTCCGCGGCGTATACGGCATGTCCCCGGCTGCATTTCTGCGCGCGCAGAAGATGCACAGCGCCGCTGTGCTTCTGCGCACAACAGACCGGACCGTTCTGGATATCGCCGGGCAGTTTGGCTATGACAACGGCAGCAAATTTGCCAGGGCCTTCCGCGATGTCATCGGCGTCAGCCCCGCCGCCTATCGCGCGGGCGCCGACGGCGACAGCTGCGCCCCGGAGTCTGTCACGCCGCAGTCGTGTTAATTTGGAGCCTTATCCGCACAATTTGGAGCGGATAGGGCTCCGTTTTTTCGGTATCCTAATGCCAGGGAAGAAAACTTCCGTTTTCATTTTGCTATTAGTTAAATATGTCTAACCAAAGAAAGGAGCACCAATGAGCATCGTCATTCTAGGCGGTAACGAATGCATGGAGCGCCGCTATAAAGATCTCTGCACAAGCTATCAGTGCCAATCCAAAATTTTCACAAAGCCCTCCGGCGGCCTGCGCGGCAAGCTCGGCTGTCCCGATCTGACCATTTTCTTTACCAACACCATGTCTCATAAAATGGTACAGGGCGCACTCAGTGAGCTCAAGGGACAGGGCACCATCATTGAGCGCTGCCACACGAGCTCTTTGTCCGCGCTGCGCGGGATTCTGGACAAATACGCCGTACAGGAGGCATAAGTTATGTCAGAGGAGATCGTGATCCGGCAGGGTGCGCCGACACTGGCCGGCATCAAGACCGGCAGCATGTTCCCCTATCCGTGCCACGACCGGCGGCAGCTTCTCGATGATGTGCGCACGTTCAACCGCCGCTATGCTGCAAAGGGCCTGTGCCTGCTGCCGCTGCGGTATTCCAACGGCCGTGCGCTTTTATATCTCTATCGCCCGGCAGAGCTGCAGCGTGATCTGCAGAACCAGCTGGCCGCGCAGCTGCTTACACGCGCCGGCTATTGCTCCGGCAGCAGCGCATGCTGTGTTGCGCAGCTCATCCGCCGTATGCGCGAAAGCCCGGAGTTTCCGCATGAGGTTGGCCTGTTCCTGTCCTATCCGCCCGAGGATGTTCAGGGCTTCATCGACAACCACGCGGCAAATTTCAAATGCAAGGGTATGTGGAAGGTCTACGGCGACGCCGAGCAGGCGCAGGAAACCTTCCGGAAATACAAAGAATGTACGCAAACCTACTGTCGGCTCTGGCAGTCCGGCTCCGGTATGGACCGTCTGACCGTCGCAGGATAAGCAAGAAAGGAAGTCACAATATGAAAAAGACAGCAGTTATTTATTGGAGCGGCACCGGCAACACAGAGTCCATGGCCAACGCCGTTGCAGAGGGTATGCGCGCAGCCGGTGCCGAGTGCACCATGCTGACATCGGGCGAGGTAAACGCGGACGGTCTGGCCGCTCTGGACGCCATCGCGTTCGGCTGCCCGGCTATGGGCGCAGAGGTCCTCGAGGAAACAGAATTTGAGCCCATGTTCACCGCCTGCAAGGATAAGCTCGGCGGCAAGGATATCGCCCTGTTCGGCTCCTATGGCTGGGGCGATGGCGAATGGATGCGCAACTGGGAGCAGGATTGCGCCGACGCCGGCATCAAGCTTGCCGCCCAGAGCGTCATCTGCTGCGACGCACCGGACGACGATGCGCTCAATGCCTGCCGTGAGCTCGGCAAAAAGCTGGCAGAGTAATCCGCTGGCACACTGCACACAATAAATTGCCTTCTTCTCTCATTCGATACAAAACCCGGCGTGGCCCTCTCGGTCACGCCGGGTTCTTTGTCAATAACGCTGATTTTTACAATTGCTGCATATATCTCAAAATCAAAGTTTTCCGCATCATTGTTCCTGCCGTATACCTCCGGCAGCACGTCAGAAGCTATTGTGTCGCTGGTCGTTTTTTTGAAATGTCTCCGACGGCCCTATCTTTTCCGTCTTGCCGGAAAAGATAGGGGGAGAAAAGGGGCGCTTGGGGAACGCTTGGTGCCTGCCGCCTCTGAATTTAGGCAACAACCCAACTTGCTGACTGTCATATCGCACCAAGTCACCTTACCGGATCCCACTACGCGCCGCCCGTCATATCGGAATCAAATCTGGCAGCCGCTGCAGTTTCATAGGTGCATGAAATCCGTACTGCGGATAAAATCTGTTACGCAGTACGGATTCGCCTTGGTCTGTTTCTGAACCATGCGATAAAACATTCCTTCTCCTGCTGATGTTATCTGCCGGATCGGCTCCCCTGTTTTGCAGAACCCCGCCTTTTCATAGCACCGGACCGCACGGGTGTTCCACGTTCTGACCTCAAGATACATCAGCTTCCCCGGAAACAGCTGTTCAGACAGCCCGCACGCCATGCGGGTCATCTGCTGCCCGTATCCCTTACCGCAGCACACCGGATTTACACCAATCCCAAAGAAAACCTCAGTTTCCTCCTCATACAGATTGATAAACCCAATGAGCCCTCCGTCTGCATAAAAGGAATAAAAGTTATTCCTTGGATTGGCAAACCCGGCGCCCCGTTTCTTCTGCTGCTCGTAGGGCTCACTGTTATATATCGCGTATGGCCCTTCATACGTCCATTGTGTGATGATCCTCTTTTCTTCTTCCGTGGTTTTGTGGTATGTAAGCATGTTTTTCTCCTAGGGTGTATCTGAAAACTCATGATGTGACCGGCAGCGAGGATTTTTCGTGGTGAGCAAGACATTTTTTCGCAGGAATACTGACGTATTTCAAGGAAAAATGACGCGGCGCACCGCGAAAAGGCCCGCTGTCCGGGTGCGTTGGGAGTTTTCAGATACACCCTAACCAGAATTTAATTTTTTTGTTTGCGCTGCGCTCCATATTTGTCATTGTCATACCAACAGCTCCCTTCCTGTTTTACTGCTTCTGTTATACCCTGTCTGCGCAGCATTGTCAATTTTGCGCGCAGAAAAGCAGACGCCCGTGCATGCTGCACAGGCATCTGCCCGGATTCCATATAAATCAATTATGCGTACTCCTGCAGCCGTTCGCGCACAAGCCCCATGGCATAGTACATCGTCTCGTACCGCAAGTACCGGTCGGCATTCGCGTCCCACAAAAACCGCAGCCGCGGCGCAAACTCCTCATCACCGTGCCAGAACTGCACCGCCATGCGGATTCTGTCAAAAAACGGCAGCGCATAGAAAAGATCCGCCCCCGGCATCGCCGCACCGCCAAGCGCCAGGCATGCATGCTCCAGCCGCTCCGGCTGCGCGTCAAACAGCCGCTCCAGCGCGCTGGCCGGTCCATTTTCCACCAGATTGCGATGTACCTGACCGCCAAACTCCTGCGTTGTTTTCCAGACTCCGGCCGCGCACTGGTCGGGCCGGATCGTACTCAGAAGGTCAAAAATGGTCAGAGCCTCATCAAAGCTGTCCGCCGGAATCCAGCCGTCCTTCTTTTCCCGGAAAATATGCCCGTCTGCACGGCAGACACGGTACCGCTCGTCAAGCAGCCGCAGATACAGATACGCTGCATCCGCCTGCAGCGCGTGCGCGCGGATGATTGCCTCCATATCGTACGTACAGAACAGCCTGCGCGCCTGCGCCGCCTGAATCTCATAGTTATTCCTGCGTTCCATCTGCATGCCTCCTCCTGCAGCTATCATAGCAGACTTTCATTGAAAGCGGAATCCCCTTCCGATCAGGCTGCGGATAAACTCCGCAAATTCTGCATACCGGACAAAGCAACGCTCACAGCCCTCCGCGATTGCGTGGCAGGAAACGAGCCGCTGCGACTCGTCAATCCAAAGCCGGATCTGTGTTTCTGCTGTCAGCTGCATACCTGTACCCCCTTCACAATCTGCGTCCATGCATCTGCGTTCTGCGGCTGCGAGACAGACATCGAATACGCATACACACCGTCTGTCCAGATTGCCAGCGTATAGCTGTCCTCCGCCGCGCCCTTGAGAATAAGCTCCATCCCCTCCACCAATACCGTTGCACTGGCGGAATACGCATTGTAATCGCCGGAATTATCCGCTGCTCCGATGGATTTGCGCAGGCTGGCCGTCTGTCCCTCGCCGTTATAGTTGATCTCCGCCATGCCGCCCCAGTAATCCACATAGGTCGTCTGCTCCGCCGCAAACGGCAGCATCGTCGCCTCCGACACCGGGAAGCCGACTGCGGCAGCCAGCGCTGCAGCGTCTGGAACCTCCGCCATGCCGTTGGCCGCCGCCATAGGCTGTGACTGCTCCAGCGGCGCCTCATCGGCCGATGAAGCCTGCATCGACGACTGCAGCTCCTGCTGGTCGTCCTTAAAGCCTGGCTCCTGCCGGATATCCGCAAAGCGCGGCGCCAGCAGCGCCCCCAGCACCACCACCGCCAGACACGCCGCCAGCAGCGCATAGCGCTTTGCACTCCGGCGTGGCTTTTCCCCATTCCGCAGCACATAACCGGTATTCTTCAAAATGCGCGCACGCATCTCGTCCGTGAGCGTAATTTTATCCATGATCTCATCATATTGCCTGCTCAAAGTCATACGCCTCCTTCAGGATCCTGCGCAGCTGCCCGCGTCCGCGGTGCAGATCCGAGCGGACAGTCGCCTCCTTCTTCTGCAGGATCTGCGCAATCTGCTTTGTGCTGTAGCCCTCATAATAAAACAGGTGCACCGCCTCGCGGTAGCGCTCCGGCAGCTGCCGGACAGCCTCCCAGACAAACGACAGATCCTCGCGCCCCTCAGCTGCCAGCTCCTCATTCAGCTCATCCGTCTGCCGCACCCGGTTATAGGCAAGTCTGTTCTTGCAGATATTGGCCGTCACGCGCAGCAGCCATGCCTTTTCATGCTCCTGGCTCATAAACGCCGGTGCTGTTTTCAGAAACTGGATCAGCGTATCCTGCAGTGTCTCCTCCGCGTCCGCCATGTTGTGCAGATAGCTGTAGGCATAGCGCAGGAGGCTGTTTCCGTAGGTATCAAGAATTTTTTCCGCGCGCGCGTTGACGGTCTCCCGCGTCTGTGCCTGCAGCGGCGTATCCGCAGGCGCAAACACCCGGCAGATCGCGCGAAAAATCCGCCCGGCCAGTCCGCCTGTATGCAGTGTCAAGCATTGTTCCATCGGTTCTCTCCTCATAAGCCGCCATGCAGCGGGTGCTGCATGGCGGTCAATTTGTT
This sequence comes from uncultured Oscillospiraceae bacterium, assembly GCA_934636305.1. Taxonomy (GTDB): domain Bacteria; phylum Bacillota; class Clostridia; order Oscillospirales; family Oscillospiraceae; genus CAG-170. Next base: position 10,670 of record CAKUAM010000049.1, read on the forward strand.
ACGCAATCTGCGAAATGAGCGCTGCCATTTCGTCTGCCGTGCAGCCATCCTCCACAGATACAGCGTAAGTATATCCGCCGTCTGTCCAGATTGCAAGCTTCACCAGGCCGCCCTCGCCCTTGCACGTGGCGCTGACGCTGCCGACAGTCATGCTCTGCTGCTCGGCATACTCATTATAATCCCCGCTGATATCCTCGCTGCCGGGCGCCTTGCGCACACGGCCCGCCTCCGTTTCAGCCTCGCTGTCCGCTGCATAGATAACCTCCAGCATCGTATCGCCGTCCTGCTCCATCGCCCGGTACTGCTTGTCCGAGCAGCCGCTGATGCTCTCCGGAATCGAAATCTCATACCCCACTGCCGCCTCCGCAGCCTCCGGAGACTCGTAATCCGTCCACGAGTTCTGGATCTGCACATCCGCCTTCTGCGTGCTCGCCGGCTGCACGGCTGGCTGCGTTTTGCTGCAGGCAGCAAGTCCCAGCAGCGTTACGGCTGCAAGTGTGATTGCCAATGTCTTTTTCATATTCATAAATCCTCCTGCGCGTATGCGCGATTTGTTTTTTGACCGGCGCTCCCGTCGTTCTGTCCTGTATACAATCGCGCATCCGGAAATGTTGCATCTGCGGAAAAAAATTTACGAAGGGCGGCGGCGCGCCCTCCGTAAAGACATATGGATCTGCTTTTACAGGCAGTTCTGCAGAATGCAGACAATCATCTGCGCGTGCCGGCATTCCTCCGCGGCAATGCCCTCCAGCATGCAGCGCTGCGCGCCCGCCGCCTTTGCAAGCTCCAGATAGTGCGCATAATCTGCCAGCTCCGCCGCGTACCGCTGGCGCAGCGTTTCGTTGATGCAGGTGACGCACTCCGGCCTGCCGGGCGGCGAACAGAGCTTTTTGCCCGTCTGCAGGAAATAGAGCGCGGCAAATTTCTTCGCGTGGCACTGCTCCTGCCCGGCAAGCTCCTGCAGCATGGCGCGCGCCCTGCCCCGCAGTCGCGATGCCAGCAGCGCATACGTCGCGCTGTCGGATCGTTCCTGCATGACCAGCTCCTGCAGCGTCTCGGCTGTCAGGCCGGACGGCGTGGAATCCTCTGCCCCGGCCATTGCCGGGACGGCCTTCGCGTTCATTACACGGCTCCAGACCTTCTGGGTCTGCGTTTCGCTGAGTGGTTGCATGGGTTTCACCCTCCTTCGCCTCATTGTATGCATCGGAGCCGCACTTTGCCTGGCCGGATGGCACAGATGTGTCGGTTTTCACAAAATTTTCTCATAAAAGGCACAGATCTTACACGTTTTTCTTGCAGAAACCCCTTGTGTTTCGCATGTCGCTGTGTTAAAATTCATGTTTGTGAGATTTTCAGGCTACAGAAGGAAGGGGCGCCTCATATGACGCAGGATAAAATTCGTAATATTGCAATCATCGCACACGTTGACCACGGCAAAACCACGCTGGTCGACCAGATGCTCAAGCAGGGCGGCGTTTACCGGGAAAATCAGGTTGTGGCCGACCGCGTAATGGACTCGGGCGATCTCGAGCGCGAGCGCGGCATCACAATCCTTGCCAAGAACACCGCCGTCCACTATAAAGGCTACAAAATCAACATCGTCGACACCCCGGGCCACGCCGATTTCTCCGGTGAGGTCGAACGGATTCTCAAGATGGTCGACGGCGTTCTGCTGCTCGTCGACGCAGCCGAAGGCCCCATGCCGCAGACGCGCTTCGTGCTGCAGAAGGCATTGGAGCTTGGCCATAAGGTCATCGTTGTTGTCAATAAAATTGACCGTCCCGATGCCCGTGTCCACGAGGTCATGGACGAGGTTCTCGAGCTTCTGCTCGACCTCAACGCCACGGAGGAGCAGTTTGACTCCCCCACGATCTTCTGCTCTGCGCGCGAGGGCACATCGTCCTATGGCCCGGATGAAAAGGGCACCGATCTGACCCCGCTGTTCGACACCATTGTCAATTATATCGATCCCCCCACGGGTGATCCCAACGGCCCTCTGCAGATTCTGGTTTCCTCCATCGACTACAATGAATTTGTCGGCCGTATGGGCATTGGCCGCATTGAGCGCGGCTCCATCCGCCAGAACCAGGAAGTCATTGTCTGCGACTACCACGATCCGGACGTCAAGAAGAAGGAAAAGGTCGTCGCACTGTACGAGTTCACCGGTCTTGGCCGCAGCCCCATCCAGGAGGCATCTGCCGGTGAGATTGTCGCATTCTCCGGCATTTCCGATATTACCATCGGCCGCACGCTCTGTGACGTAGAGCACGTTGAGCCGCTGCCGTTCGTCAAAATTTCCGATCCGACCATCGAGATGACCTTCTCTGTCAACGACTCGCCATTTGCAGGCCGCGAGGGCAAGTATGTCACCTCCCGCAATCTGCGTGACCGGCTGCAGCGTGAGCTGCTGAAGGACGTGTCGCTGCATGTGAACGAGATGGGCACCGACGCATTCAACGTCGCCGGCCGCGGCGAAATGCACCTTTCCATCCTGATTGAGACGATGCGCCGCGAGGGCTATGAGTTCCAGGTCTCCACGCCGCACGTGCTCAATAAGGAGATTGACGGCAAGCTCTGCGAGCCGATTGAACGCATGGTCGCCGACGTGCCGGAGGGCTCTGTCGGCTCCGTGATTGACAAGATTTCGCAGCGCAAGGGCGATCTTGTCTCCATGACGCCGGTCGGCAGCCGGATGCGTCTGGAATTTCTTGTTCCGACGCGCGGCCTGTTCGGCTACCGCAATGAATTTCTGACCGATACCCGCGGCGAGGGCATCATGGCCTCGACGCTTGACAGCTACGCACCCGTCAAGGGTGAAATCTCCCGCCGCCTGACCGGTTCGCTCGTTGCGTTTGAAACTGGTGAGTCAACCGCCTATGGTCTTGGCGGCATCCAGGACCGCGGCGCTCTGTTCATCGGGCCTGGCGTGGAGGTTTATGCCGGTATGGTCGTCGGCCAATGCAACCGCAATGAGGATATGACCGTCAACGTCTGCAAGAAAAAGCAGCTGACGAACATGCGTGCGGCCGGCTCTGACGCGGCCATTCGCCTGACGCCGCCGACGGTTCTGTCCCTCGAGCAGTGCATGGAGTATCTTGCTGACGATGAGCTGCTGGAGGTCACGCCGAAATCGCTGCGGATCCGCAAGCGCCAGCTTGACCACGCGGCAAGAATGCGTTCGCTGATGAAATCCAGACAGTAAAAGGATTCCCCGGTGCCTTTCGCACCGGGGAATTTATATTTTTTTCATTTATCAATAAAGCAGATCATACTTTCCTTCCCACTTCTGCAAAAGCAAAATAGGCCGCTTTCTCATCATTTTTTGTCTCTCTAAACAGTATAGAACGGATCATACTTTCTTTCTCGCTTCTCCGAGAAAGAAAGTATGGCAAAGAAAGAGGAGCCTGAGGGGATTTCGATTTCCCCTCAGACTCCCTGAAAGCGACCAAGAAAACCGCTTCGGTTTTCTTGGATCTTTCCCGCGCCACAGGCGCTGTACAATTCTGTTAAACCTCTGATTTGTGGTCAGAAACCATAATATCCGGCTTGTATTCCGCAATTTCATTGAGATCACAGCCAAGAATCCGGCAAAGCTGATCCAGCGTATATGTATTGACGTTTCCATTCTTGCGCAGCCGGTCAAGCTGACCTGTGCTGAAATGAAACTCTTGAATTAGACGATACTGCGAGATTCCCTTCTCTTTCATGGTTTTCCATAGCCGATCATATATAATCATGTGCATCCCTCCGGTACGATAAAACCATCGTATGGGGATGCCCTATAATTGGCAATTGCCCATAAGTGGGCTATATTGAGATTATAGGAGGAATTAATATGGAAGCTAATGAATTTGAACTGGCATTCGACGCATTTCTTGACCGGCACGAATATGATGATGCAGAAAATGCTCTATTTGTTATTGTGCGGGCAGCGTTTCTTGCTGGATGGCAGGCTGCTGGGGGCAATCCGCCAAAGGCAGAGCAGGTTCTTCATCTCTTGGATATCAAAGGAAAACTATAGTTTGCCATGTATACAGGTTCGCATTGGTCTGTCAGGCAACGCGGGAAAGATCCAAGAAAACCGAAGCGGTTTCTGCGATGCAGACCCAGCCTGTGGTCTGCATCGCAAGAGGAGGAACAAAGCGTCAGAATAAGAAGCCTTGCTGCGCAAGGCTTCGTTTCGGAAGCTTTG
>CAKUAM010000050.1 GCA_934636305.1 uncultured Oscillospiraceae bacterium
GCAGGAACAGCTCACGCATGGCGGTGTTGATGGCGTCGCAGACGAGGTCGGTGTTGAGCGCCTCAAGAATGGTCTTGCCGATGAGAATCTCGGAAGCCATAGCGGCGGAATGGGTCATGCCGGAGCAGCCGATGGTCTCCACCAGAGCTTCCTCGATGACGCCGTTCTTGATATTCAGGCTCAGCTTACATGCGCCCTGCTGCGGTGCGCACCAGCCCACGCCGTGGGTAAAACCAGAGATATCCTTGATTTCCTTTGCCTGAACCCACTTGCCCTCCTCGGGGATGGGAGCCGGACCATGATACGCGCCCTTGGCAACCGGGCACATATGCTTGACTTCAGCAGTATAAATCATATACGTCTTTCCTTTCAAGAATTCTAAAAGCCAAAAAGGCTGATATTACGGTTATATTATAAACTTCCGCGCAGATAATGTCAAGAAACGCGCGCTTACTTCGTGCCGAAAATGCGGTCGCCTGCATCGCCCAGGCCCGGCACAATATAGCCGTGTTCATTGAGCTTTTCATCAACGGCGCCGCAGTAGATCTCGACGTCAGGGTGCTTGCTGGTGATGCAGCGGATGCCCTCAGGTGCGGCGACAAGCACCATGAGCTTGATGTTATGGCAGCCGCGCTTTTTCATCTCGGCAATGGCCGCGTCCGCCGAACCGCCCGTGGCAAGCATCGGGTCGACAATCATAATATCGCGCTCCGCGATATCCTTCGGCATTTTGCAGAAGTAGACGTGCGGCTCCAGCGTTTCTTCATCCCGGAACATGCCGATATGGCCGACACGCGCAGCCGGAACCATCCGCAGAACGCCGTCGACAAGACCAAGACCAGCACGCAGAATGGGCACAACTGCAATCTTCTTGCCGGCAAGCGTCGGCTCCTGCGCCGTGCAGATCGGTGTCTCGACCGTTTTGGTTGTCAGCGGCAGATCGCGCGTCGCCTCATAGGTGATGAGCATGCCAATCTCACTGACCAGCTCACGGAAATCCTTGACGCTGGTGTTCTTGTCGCGCATGATCGTCAGCTTGTGCGCAACGAGCGGATGATCCATCACATGTACATGTTCTCCGAATGCATTCGTGCTCATAATCTGTCTCCTTTATCTTTTCAAATAAAAATCTTTATTTTCCTGTCTTGTCCGTTCTGCTTGCGCCATGCGAAGATAATTGGGTACCAGCGCCGCAGCGTCGCCCGTCTGCCCGGATACCGCCATGTCATACGCGCAAAGCGCCGTACCGGCCGCCCGCTGCTGCCGCAGCTGCTCCGGCAGCAGGACAAGCGGCAGCTGCCCGGCAAGTGTGTCGTACACCAGCTTTGCGCCGTCGCCCACCAGATAGATGGTCTGCTGCGTAGCCGCAAGCTCCCCGGCAAGCTCCGAAATGGCAATTGCTCTGTCCGGCGTCAGCCGCTGCAGCGTCCCCTGCTGCAGCGTAAAACAGGCATTGTAGATCTGCTGCTTTCTTGCGTCCATGCACGCGCACCACACGCCGTCTGCATATGCCGCGCCGCGCACCATGGCCTCCAGCGTGGACACGCCGTACAGCGGAAGCTGCCGCCCCCAGGCAAAGCCCTTGGCCGCGGCCATGCCGATACGGATTCCCGTAAAGCTGCCAGGGCCCGCCGCCACAGCGACAGCGTCCACATCCTGCGGTGTGAGCGAACAGTTCACCAGCAGATCCTTCGCCATCTCCATGAGCGTCCGGCTGTGCGTCTGGCCGGAATTCTGCGTATACTCCGACAGCAGCGCGCCATCTGACACCAGCGCCACGCTGGCAGCCCGCGCCGACGATTCAAAGGCCAAGATCTTCAAAGCGTTCGCCTCCTGTGATGGTGATGTGCCGCGTGTCCGGCTCATCCGGATCCTTCTCTATGCTCACGCGGATCGCATCCTGCAGCGCATCGTCCACATTCTCGCTCCATTCCACCGCGCACACGCCGCCGCGGGCCAGATAATCCTCCCAGCCGATATCAAACAGCTCCTCAGAGGAGGAGAGCCGGTACATATCGAAATGGAACAGGGGCAGCCGGCCAGAGAGATATTCATTGACAATCGTATAGGTGGGGCTTGTCACGCAGTCCTGCACGCCGAGTCCCTGCGCAATTCCGCGCGTAAGCGCCGTCTTACCGGCGCCAAGATCGCCATAGTACGCCAGCACATCGCCGGGCTGCAGTCTTGCCGCCAGTCTTGCGCCGAGCGCCTGCGTCTCGTCCGCGCTGTGCGTCGTCACTTGCACTCATTCCATCCCCATTCTACCCCATTTTATCTGCTGCATTGTACCATAGTTTCGACGGAAAATCAATGCAAAACAAAAAAGCTGTTTACACTCCTGACGATTTTTGATATACTGTAAAATTGAGTGAGCATTCCATTTTCCATTCCCGCGAAAGGAGGCGGTTTTTTGCACGTCATTTGGAAAGCCATCCGTGATTTTGTCCGGCGTGCGGACATGGTGCTGCTCAGCCTCTGTGTGGCCGCCAGTATTTTTGGGATCGTGGTCATTTCCAGCGCAACCAATTACCGCGGCAGCGCACAGTATGTGCGCATCCAGATCCTTGCGCTGATCCTCGGCGTGACGCTTTATGTGCTGTTCACGCTCATTGACGTCGATATCATTGCTGAGCGGCGTGAGCTGCTGCTTATTTTCTCGATTGCCTTTATTTTGCTTCTGATCCCCTTCGGCGATACGCGAAGCGGCAACCGCTCGTGGCTGGATTTCAGCTTTCTGCCGTTTTCCATCCAGCCGGCGGAGCTTTGTAAGATCCCCTTTATTCTTGTCCTGGCCAAGACCATGAGTATCCGGCAGAATAAAATTTCGCACATCTCGACCGTTATGCGGCTGGCCGTCATCACGCTGTTTTTGTTTGCGCTGATTATCGTCTGCTCAGAGGATCTTGGCGTGGCGCTGCAGTATCTGTGCATTTTCGTCATCATGGCCTTTGTCGGCGGCGTGAACATCTTCTGGTTCCTCGGCGCATTCGGCGCGGTCGTGGCCGTGTCCCCGTTTTTGTGGCGGTACCTGTCGGCCGACCGGCAGAACCGTATTCTCGTCCTGTTTGACTCCCGGATCGACCCGCTGGCCCAGAACGAGCGCTATCAGATGAACCGCAGTCTGCGCGCGCTGCAGAACGGCGGCATCACGGGCCAGGGGCTCTACCACGGCACCATGGTGCAGAGTGGCTCTATCCCCGCCCAGCACACCGACCTGATCTTCTCGTCCATCGGTGAGGAGCTCGGCATGCTCGGCTGCATGGCTGTGCTGATTCTGCTGACGGCCATTATCATCCGCATCATCTACGTCGGCATCAAATCCGGCAACTACATGAACCGGCTCATCTGCGTCGGCATCGCCGGCATGCTGACAGCACAGGTATTCATCAACATCGGCGTGTGCATCGGCATTCTGCCGGTCGTGGGTCTGACGCTCCCGTTCTTTTCCTACGGCGGCAGCTCACTTGTAACCATGTTCTTTGCCATGGGCATTGTGTCCGGCATCAACATGCGCCCGGCGCCGGATATTAACGCAAGGTATATTCGTCCGCCAGGAACAGCGGCATAAAAAACCGGCAGCCACTTTATACGAGGTGGCTGCCGGTTTTTATCGGTAAAGATGAACCAAAGGTATTTATTTTTCCAGAAGCGGCCTGCGCCGAATGTGATATTTCTGAAATTTTTAACTTGGTTCTGTCTCCGACGGCGCGTCAGAAACGGCCACGACAGAACGAGCCGCCGTAAACGCCGTCTCTTATCCTCTGTGGCCGTTTCTTCCTTTCCAACCAGCGACGATGTCGCTGGTTGGCTGCCGGAAAAGATGGGGGAGAAACGGGGCGCTTGGACGCGGTTGCTGCATCCTGCATCTGAACGTAGGCAACAGCCAAACTTGATAGAGCTCATATCGCCCCAACACCCCTTACCGGAGTCTTGCTACGCGCCGCCCGTCATTTCGGCATCAAATCTGATAGCAGTTACGGTTTAATACCTGCAGGAAATCCGTACTGCCAACAAAATCTGTTACGCAGTACGGATTCGCATTAGTCTGACAGGCAACGCGGGAAAGATCCAAGAAAACCGAAGCGGTTTCTGCGATGCAGACCCAGCCTGCGGTCTGCATCGCAAGAGGAGGAACAAAGCGATAGAATAAGAAGCTTTGCTGTGCAAGGCTTCGTTTCGTAAGCTTTGATTCCGACGAAGTCTGAGGGGAAATTCGAAATCCCCTCAGGCTCCTCTTTCTTTGTCATACTTTCTTTCTCGGAGAAGCGAGAAAGAAAGTATGATCCGTTCCCCACCATTTGGAGAGGAAAATTCTGAAATCTGATGGGGCTGCCGGAGGTACGGTACAGAAGTGTCACGATCTCGCCGCGCGTGCAGGCCTTGTCCGGGCTGAACGTGGTGGCGGTGGTGCCGTTGGTGATCCCCTGCTCGACTGCCCACAGAACTGCGTCATAGCAGTAATCAGACGAATATACACTATTTTTTGTTGATTCAGCCCTTATATTCCGTGAAAATCAGCTCCGCCTTAAAAAGGTCCCCATCGACGGCCACCCGGAACGTGCCGCCCTGCAGCTCGGTCAGGCTCTGCGCAATGGACAGGCCCAGCCCGCTGCCCTCCGTATGACGGGAGCGGTCGCCGCGCACAAAGCGGGCCATCAGCTCCTCCGCCGGGATATCAAGCTCATAGCGGGAAATGTTCTTAAAGCGCATGGCAACAACGCCGTTTTCCACCGCGCTCTCAAAGTACACCCGCGTGCCGGGCATGGCATATTTGCAGATGTTGGAGAACAGGTTGCCCAGCACACGCGACAGAAGCTTTCCGTCCGCCTGAATCTTCGGCTGCACCGGATCGGGCTTGAATACCGGTTCGAGCTGCGCGGCCTCCAGCCGCTCGACATATTCGCCCGCCATCTGGCTGAGCAGCACGTTCACATCTGTGGCTGCCAAATGCACTGCCATGCTGCCGGATGAAGCCTTGGACGCCTCCACCAGATCCTCCGTCAGCTTTTTGAGCCTGGCCGACTGCCGCCCGAGAACCGCAACATACTCCTTCGCCTTCTCCGGCTGGATATCCTCCTTGCTCAGAAGGTCCACATAATTGACAATCGACGTCAGCGGCGTCTTGATATCATGCGAGACGTTTGTAATCAGCTCCGTTTTCATGCGCTCGGCGCGCAGCTGCTCGTCAACAGCCTTTCCAATGCCGGCCTGAATGCTCTGCAGATTTTTCTCGTGGGTTTTGAGCGCTGGCAGCCATCCGGGAATAGGCTTGCCCTTGTAATCTGTCTTACCCTCGGCAATGGCCTGCCCCTGCTTCTGCAAAAGCTTCAGGCTGGAAGCCAGGTACAAAATCACAATCGTCAGCACGCAGCGCGAAAGCACCCACAGGACCGGCAGGAGGCTGCTCCGGCTGTAGCTCTGCCCGAATGAGAGATACAGGTCAACGATGCACCAGGCCCCCCAGATCAGCATTGTCCGCCAGACCATCGGAATCCTGGCCAGCGCGCGGAAGATCCATGCAAAGACAATGTAAATGAGCGAGTTTTTAAAAAGTCCCGGCGCCTTGACTCGTCCCGCAAAGCTCAGGATGAACAGCAGAAGCAGCGCTGCGATGCCCGCACCGGCCAGCAGGTACGACCAGAAATCCCACAACGATATCATATCTGCCAGCAGTCCCACCCAGCAGCCGCCGAGCGCGATGAGCAGGAAGATTGCAAGATCGAGCGGCACACGGTTGAACCAGTAGAGATAAATGCCGTCCACGCCCTCCTTGCGCCCCATGGCGCACAGAAGGAAAATAAACAGGAACACGCACACCGCAAGGAACACAACCGCCAGCACGATCAGCCACACGCGCATAGAAATCAGCCATTGCCCCCGCTGCAGCACCGTATACACGCGGTCATGCGCCGACAGCGGATCGCGCAGATATACATGCAGCGCATATACAATATCATCGTCGGCATCGCTATAGTAGGTGAAGCTCTGGTGCATGCTGTAATGGCTGCTTGCAAACGGCGTGGCATCCGCCTCCCCGATCTGAAGCACCGGCTCACCGGTCTGCTCATTCACCCATGCAAAATAGAGATTGGATTTGTCCGCCGTGTACTTTTCCTGGATCAACTTGAGATTCTCCTGCTGTCCCCGCTTGTACGCCGTCAGCGCGCTCCAGGCATCTGACTGGATGGTCTGATACATAACATCCTCGGCCAGCTGCTGCCGCATCGCATCACCACCGTCATCATACGCCTGATTGACCGCAAGATATGCAATGCCAAGCGCCGACGCAGCCAGCAGAAGCCCAAACACAACCAGCAGCGCAACAGCCGTACATTTCACCCAGAGCTTTGATTGAAGCCGTTTCATTTTCTGCCTCCCTCCAGCTTATAGCCCTTGCCCCAGACGACCTTCAGGTATCTGGGATCCGACGGATTGATCTCCAGCTTTTCCCGCAGATGGCGGATGTGCACAGCCAGCGTATTGTCAATGCCAAGCGGTGCCTCGTTCCAGACGGCCTGATAAATCTCCCCCGGGGCAAAGACCTTTCCAGGATTTTTCATCAGGAAATACAGAATATCATACTCCTTTGGCGTAAGCGCAATCTCCTGCCCGTCGAGCGTCACACGCTTGGCGTCGTGGTCCAGCTGGATCCCGCCGACTGTAATGGCAGACGGGGTCTGGACGGCGGCTCCAAGCTGCAGAAAGCGGCGCAGCTGGGATTTGACGCGCGCCAGCACCTCCACCGGGTTAAAGGGCTTTGTAATATAATCATCCGCCCCCACGCTCAGGCCCAGAATCTTGTCAGAATCCTCTGACTTTGCCGTCAGCAGAATGACCGGAATATTGGAAAATTCGCGCAGCCGCGCCATGGTCATAATGCCGTCCATGCCGGGCATCATGATATCCAGCAGCGCCAGCTGCACCGGCTCCGTCCGCGCCAGCTCCAGTGCCTGCTGGCCATTCTCCGCCGCATGGACGCAGTAGCCGTCCGATTCCAGGTAAATTTTCAACGCCGCGACGATATCTGCCCCATCGTCGCAGACCAGAATATGCTGCATGTGGTGTCCCTCCTCTTTCTGTACACATGATACCGGAAATCTGATGAACAAACAAGCAGCAAGCGCATTAAGATTTTATGAAGCTGTGCGCGGCAGCCGCTTGCATTCGCCCCGGATTTGTGATATGAAAAGGACATCAAACTCTTTGGAGGGATTCTACCATGAAGGTACTTTTGGTCAATGGCAGCCCGCACGAACACGGCTGCACCGATACCGCGCTGCAGGAAATTGCGCGCACGCTGCAGCAGGAGGGGCTTGACGCCGAGTTTTTCTGGATCGGCAACAATCCCATCGGCGGCTGCATCGCCTGCGGCGGCTGCGCGAAGGCAGGCAAATGCGTCTTTGGCGGCAGCGTCAATGACTTCGCCGAAAAGGCAAAGGACGCCGACGGCTTTGTGTTCGGCTCACCGGTGCACTACGCGGCGGCCTCCGGCAACATGACTTCGTTCATGGATCGGCTGTTCTACTCCGCACCGAAGGAGTATTTCCGCCGCAAGCCCGCCGCGGTGATTACCTCTGCGCGCCGCGCCGGCACAACGACAACCTATGAGCAGCTGCTCAAATACCCCGGCATTCTGGAAATGCCGATCGTCTCCTCCTGCTACTGGAACAATGTCCACGGTGCATGTCCGGAGGATGTCCAGAAGGATGAGGAAGGTCTGCGCGCCATGCGCGTGCTGGCCCGGAACATGGCGTGGATGCTGCGCTGCATTGCAGCCGGACGCGCCGCCGGCGTACCGGAGCCCACGCAGGAAACACCGGTCTGGACCAATTTCATTCGATAAAACTGGCTGCCGGACAGTATGCCGGAATTTCCAAACTTCAGCAAATCATCAAAAGGCAGTGTTTTCTCCTACGTTCTCGTGCAGATCTGCAGACCAATATAAAAAGGTACGTCCATGAAATTGGACGTACCTTTTTATATACAGAAGATCTGACTTTTATTCTCCAAACGCGTACCTTTTTTTCATCTCTGCCTGCCGGCCGCAGGTCATCTTCCCCTCCGGGCAACGCCCGGCAGCCACGCAGGTCGGGCCATAGAGAGAAAACAGCACCGGCGACTTTTCCCGCAGCGCGGCCAGCGCTGCATCCGCGCAGGCGCGGATCTCCCACTGGGCGCGGCTGCAGCAGCGCAGACGGAAGAACACATACAGCTCCCCGGCATTCATTGTCGTGAGGACAGGCACCGTCTGGCCGCTCAGAAGCAGATAGCGCAGCACGTTCTTGTCTGCGCCCAGCGCCTGCAGCTCCGCCGCGGCGTGTGCGGCCAGGGCAAAGGCATCCCGATAGACGCGCTCCTGCCCGGCATCCAGAACACTCTGCGGCAGGACATAGCGCGTATAATCCGCGTTTGCCAGCAGATCCGGCGCACACAGCGCCTGCATCCGGTGGCGGGTCATATGCATCAGCGCAGCGAGCGACATGCCGGAAAACAGCAGCGTAAAGCCCGCCTGCTCCAGCTCGCGCCGGCGCGGTCTTGTCAGAAGCGCACGCAAAAGTGTACGCTGTGCCTGCGCATCCAATGCCTGCGGCACACGCCCCTGCGCAATCTGGTACGCATCGCAGATCAGCTTTTCCGCGTTTTCCGGCGCAGAAAGAATCGTAACCGGTGCCTCCGGCACAAGCGGATCTGCCTCCGGCAGCGGCACACAGGGCACAGCCGAATATTCCTCCGGCCGCCGCAGCGCCAGAAACGGCAGCTTCTGCTCACACTGGGCAAACAGACTCTCCCCCAGCGCGCAAAGCTCCGGATTGGACGCGCCGCGGCCATACCGCAGCTCGTTCATGACATGCACAAGCTCCCGCGCATTCATGGAACAGAAGAAATTGCTGCAGAAGCAATATGGCAGCACAAAGCGCGCATCCTCCTTCGGTACACCAGCCGCCTCCAGCGCATCATACACAGAAAACAGCGCACGCACGGTTTCGTCAAACACGGCCTTCTGCGCGAAATCCGAAAACGCCGGGAACACATAGCCCGCGTTGGAGAAATCGACGTACCGGCGCGATTTCACCGTGAACGACGCCAGCCGGAACTCAATCAGAAACTGCTCGGCAAAAACCGATACATTTTCAAAGGATAAGTTTACATAACAATGTTCCAGTACCGAGGTATGACCGGATGACACGACCTTGGCGACAAGCTTTTCATTTTTTTCCTGACCGGCAGCCAGAGACTTTGCAAAAATCTCGTCCGCGGTGCCGTCCATCGTGGAGATGCGGCCGCCCGAGGCAATCATGGCTGCAGCGTTGGGCGTAGCGCCCAGAATGGTAACATGGCCCTGCATGGGAATCCTCCTTTATCGGAATCGGTGCATCTGCTCGTCATAAATTTCAAGCCGGCGGATGCGCGCAAAATCCGGCTTGCAGTCCGGCAGATAGGTTTCCACCGCGCTGACCAGCAGCTGCGGGTTCAGACTCGGGTTCTGCGCCGCGACAAGCGCCGTCAGCTGCAGCTCCTGCGGCGATATGGCGCGCATGGAAAGCTCGAAAATCATCGGCCTGATATCCACGTCCGCCTCCCCGCTTTTCGTGCGCTTTCTCAGAAGAATGGTGTCACGCGCAAACAGCGCTGCAATGGCCGGCTGCGCCCCCTCCGGGATCCCGCTGTCATATTCCAGTGTGACCTCCGCCTCCAGACGCGACAGGTGCTTGAATTTCACGCTGCTTTCATATGCCTGCAGCACGCGGATCCCCACCGGCATCGTCCGGTTCAGAAGCGCCGGCAGCTTATGGATATCAACGGATCCATCCTCAATTTCAAACTCAAGAATCTCGCAGCTGCTCTGCACGCCGACCGACAGCGGCAGCGCAATCGAAACATATGCGCGTGGGCTGAAGCCCTGCGAATGCCAGATCATAATATCTGCGCGCTTGAACGCGCGCTGGAAAATCCGCATCAGATCCAGATGCGAAAGATACACCGCGTCGCCGGTCTTTTCAAACAGCAGGCGATTCATCGCAAAGCCCCCTTTCACTCAGACCTCTTGCGCCGCAGCCGTTGCAATGCGTGCGGCAATCCGGCGTCGGCTCCGAGCGCAGCGCCCGGTCACGTTCGCGGGCCAGAAACTTCATGCTGACGCCGACATCGATGGTCTGCCACGGCAGCAGCTCATCGGTACCAAAGCCGCGCGTTGTATAGAAATCCGGATCCACACCGGCGCATCGGAACGCCTCCTGCCAGAGGTCATTGCGGAAATATTCATCCCATCCGTCAAGTTTGCAGCCAAGCCGATGCGCCTCAAGCAGCACGCGGCCCACACGGCGGTCGCCCCGGGCCATGACCGATTCCAGCCGGCTCAGATCCGATTCGTGATAACGGTAATCCACGCACTTGGCATGCAGATTGGCCTGCAGCAGATGCACACGCCGCAGATATTCCTCGGGCGTGATCTGCGCGGCCCACTGAAACGGCGTGAATGGCTTCGGCACAAAGTAGGCCGTAGCCAGATTGATGGACAGACCGCGCTTTTTCCCGTTTGCATGCTCGCGCCAGACCTGAATGATTTTATAGACCAGTTCCGCAATTCCAACAACATCCTCATCCGTCTCTGTCGGCAGGCCAAGCATGAAATACAGCTTGACGCTGTTCCAGCCGCCGGAAAATGCGGTCGCACAGGTGGAGAGAATTTCCTCCTCCGTGACATTTTTGTTGATTGCGTCGCGCAGCCGCTGCGTCCCGGCCTCCGGTGCGAAGGTCAGGCCGCTCTTGCGCACCTTCTGTACCTTCATCATAAGCTCCCGCGAGAAATTATCCGCGCGCAGCGACGGCAGGGAGAGGTTGATCTTCCGCGGCTCACAATAGGCAAGCAGGCCGTCGGCCAGCTGCTCAAGCTGACGGTAGTCCGATGTAGAAAGGCTCGCCAGTGTAATCTCGCTGTTGCCAGAGTCCTCCAGCGACTCGATGGCCTGCCGGCAGAGTGTGTCGGCGGATTTTGCGCGGATCGGCCGGTAGCAGAAGCCGGCCTGACAGAACCGGCAGCCGCGGATACAGCCGCGGAACACCTCCAGATTCGAGCGGTCATGCACAATCTGCGTGGACGGCACAATCGTCTTTGTCGGGTAGTACGCCGTGTCAAGATTCTGCACAATCCGTTTGGTCACACGCGCAGGCGCCCCCGGCTCCGGCACGATGGCTGCAAGCGTCCCATCGTCCTGATACGTATGCGTATAAAGAGACGGCACATAGACTCCCGGGATTTTCGCGACCTCACGCAGGAAGGTCTGCTTGTCCGCACCGCGCTGCTTTGCCGCACGGTAGCATGTGAGAATCTCCGGCGTGATGTCCTCGCCCTCGCCAATGGAGAAAAAATCAATGAAATCAGCAAGCGGCTCCGGATTGACCGCGCAGACGCCGCCCGCAAACACCATGTTCTCCAGCCCATGCCGGTCCTTCGCCAGGAGCGGCACATGCGAAAGCTCCAGCATGTTGAGCACGCTCGTGTAGCACATTTCATAGCCCAGCGTGAACGCAATCAGGTCAAAATTCTGCACCGGATCGTGGCTTTCCAGCGCAAAAAGTGGGATATCATTCTCTCGCAGCTGCTGCTCCATGTCGCCCCAGGGCGCAAACACACGCTCACACCACACGCCGGGCATTTCATTCATCACGCCATAAAGAATCCGCATGCCGATATTCGACATCCCGATCTCATACGTGTCCGGAAAACAGAACGCAACACGCAGATCGACATCCTTTTTATCTTTGATGATCTGATTATATTCTCCACCCACATAGCGCGCAGGCTTCTGCACGGTCTGCAGGATCCGATGGATCTTATCTGTCATAAACATTCCTTCTGTTTTAAGTTTACATGTCATTTTAACTGTTTTTGCCCGGAAAAGCAACCGATAAAACAGCGCAGCAGAAAATGCCGCTCGCGGCGCGTCAGAAACGGCCACGCCAGAACGAGCCGCCCGTCATTTCGGCATCAAATCTGATAGTCGCTGC
The DNA here is from genome assembly GCA_934636305.1 of uncultured Oscillospiraceae bacterium. Classification (GTDB taxonomy): domain Bacteria; phylum Bacillota; class Clostridia; order Oscillospirales; family Oscillospiraceae; genus CAG-170. The sequence continues at coordinate 12,010 of CAKUAM010000050.1, forward strand.
GATTCAATTACTGCGGCAAATCCGTACTGCCAATAAAATTTTTTTACCGTACGGATTTGCCTAGGGTGTATCAGGCAGCGCGGGAAAGACCAAAGAAAAAACCGCCAATGTAGGGGCCGATGCCGACATACGCGTTCTGACACACAACGGCGCACCGCCAGATGGCAGTGCGCCGTTGCTTCAGCGTTTCCAAATCAAAAACAAAATTGCAAGCAGCACCAGAAGCCCCAGAATATACACCCCAGCAATGACCAGCACCGCCTTCATCGCCCCGAGCATTGCCCAGATGCGTTCCTTGCGGGTATAGGCCGGCTTTGGCTGCGTGTCCTCCTGCATCTTTTCGGTCTTGCGCCGCGGCAGACGCAGCGGGGATTCGCGGTAAATACCGCTCATGTCGGCGACGGTCCGGCCGTCGTCCTCAAAGGGTTCACGCCGCTTCATTTGTCAAACAGATGGCAGACCACATAGTGGCCCTTCTCCACCTCGCGCTGCTTCGGCGCCTCCTGCTTGCAGCGCTCGGTCGCATACGGGCAGCGGGTGTGGAACTTGCAGCCCTTCGGCGGGTTGGCCGGTGAAGGAATCGAGCCCTGCAGCACAATGCGTTCGCGCTTGATCGTCGGATCCGAGATCGGAATGGCCGAGAACAGCGCCTTGGTATACGGATGCAGCGGATGATCAAAAATATCCTGCGTTTCTCCGTATTCAACGAGGTTGCCGAGATACATAACGCCAACCGTGTCGGAGATATGCTCAACGACGGACAGGTCGTGCGAGATGAACAGATACGTCAGGTTATATTTTTCCTGCAGATCCTTCAGCAGATTGATGATCTGTGCCTGAATGGACACGTCCAGCGCAGAAACCGGCTCGTCGCAGACGACAAATTCCGGATTGAGCGCAAGCGCGCGGGCAATGCAGATTCGCTGCCGCTGACCGCCGGAAAACTCATGCGGATAGCGCGTCTTGTGATACGGCTGCAGGCCGCAGTTATCCATGATCTGATCAATATAATCGTCAAATTCTGCCTTGGGCACGAGATTATGCTCCCGCACAGCCTCGCCGATGATCTCACCGACCGGCAGACGCGGCGAAAGGCTGGAGAACGGATCCTGGAAGATGATCTGCATCTTCGGGCGCAGCGCGCGCATCTCTTTATCGGTCAGGTCATAGACCTCTTTGCCGTTAAAGAACACCTGGCCGCCGGTCTTTTCCCCGCACAGACGGAGAATGGCGCGGCCGGTTGTCGATTTGCCGCAGCCGGATTCGCCGACAAGGCCCATGGTGCAGCCACGGCGGAGATTGAATGTTACGCCGTCAACCGCCTTCACGTGGCCGACCGTCTGAGAGAACAGGCCCCCCTTGATCGGGAAATACTTCTTCAGGTGGTTGACCATCAGAATATACTGCGGGTCATACTCGATGGGTTCGTAATCAATCGTCTGGTTTTTGCTTTCCTTCGCCATGCTTACTCACCCGCCTTTCTGTTTTCATCGTAATACCGGTAGCAGCTCACCTTGTGGGTGGGGCTGAGGCTGATCTCGCATGGGTATTCGCCTTTACAGCAATCCAGCTGCATTTCACAGCGATCCTTGAAGTAGCAATAGTCCGGCATGTTGACCGGGTTCGGCACCTTGCCGGGAATGGAATACAGCTTGTCGACCTTCTTGCCGACGACCGGCTTGGAGGCCATCAGGCCGATGGTGTAGGGGTGGCTCGGATGGGCAAAGATCTCCTCCGCGGTTCCCTTCTCCACGATGCGGCCCGCATACATGACGACAACGTAATCCGCCATCTCGGCAATGACGCCGAGGTCATGGGTAATGAGCATAATGGAGGAATTGATGCGGTCCTTGAGCTGACGCAGAAGATCGAGAATCTGCGCCTGAATGGTCACGTCGAGCGCAGTGGTCGGCTCGTCGGCGATGATGATCTTCGGGTTGCAGGCCAACGCCATTGCAATCATGACGCGCTGGCGCATACCGCCGGAGAGCTCATGCGGGTACATTTCATACACACCGGCACTGTTGGCAATTCCAACCGTCTCCAGCATCCCGATGGTGCGCTTTTTGATCTCGTCCTTGGTCTTGTGCTCACCCTCATGCAGCGCAATAACCTCGTCGATCTGCGCGCCGATGCGGAACACGGGGTTCAGGCTCGTCATCGGCTCCTGGAAAATCATCGAAACATAGTTGCCGCGCAGGCCCTGCATCTTTTCGTTCGGCGTCTTGGCAATGTCATACGCCTTGTCGCCGAGGTTCAGGCGGATCTCGCCTTCCACGACCTGGCCCTGCGGCCGCTGCAGCAGCTGCATCAGAGACAGGCTCGTCACGGACTTACCGCAGCCGGACTCGCCGACCACGCCGACCGTCTTGCCGATGGGGACATCAAACGACACGCCGTCGACAGACTTGACAACGCCGGTATCCGTAAAGAAATACGTGTGCAGATTATCAAATTCCACCGCATTGTCCGGATCATGCA
>CAKUAM010000051.1 GCA_934636305.1 uncultured Oscillospiraceae bacterium
AACAGGCTGAACCCACTCCAGATAATTGAGTTAAACCTATGGGCAGCGGCACCAATTGGGGTCAAAATGGGGTCAAAGCAAGTTTTGTGGAATTGCAAAATGATGCGAAAAGTTAGAAAAACCACCGTATTTCAAGCGAAATACGGTGGTTTTATGGTTGCGGGAGAGGGATTTGAACCCCCGACCTCCGGGTTATGAGCCCGACGAGCTACCGAACTGCTCTATCCCGCGATATCAATGTCCTAAAGCTTCATTATAATAGCATAGTGTGGAGGCGGTGTCAAGGGGTATTTTTTGACGATTCCTACATCCTTTCCGGTCAATAATCCAGCCGTAGATGCAGCAGGCACTTTACAACACAAAGCTTAGGGTGTGTCTGAAAACAGCGATCAAATATGCAAAATACCGAAAGCGACGCAGATCGCGGCGACCATTACAAAAACAAGGAACGTGTCATAGCGCGTTTCAGCGCGGCGAAATTCCTTGAGGCAACACCACACAATTGCGTCCACGTGCTTCGGCGGATCTTTCCGCCAATCCTGTGGTTTGAAAAGTTTGAAATACATATAACATTCCTGCGCTTTTCAAATCTTGACTTAACGAAAAATCTCTCATCGACAACTCTTACCGATTTCATCATCGGTTACAAAAGAGGAACGGACGAACCCGCTCCCCTTTTTATTCTCTATACACCCCATGCACCTCTGCTGTCATATCGGACAAACCCTCCGGCAATTTGGATAATATACAATAACACAGCCCCTTCGTATTCTATTCGGTGCGGAGGGGATACAGTTTTTGTGGATGATATGCCATGATAAATATAATTCTGAAAAGGGGCGGTGCGGATGTGACACTGGAAAATGAGATTCAGCTGGCGCAGCAGGATATGTCTGCGCGTGAACGGCGGATCGAACAGAATATGGACTTCATCCGCCGCTGTGCGTCCCGCGCCGCCGGACGCTTTGTGGACAGTCACGCTGACATCTGCCCGGAAAGATGCTCATGCAGGAGCTTGGCGTGAACGGTAAGGTGTCAGAGCGCCACTGAAAATACATTCTGGCAGATCTTGTGATTTTTGGCGGCGATTATCCGACGCTGCAGAGCTATTTCGACACGCGAAGGGGGTGCGGTAAATGCGCGGAATTGTGATGGGAATTCAAAACGGATCCTGTGTGGTGCTAAAAGACGACGGCACGTTTGCAGACCTTCCGGACCGTGGCTATCAGATCGGGCAAAAAATTACCATTCAGACAAAAAAGTCTCCCATTCTACACTATGCGGCGCTGGCGGCGAGTCTGCTTCTGGTGTGCCTGTCTGGCTTCGGCGTGCATCTATACCGCTTGGGGTCACTTCAAGAATCCGTGCGGGCTGTTTTCTGCAGGCATTTGACGCATGTGATACGAAGCAGGAAAAGACGCGGGACGATAGGGAGATTCCCCATCGTCCCGCGTTGCCGTGTATCCGCAGGCGTGTGTCAGGTGGCAGCGGCGGGGTATACGCTCTGCAGCAGGCGGATGCCGGCCTTTGTCCGGAAAAAATGGGCGCAGGCGTTCCGGATGGCGGCTGCGGATGCGCCGCTTTCGTCGGCATTGACCAGATAGTCTGCCTCCAGCAGGATCTGGTGCTCAGGCCTGGTTACGTCGGTGTAGGTATGGTGATGAGCGACAAGCCAGCCGATTGTCCGGATATCGTCCGGCGGCAGCTGGGAGCTGGAAAAGAACGCCTCGATGAGCGGCGGGCTTTCCAGCTCCTGCTTTTTGCCGTCTGCGCTGCCGTATTTCTGGCGGCAGAGCGGGCAGGCAATGTCATGGACGATGGCGGTCAGCTCCAGAAGCAGCTGCGTGTGCGGATCGAGCTGCTCCTGCTCACCAATGATCCGGGCGAAGGTCCACACCTTCAGAAAGTGATTGATGTCATGCAGATCGCCGCGATAGAACGCGATCATGTGCGCTGCGGCAGTGGAGGGCGTCATGGTTGTGCTCCTTTCATTGTGCGGTTCCGTGCGGCGGGATAAAAAGGCTCTGCATATCTGCGCGCTCCAGCTCCAGCAGCTGAATTTTGCGCGAGATGCCGCCGGCATAGCCGGTCAGAGAACCGTTTGTGCCGACCACGCGGTGACAGGGGATAAGAATGGAAATTGGATTGTGCCCGACCGCCCCGCCGACGGCCTGCGCGGACATATGCGCAAGTCCCTGCTGGGCGGCAAGCTGGGCGGCAAGCGCGGCGTAGGTCGTTGTCTGACCATAGGGGATCTGCAGCAGAAGCTGCCATACCTGCTGCCGGAAGGCGGAGCCGGCTGGGCGCAGCGGCGGAAGCACCGGCGGCTGCCTGCCATCAAAATACGCATCAAGCCACTGCTGCGTCTTGGCAAGAATGGGCGTCTGCTGCTCCTGCGCCGCAGGCAGCCGGTCGGCAAAGTATTTTTGCCCCTCGAACCAGAGACCGGTCAGGCCCGCGTCATCTGCAGCCAGCAGAATGCCGCCAAGAGGGGAATTGTAGTGCTGCGTGTAAATCATGGGCATCTCCTGAAGGTTTTTCCTTATTATACAGCATTTCTTACTGCTTTCAACCTGTAATATGGTTGCATTTCTGACCCTGTCTCCCTATACTTAATGTAAGTACAGCATATAGCTGGATGACGGAAAAGAGGGAACGCGATGATCAGTCAGAACGAATATGAGGTGGTATCGTATCCGCGGCTCAACCATGTGATGATCGGCTTTACGCACCTGCTGCACCGCAATCCCCATCTGCATAACGAGCTGGAGCTGTGCTTGGTGCTCAGCGGGGAGGTAACGGTGCATCTGCAGGACAAGCGCTTTGACGTGAAAACCGGCGGGCTGATGGTGTTCAACTCCAATGTGCTGCATGAGCTCAGCAGCTGCAGCTTTGACGGCGCGCGGATTGCCTTTGTCCAGATTTCCAACCAGTTCTGCCAGGACTATATCCGCCAGTTATGTGATTATGAGTTTCTGGAGGAGGATATCAGCGCGCACGTTACCGATGCGCAGAACAATCAGCTGGTTGCGCTGGTGCTGCAGCTGATTGCAAATTACGCGCAGGAGGGCGAAATCAGCACGCTCAACTGCATGGCGAACCTGTTCCAGCTTTTGAGTCACCTGTGCAGCTGGCTGCCATGCCGGCGTCTGGAGGAGTCGGATCAGCGCACAAAAAACCGCCGCTCCCACCGGCTGCGGCAGATCACACAGTATATCGAGGCAAATTATACCAGGAAGATCACGCTGCAGGAGCTTTCAGAAAAGACCGGTTTGACAATCACATATTTGTCTCATTTTATCCGTGACAACCTTGGCATGACATTTCAGGAATATCTCAACAATATCCGCTTTGAGAAGGCGCTGGTTTTGATGGAAAGCACGAAAATGACGCTGATGGATATCAGCCTCAGCAGCGGCTTTTCTGACCTCAAATACATGACGAAGATCTGCCTGCAGCGATTTGGATGCCCGCCTAAAGAGTACAGGAAAAGGCTGAGAACCGGAAATAATGCCAGAAAAGAGCCGAAATACACATATCAGGACGTTGCAAGTGACGAGACAGGGCGGCAATGGATCGAAGGATTTGAGCAGCAGTGGGAACAAGCTGGAAAACGTGCGGTTAATTATAACAAAATTACATAACTGAATTTGTTGAAGTACGACAAAAAATAATAGAATCGCAAGATTGTCTATTCTAAAACGCAAACGGGCTATTGCAATATCGGTATTGACGAACTATTATAAAAACATGCATTGTAAGTTTGCGCCAAAAAGACGCGGACAAGAACAACTGAATCTATATCATTTGACCAACTGCTTGGGACACAATGAACGGAAAGGATGGACAGATTTATGAGTAAACTGAGATACGGCATGGTGGGCGGCGGCCCGGGCTCGTTTATTGGTGATGCACACCGCCGTTCGATCAATATCGATGGCAATGCAGAGCTGGTTGCAGGCTGCTTCTCCCGCACGCTCGAAAAGTGCCGCCAGACCGGCGCAGAGCTTGGCGTTGCAGAGGATCGCTGCTATGCATCTTTTGACGAGATGGCCAAGACAGAGGCTGCGCGCGAAGATGGCATCGACTTCGCTGTTATTGTAACGCCCAATGTCAGCCATTATCCGGCAGCCAAGGCATTCCTGGAGGCCGGCATCAACGTCTCCTGCGACAAGCCGCTGTGTCTGACTGTCGAGCAGGCAGAGGAGCTTGAAAAGCTCGCTGACGAGAAGGGCCTTCTGTTCCTTGTTACCTATACCTATATGGGCCATGTGACGGCCAAGCACATCCGCCAGTTCATCAAGAAGGGCAAGCTCGGCAAGATCCGTACCGTCATGGCGGAGTATCCGCAGGGCTGGCTGGCCTATGAAGGCGAATGGGGCGGCAAGCAGGGCGAATGGCGCTGCGACCCGAAGCAGTCCGGCGGCGTCAACTGCCTGGGCGACCTCGGCACACATGTGGAAAACGCAGTGTCGATGCTCACCGGCCTCAAGATCAAGCGCGTGCTGGCCAAGATGGACGTTGTGGTTCCGGGCCGCGTGCTCGATGACAACGACGTTGTGATGGTCGAGTTCGAAGGCGGCGCAACCGGCGTGTTCTGGACCAGCCAGTTTGCAATCGGCCACGACAACGATCTGCGCGTGCGCATCTACGGCGAGGATGGCTCGATTCTCTGGGCGCAGGAGAACTGCGAGAAGGTCACCATGATTGACCGTGACGGCACCATCGTGGAGCGTCACCGCGGCAATGCCGGCATCGAGCCCGAGGCTGCCAAGTATGGCCGTCTGCCCGCTGGCCACACCGAGGGCTGGCTGGAGTCCATGGGCAACCTGTACCGCTCCTTCATGGAGTGCATCCATGCCAAGAAGGACGGCACCTTCACTGAGGATATGATTGACTTCCCGACTGTGCACGACGGTGCTGAGGGCGTCCGCTTCGTGCAGGCCTGCCTGAAGTCCAACAAGGAAGGCAACGTCTGGGTCGATATGTAATCGGCTCTCACCGCATAAACAAACCACCTGAAACAATCTGCTAGGAGGAAAATTATCATGGCAAAAAGACCGGTTACACTGTTTACGATCCAGTGGGGCGACCTCTCCCTGGAAGAAGTCTGCAAGCTGGCCCATCAGATGGGCTATGAAGGCCTGGAGCTGTCTGCTGCACATCTGGATATGAAGCGCGCCGCTTCCGATCCCGCTTACGTTGCAGAGGTCAAGGCTACGCTGGCCAAGTACGATCTGGGCTGCTGGGCTCTGAGCCACCATCTGGCTGGCCAGTGCGTCTGCGATACGCTGCCCGATGCATATGATTCCCGTCTGGATGGCTTTGCACCGGCAGAGCTTGCCGGCAAGCCTGAGGAGATTCAGAAGTGGGGAATTGAGGAAATGAAGGCCGCCGCGCATGCTGCAAAGGCTATGGGCGTCAAGGTTGTCACGTTCTTCATGGGCTCGCCAATCTGGAAGTTCTGGTACTCCTTCCCGCAGACCTCTGAGGAGCAGGTTGAGGCTGCTTACCAGAAGGTCAAGGAGCTGTGGAGCCCGATCTTCGACGTATATGACGAGTGCGGCGTGAAGCTGGCTCTGGAGGTCCATCCGACCGAAATTGCATTCGACTACTGGTCCACCAAAAAGCTGCTCGAGACGTTCGACTATCGTCCGACCCTCGGCATCAACTTTGACCCGAGCCATTTGCTGTGGCAGGGCGTCGATCCCGTCGTGTTCTGCCGCGACTTCATCGACCGCATCTATCACGTCCATGCAAAGGACGTCAAGCTGAACTTCGACGGCCGCAATGGCGTTCTGGGCTCGCACATCACCTTCGGCAACATGAACCGCGGCTGGAACTTCGTTTCCCTCGGCCATGGCAACGTTGACTTCGACGGCATCTGCCGCGCGCTCAATCAGGGCGGCTACAATGGCCCGCTGTCCGTGGAATGGGAGGACTCCGGCATGGATCGTGTCTACGGTGCAACCGAAGCCTGCGAATACCTCAAGAAGTACAACTTCAACGCTTCGGACTTCGCGTTCGACAGCGCCATCAAGACGGACTGATTTCCTGCAGTTCCAATTTGATTTTGACCAGAAATGGTTGGAATAAAAAATTTAGGAGGAAACACAAATGAAAAAGCTGATTGCCCTGCTGCTGGCGGCTATCATGGTCTTTGCGCTTGTTGCTTGTGCAGCCAAGACCGAGCCTGCAAAGGATGAGACCCCGGCAGACACCACGACTACGGATACCTCCGCGGCCGAGACCGAGACCAAGGAAGAAGAAACTCCCGCTGCTGAGACAACGGACGAAGTCAAAAAGACCATCTACGTCCTCGCTCCGAACCCCGACCACGGCTGGACCGGCGCCATCGGCGTCTTTGCTCAGCAGAAGGTTGACGAGCTGAACGCAGAGGGCAAATACAACGCGGTCCTGCAGACGTTCGCTTCCGCTGACGACCAGATCAAGCAGATTGAGGACATCATTGCCAACAATCCTGGCGACGGCTCCATCGGCGTTGCGATGCTGCCGGCAGGCGAGGCTCTGGAGAATGCAATCCGTCAGCTCGCTGACGCAGGCATCCCCTACACCGCTGCTGACCGTATCATCACCTCTGTTGCTGACACCGCTGTCTCCAACATCAAGTACGACAACATTGAGATCGGCGCTGCTGCTGCCAGCTATCTGGTTGACAATGGCATGAAGGAAGGCGACAAGGTTGTCGTCATCGAAGGCGACGGCTCCTCCGCTGATACCGACCGTACTGACGGCTTCAACAAGTATCTGCTGGGCGAAATCGAGTACAACGGCAAGAAGATCGATACCCCGTGGACCAGCCTCGACAGCGTCTCCTACTCCGGCTCTACCGGCTGGAACCCGGCCAACGCACAGGCTTATTTCGAGACCTATATGTCCAACGCAGCCAATGCCGACACCAAGTACATTGCCAGCTGGGACTCCGGCCTGACGATGGGTGTGTTTGATGCTCTGGGTGGATCTGCAATCGATGAAGCTACCAAGGAAGCATTCCTTGCCAACGCTCCGTACATCACTGGCTGCGGCGGCCCGAAGTCGATGTACCAGATCATCGCTGGCGACTACAGCGCATACCCTGTTGCTGAGTCGTTCGGCGGCATCATGGATGTCACCTATCCGCCTGCAATGATCCAGGATACCGTTCAGGCTCTCGTTGATTTCTTCGATGGCAAGGACGTTCCGCAGGAGAACACGCAGTCCGCACAGTGTGTCACAGCTGACAACGTTGCTGACTTCATGGACAAGGGCTTCGAATAAGCCCTGACGGACAGCCGGAACGGCTCCGGCGAACCACAATAAACGAATCAGCCGGTGTCCCACGCAAGTGGGACACCGCTGCGCTTAATCGGAGAATCACTATGAACATTCTGGAAATGCACAATATCCACAAGGCGTTTGTGGGTGTCACGGTTCTGCATGGCGTTGATCTGACGGTGCGTCAGGGTGAGGTCCATGCACTGCTGGGCGAAAATGGTGCCGGCAAATCCACGCTGATGAATATTCTCACCGGTGTACACCGTCTGGATGAAGGCCGGGTTGTGTTTGACGGCAAAGACATCACGAACTGTTCCATCGCGGAAAGCGAAAAGGCGGGCATTGCGTTCGTGCATCAGGAGTTGAGCCTGTTCAACGATCTGACTGTCTGTGAAAACATTTTCTTCAATAAAGAGCTTGTCACGAAGGGCGGCCGGCTCAAAAAGAAGGAAATGATCCAAAAATGCTATGAGGTTTTTGAGAAGCTGGGCGTCAATATTGACCCGACTGCTCCCGTAGAGAACCTGAGCGCAAGCGAAAAGCAGACGCTCGAAATTGCAAAGGCAATTTTCTTTGAGGCAAAGCTGCTGATCCTCGACGAGCCGACGACAGCACTGAGCAACGAGGAAATTGACCATCTGTTCAGTCTTGTAAATAAGCTGAAGGACGACGGTAAGTCGTTTATCTTCATTTCTCATAAGATGCCGGAAATTTTCCGGATTGCGGATCGCTATACGGTCCTGCGGAACGGAGAATTTATCCAGAGCGGCGATATCACGGATGTCACCGCACAGGAGGTTACCTCCGTCATGGTCGGCAGCAGCTTCAGCAGCGCTGAGATTTATGCCCCGCGCGAGATGGGCGAGAGCGTTCTGCGGCTGTCGCATGTCTCAGGGCCGGGCTTTGACGATGTGGATCTGAACGTGCGCCGCGGCGAAATTCTCGGCATCACCGGCCTGCAGGGCTCCGGTGCCAGCGAGATGATGCAGTGTGTGTTCGGCGAGCTGCCGTCCTACGAAGGCACAATTGAGGTAAAGGGCAAGGCGCTGACGCATAACAGCATCCACAATGCCATGCGCAGCAAGATTGCATTCCTGCCGGCAAACCGCAAGGAAAACTCCGTGCTGCCGGACCTTTCGATCCTGGAGAATATGTACATCTCAGAGCATACCCTTTCCGGCAGACATCCGGCTATCCGGGTTGAAAAGGAGCTGGAGAAGTATGCCGAGCAGAAGGAAAAGCTCAACATCAAGGCTGTTGATGCCCATGATCTGATTTTGTCCCTCTCCGGCGGCAACCAGCAGAAGGTGTTTTTTGCTCGCTGGCTTAATACGGAGGCGGAAATCCTCCTGCTGGACAACCCGACGCAGGGTATTGACGTCGGTGCGAAGGCAGAAATCTACAAGCTGATCCTGAAACTGGCGGAAGAAGGAAAAACGGTTCTGGTCAATTCTCAGGAAATTCCGGAGCTGCAGCGCGTGGCAGACCGCTGTGCGGTGTTCTACTCCGGCAGGATCGTGAAGATCCTGTCCCACGAAGAAATTACGGAGCATACGGTCATGCTGTATGCCACCAACGCAATTGAACTTGAGGAGGCAAACGCAACATGAGCCAGAATACGTTACAACAGAAAAAACGCCAGAGCTTTTCTATTGGCCAATATACTTACGTTATTATCTTTGTCGCACTGTTTCTTGTTTATTATCTCGTCAGCGGCCAGCTGAAATGGACCGGTATCACCAACATTCTGCGTCACTCCGCAGTTGTCGGCATGATCAGCCTCGGCATGGGCATTATCATTATCACGGGCGACATTGACCTGTCTGTCGGCGCGATTCTCTGCTGCGTGGCATCCTTTGGCTGCGTGCTGTTCAATCTCATGGCGCTGGCCGAGTGGCCGGTTGCAGTGATCTTCCTGCTGACGGTTCTGTTCTGCCTGGTGTTCGGCGTGCTGCTTGGCCTTATCAACGGCGTGCTCATCGGCAAGCTCAAGCTGCCGGCGTTCATTGTCACCCTGGCAACGCAGCTGATCTACCGTTCTGTTTCGCAGTATGTCAGCCGTATTCTTCCGGCTGCAATCAAGGGCGTTTCGACCAACAACTATAAGATGGTGCAGGGCCCGGCCCGTGACGCCATGTATGGCTTCGGCAACGGCCAGATCCTGACGCTGCCGGTCTGCGGCCTGCTGTTTGTGGTGTTCTCCATTGTGCTTATCTATGTCACGACCAGCACGAAATACGGCAAGCGTCTGTTTGCCATCGGCTCGAATGCCAAGGCGGCGCATATGGCCGGTATTGACGTCGAGGGCACCCGTATGTCTGTGTTTACCCTGACCGGCCTGCTGTGCGGCATCGGTGCGGCAATGTGGCTGTGCATGCAGAGCAACGTTGACCCGGCTACCACGGGCATGAACAATGAAATGTTCGCTATCGCGGCAGTCGTCCTCGGTGGAATCGCCATGTCCGGCGGCAAGGGCCGTCTGGTCGGTGTCATTTTCGGTACGCTCAGCTACACGGTCATCGATAAGATCATTGCAGCTCTGAATGTGGACTCCCTGATCAACAATGCCATCAAGGGCGCAATCCTGCTGATTGCGATCGTGATTCAGGTGCTTGGCCCGCAGCTCAAGAACGCGAAGAAAAAGACTCCTGCAGCAAAATAAACAGCAAACGCCTCCTGTTTCAGCTGAAACAGGAGGCGTTTTAAATGACTGATAAGCAGCATTTTTTTAACAGCGGAGATGCTTGGCTCTATTGGTACACCGGAAATTACACAAATCCAATGGGATGCTCCCTAACAGAGGCCCCCTCCTGTTTTAAGCAAAACAGGAGGGGGTTAAAATCATTCTGCAGCGTTCCACATGAGTGCGGCAAGAAACTGTGTAATAGCCTGCATGTCCTCGACTGGGATATATTCAAACCGTCCGTGGAAGTTTTCTCCGCCTGTGCAGAGATTCGGGCAGGGCAGCCCCTCAAAGGACAGGCGCGCACCGTCCGTACCGCCGCGGATCGGCACGACACGGGGGATGATGCCGGTTTGCTCCATAGCAGCCTTCGCATTCTCAATCAGGAACATGCACGGCTCAATCTTTTCCTTCATATTGTAATAGCTGTCGCGGATGGTAAGCTCCACGGTGCCGATGCCATAACGGCGGTCAATTTCTGCGCAGACCTTTTGCATGACGGTCTTCCGCCCATCAAATTTTGTACGGTCATGGTCACGGATGATATACTGCAGCTCCGCCTGCTCCGTTTCGCCGCGCAGATCGGTCAGATGATAAAAGCCCTCGTAGCCGTCCGTATAATACGGCGTGTCCAGTGCCGGCAGCAGGCTGTGCAGCTCCATAGCGACCAGCGATGCATTGACCATCTTGCCCTTGGCAGAGCCGGGGTGGATGGATTTTCCGTGGATCGTGATCTTCACGGCGGCGGCGTTGAAATTTTCGTATTCGATTTCACCGATTGCGCCGCCGTCGACTGTATAGGCATAGTCCGCGCCAAAGCCGGCTACGTCAAACAGATCCGCACCGCGGCCAATTTCCTCATCCGGCGTAAAGGCGAGGCGGATAGTGCCATGCGGCCTGTCAGACTGCAGAAGCAGCTCTGCTGCGGCCAGAATTTCAGCTATGCCGGCCTTGTCGTCCGCACCGAGCAGCGTTGTGCCGTCGGTGACGATCAAATGCTTGCCGATGGAATGACGAAGCTGCGGGTATTCTGCAGGGGAGAGGATGATGCCCTTTTCCTTATTTAACAGGATATCGCCGCCGTCATAGATGTCTGTGATGCGCGCGCGGATGTTTTCCCCCGGTGCGTCCGGCGCAGTGTCCATATGGGCAATGAGGCCGTAGACCGGCAGCGGCCGATCACAGTTGGCAGGCACCGTGCCGTATACATAGCCGTGTGCGTCGACGTGTGCGTCCGAAATGCCCATGTCCTGCATCTGCCGGACAAGCTCCTGCGCCAGCGCAAGCTGCCGCATGGTGGACGGGCAGGTTTCAGAGTTTTCATCCGAGGTCGTATGGAAAGAAACAAAGTGTAAAAATCGTTCAATGACTGTCATGGAAAACCTCCTTTGCATGAAAACAGCAGACAAACAGGGCGGCCAGCGGCCGCCCTGTGATGTGAGAAAGCTTACTTTGCCAGTGCGGCAGTATCCTGCGCAATCATGAGCTCTTCGTTGGTCGGGATGACCCAGACTGTGACCTTGGAGTCCGGCGTGGAGATAATGACTTCCTCGCCGCGAAGCTTGTTCTTCTCGGGATCGAGCTTAACGCCCAGATACTCCAGACCCTCGCAGATGGATGCGCGCATGGAGCCGGAGTTTTCGCCGACGCCAGCGGTGAACGCGATGCAGTCGACGCCGCCGAGTGCTGCGGCATAGGCGCCGATGTACTTGCGGACCTCATATGCAAACTTGTCCAGTGCGAGCTGCGCGGCCTCGTTGCCCTTTTCGGCAGCGGCATCCAGATCACGGAAGTCGGAGGAAACGCCGTCAGACAGAGCCAGAACGCCGGACTTCTTGTTGAGCATGGTCAGGCACTCGTCAGCGGACATGCCGTATTTGTTCATGATGAACTGCACCACGCAGGCGTCGATGTCGCCGGAGCGCGTGCCCATCGGGACGCCAGCCAGCGGGCTCAGACCCATGGAGGTATCCTGGCACTTGCCGTCCTTGACCGCGGACAGGGACGAGCCGTTGCCGAGGTGGCAGACGATGACGCGGTGCGCGTTCTCCACGCCGCCCATCAGCTCGATGCAGCGCTTGGAGACGTACCGGTGCGAGGTACCATGGAAGCCGTAGCGGCGCAGATGATCCTCGGTATAATACTTGGTGGGGATGGCATAGCGGTATGCCTTCGGGGGCATGGTCATATGGAAGGCGGTGTCGAACACAGCAACCTGCGGCTTGCCCGGCATAGCCTTTTCGCAGGCCTCGATGCCCATGAGGTTGGCCGGGTTGTGGAGCGGGCCAAGCGGGATGCACTCCCGGATGGTGTCCTTGCAGGCCTCGGTAATCAGGCAGGACTCGACAAACTTCTCGGCGCCATGGAGGACACGGTGGCCGACAGCGTCGATCTCGTCGACGGACTTGATGACGCCATATTCGGCGTCGACCAGAATGGCCATAACAGCCTCGATGGCCTCCTTGTGGGTGGGCATCGGGATATCCTTTTCAAATTTCTTGCCGGCAGCAGGGACCTTGTGGGTCAGACGGCCATCAAGGCCAATGCGCTCACAGAGGCCCTTGGCGGAAACGTCGCCGGTTTCCGGGTTCATCAGCTGATACTTGAGGCTCGAACTGCCTGCGTTGATAACAAGTACGTTCATTGTTCCATTCACTCCTGTATTTCTTTTTGATGAAATTCATGATAAAATACTCACAGCTACCCATCATCATACAACAAAACCAAAAAGGAAACAAGGCCTTTTGGATAAAATTTTGCCGGGGAGGCGCAAGCATGCAGACAGCAGGCATCATCTGTGAATACAATCCGTTCCACCTGGGGCATCTGCGCCAGCTGCAGCTTGTGCGCGCGCAGCTTGGCGAGGATGCGGCAATCGTATGCCTGATGAGCGGGAACTATGTGCAGCGCGGCGAGCCGGCAATATTTGATAAGTGTGTGCGGGCACGCGCCGCTGCAGAGGCGGGGGCGGATCTTGTGCTGGAGCTGCCGGTGACGGCGGTGCTGCGCTCAGCGGAGGGGTTTGCGGCGGAGGGCGTGCGGATCCTGTCCGCCCTTGGCTGCGGCTATCTCAGCTTTGGCTGCGAATCGGGTGACGGCGCAGCAATCTGGCGCGTGGCGGAGGCGTCCGTCAGCGGGGGCTATGAAGCGCTGCTGCATGAACAGATCCGGCAGGGCAGCAGCTATGCAGCGGCGCGGCAGCAGGCCATGCGGCAGCTTGGCTGGGGAGCGGAGCTGCTGGAACGGCCCAACGATATTCTGGCCGTGGAATACTGCCGCGCGATTTTGCGGCAGGGCAGCGCCATGCAGCCGCTTGCGGTCCTGCGCCCCGGCGATTACCATGAAAGAACGCCGGATCCGCAGAACCCCTCGGCCACGGCTGTGCGGAATACCATACTGGCAGGCGGCAGCTGGCGGCAGCTTGTGCCGGAGGCCTGCTGCTATAAGGATGCAGCGCCGCACGCGCTGGGCTGGGGCGAGCGGGCGATGCTGGCCCGGCTGCGCGGACTGGAAAAGCAGGACTGGGCGCGCGCGGCGCACGGCTCGGAGGGGCTGTGGTCAAAGGTCTGGCGGGCTGTGCAGACGCAGCCGGATTATGAGAGCATCCTTGCCGCGGCGAAGTCGCGGCGCTATCCGCGTACCCGCCTGCAGCGGCTGCTGCTGTGCGCGTATCTCGGTGTTGACGCCGGGCAGCTTGCAGAGGTGCCGCCCTATGTCCGTGCGCTTGCCTTTGACGAGCGGGGACAGACGCTTTTGCGGCAGGCAAAAAAGCGCGGGGAAATTTGCCTTGTCAATGCGGGGCAGCGTCCGCCGGATCTGCCGTATTAC
>CAKUAM010000052.1 GCA_934636305.1 uncultured Oscillospiraceae bacterium
GGGTGGAATGTATATCACAATTCAGATTTTATTTATCTCTAAATCCCATTGTTTTTTCTGAAAATCAGCTGATTTTGCATTGAAATAATTTTATTCTTCCTGATCCCAGTTGTGCCAGACATTCTGCACATCGTCGTCATCCTCGAACAGCTCAAGCATTTTCTCCATGTTGTCACGGTCCTCCTGCTTTTCGAGCTTCTGATACGTCTGCGGGACCATCTCAATCTGGGCGGAGTCAAACTTATAGCCCTTGTCCTCGAGTGCTTTGGCAACGTCGTTGATGTTGTCCGGCTCCGTGTAAACGGTGAAGCAGCCTTCCTCCGGCTGGAAATCAGCCGCACCGGCATCCAGCGCGTCCATCATGACGGTATCCTCGTCCAGCTCCTCATCCTCATTGTCGATGACAATGACGCCCTTGCGGTCAAACGACCAGCTGACGCAGCCGTTGGTGCCGAGGCTGCCGCCGTATTTGTCAAAATGATGGCGGACGCTGCCTGCCGTGCGGTTGCGGTTATCTGTCATCGTCTCAACAATTACGGCAACGCCGCAGGGGCCATGGCCCTCATAGGTGATCGTCTCGTAATTGTCGCCGCTGCCGGATGCCGCAGCCTTTTCAAGCACGCGCTTGATGTTGTCGTTCGGCATGTTGGCCGCCTTGGCCTTGGTGATGACGGTAGCCAGACGGGAGTTATACGCCGGGTCAGCAATGCCGCCGCCCTCTTTGACCGCGACGATCATTTCCTTGGAAATTTTCGTGAACGCGGCTGCGC
Organism: uncultured Oscillospiraceae bacterium; assembly: GCA_934636305.1. GTDB lineage: Bacteria > Bacillota > Clostridia > Oscillospirales > Oscillospiraceae > CAG-170. The sequence goes on from CAKUAM010000052.1 coordinate 771, forward strand.
GCTTTGCATCCTGCGCGCCCTTGGTTTTCTGAATATTATGCCACTTGGAATGTCCGGACATGTGGTTTTCTTCCCTTCGTTACAGTATCTCTTGTTATTTTATCACAGCTGTACGGCAGAAATCAACCACTTCATAGAAATTGCGTCTCATCTTTATGCACCTCAGACCGCAAAACACGTACCTCCGGCAGCTTCCCGCGCACAATTGCCGCCAGAAGCGCACAGACAGGATTTTCCGTCTCAAAGTGTCCCGCGTCAATGAGGTTGAGCCCGCGGTATTTTGCCTCCTCAAAGTGATTGTATTTGAGATCCGCCGTCACCAGCGTGTCGCAGCCCGCGGCAAGAACCTCGTCGATCGCGCTGCCGCAGCTGCCGCCGCCAACCGCAACCCGGCAAACGGGCCTGCCCGCATCCGCAAACCGGACGCCAGGGCAGCCAAGTGCCGCCTTCACAAACGCGGCAAATTCCGCAAGGCTCTGCCCGCGCACTGTGCCGGTGCGGATAAGGCCATAGGGCCTGCCCGCTGCGTCCTGCCCGATGGGATTTAGCACAGAGATCTCTGCAAGGCCGAGCGTTTCGGCCAGCACATCGTTTACGCCGCCGGGGCAGACGTCCAGATTGGTATGTAGGTTGATCGCCGCGATGTGCCGCTCCGCCAGCGCCAGAATGCACCTGCCGGTGTAGCTCGCGTCGTTGATGGCGCGCGGCGCCTCAAATATCAGCGGGTGGTGCGTCACAATGCACTGCGCGCCCATGCGCGCAGCCTCCTCAATCACGTCCGGCATGGGATCAAGCGCAACGAGCACCGCCTCCACCGGCGCATCAAAATGCCCGCAGAGAAGCCCCACATTGTCCCAGTCATACTTCATGGACGCCGGCGCAAAGGAAAAAAGCGCGTCATAAACATCACGAACCGTTGCCATAGTGCTGTCTCATCTCCTCAATTTCAGAAAGTGCCGTCTCATAATAGCGCAGCTTCTCCGGCTCGTCCGCCTGCCGGAGCCCCGCGACGGTACCGCGCAGTGCCGTCTCGATCCGGGCAAGATACGGCCCAAGCAGCGGCCCGCCTGCCGCCAGCAGCTGCGGCGAGGCATACTGCTGCCCCGGCGTCAGCGGCATCGTGCTGCCGCATTCAGCCCGCAGAACTGTGTAAAAAAAGTGCCCGTCCTGTGCCAGCGCCTCCTGCCGAATGGCAAAGCCATGCTCCGCCAGATACTGCCGCAGCGCCTGCCCGGCGCTCTGCGGCTGCAGAATAAGCGTATGTCCGCCGTCCTGCAGCCAATCGCAGCGCTCCAGAATCCGCACAATAAGATCCCCGCCCATTCCGGCCATCACGATCGTCTGCGCGGCATCCGGCGGGATCTGCTGCAGACCATCGGAAAGGAGAAACGCTATCCGATCCGCCACGCCGAAGCGTACAGCATTCTCCCTCGCCTTTGCAAGCGGCTGCTCCCGCAGATCCGCCGCCGTCACAAACGGCGAAATCCCCTTCTGCAGCAGGTACACGCCCAGATATCCATGATCCGCGCCAATATCCGCCACGCGGCTGCCCGGCGGCACCATGGCCGCGCACAAAAGCAGTCTGTTTGAAATAGGTACCTTCATAGCAAATAAAAGGGCGGCCGCATGGCCGCCCCTTCCTTTCCGATCATTCAGCCTTGGCCTTCTCTGCCTCTGCAGAAGCCTCGATGAACCGGTTGACCTGTGCAAGGAATGCGTCTGCGTCAACGCCATGCACCATGCAGGCCTCCTCCACGGTCTCGCCACGCGACGACGGGCAGCCCAGGCAGTGCATGCCGATTGCCATGAACAGCGGAGCAGTCTCCGGGGCGATATCCAGAACGTCACCGATGATGGTGGACTTTTCAATTTTGACAGCCATAAAAATGACCTCCTGTGTAATTTATGCTTTTATTATACCCAACCGCCCCGAATATTGCAACAAAAATAAACAGGCAGGCGCGCGGAGCTTTATTCCGCGCGCCTATAGGGGGTATATCCGCACATTTCATGAGGGAAATGCGGAATTTGAAGAAGCTTAAATGGACAGCTGCGCACAAAGCCGCTGCAGCATAACCGCCAGCTGCGCACGCGTTGCACTGCCGCGCGGCTGCAGCCGATCTGCGCTGACGCCAGTAAGCAGGCCAGTCTCCAACGCCCAATTCACCGCGTCGCGCGCATAGGCAGAAATCTCATCCGTGTCTGCAAATTTCTGCGCTGCAGCGCCGTCCTTTGCATCTGCACCCTTCCATGCGGCAAACCGATAAAGGATCGCCGCCAGCTGCTCCCGCGTGACAGGTGCGTCTGGCTGGAACTGCGTCTGGCTGACGCCGGTTACAATTGCGTTCTTCGCCGCCCAGCATACCGCCTGCTCGTACCAGCTGCCGGGCTGTACATCTGTAAACGCACAGCTCCCGCCGCCGGGCATTCCGGCCAGCCGCCAGAGGATGGTTACGACCATGGCGCGGCTTGTCTGCCCATACGGGTCAAAGCGATCCGTGCTGACGCCGTTCATCAGGCCCTTTTCCAGCACATAGCGCACACCGCCGTCATACCATGCACCGGCAGTCAGATCCTCAAACGCATCCAGCGGATCTGTCGGCTTTGTCTGCGGCTGCTGCGCTGGGAGCGTCGGCTGCGGCCGCGGATTCGGCTTTGGATCCGGGGTCGGGTCAGGATCTGCCGACTGTGCTGCCTTTTCAATCCGATACTCGCCGGCCTCCGCAGTCTGAAACACAACCGCTCCATCTGCAACCTTGGCCGCAAGCTCTGCGCCCCCGTGCGTAACCGTTACCTTTTCAAAGCTGCACGGCAGCGTCACCGTCACCTCCTGGCACGGATCGTGCATAGTGAGGATCCTTGCATTCTCCTGTGTCTCCACCGTCACAGATGCGTCGAAGCTCTTTTCCGGCTCTGCATCTGCCGGATCCTCTGCAAACAGAGCAACTGGCATCGCAGCCTGTGCGCTCTGCTCCGCATCCGGCGCAAAGGAAAACTCCGCCAGGATCGTATCTTCCTCTGCCGCCGCAATCTTAAAGCTCTTGCCGCTCAGCTCCGACGCGGGCACCGGATAGCTGCCTGCCAGCGCATTGGAGATGGTATCGCCCTGCTCGTCGAGCTGCTGGTACAGATACTGCCCTGCAAGCACACGGTAGGACTCTGCATCCTCGCTCTCCACCGCGGCCATGGGATAGCAGAACGTTGCCTTCCCTGCCTCATCGTCTGCTGCATACACGGCGGGCGCATTTGCCAGGGTATCCTGCGCGCTGACCGTTGTGACCGGCCCCGGCAGCAGACCATGGATAAAGAAATTCCCCGGGATGAACCACCATTTTCCGCTGGCATTGTTCACATCGACAGCATTATTTGCAAAAATGCAGCCAACCGGCGCATACCAGCTCGGCAGGAAGTAGAATCCGCCCGCCCAGATGGCATAATCGTTGTCAAAGAAGTAGCACCCAGTGGCGCTGGTATTGCCGCCATTCTCATTTTCCCGGCCAAGATACCATGCAATATGGTTGCTGCGGAATGTATTGTCTCTGCCGCACATGCGAAGATACTTTTCACACTTGATGGCGTAATAGTAGCCGGTAAAGGTGCATTCCGATGCACTTGCACGGCTCTTGCCATACAGGGCCGCATTCTCAGCACCGCCATTGGGGTTTCCTGGCGGCACCAGCCAGGTTGCCGTCGTCTTGCCGGCACCGATAAAATTGACTCTGGAAACGCTGAAGGCAATGTTTTCCGAGCAAATGCCGCCTGTCAGCGTTGTTCCGCCCCGCACACCGATAAACTCGACGCTGATGTCCACGCCGAACTGTTCGCGGGTATTTTCCGGGATTGTGATCTGGCCTACATATGCGTACTGCGCGGTGTTGGTGAGCTCCACAACGATATGATACCGGCCGGCATTCCGGCACGAGGCCACTTTCTCCTGCAGGGCAGCGTTAATCCTGGCAACGTCAGAGCTCTGCTCCTCACTCAGTTCAATCTTCTTTGTATTGGTGCGTTCCACCGTGCCGCACGCAGTATAGCGTTCGCCGCCTAATGTGCAGCTGGCCTCGAATTTCCAGACGCCCTGGTCCTGCCCCGTCATGGTGTAACGCTGCATGCAGGGCATGCCCGTCCGGTTTTCGTCATCCTCGGCCGCCAGTTCTCCGCTTCTGCCATCCGCGCGGCTGACTGTCAGCGCAAAATCACTGCCCGCATCGAGCTGCGCCCGCACCGCTGCTGCCTCAACCGGCGTCAGCGGCACAAGATCCCACGTGTCATCCTCCCGGTTCACCTTCCACCACAGGCCAACCGCTGTCCGGACCTGCGTATCCTCATCCTCATACGCACCGGAGCTGCTGGTTGTGAGCACGGTATATTTCCCGTTCTGGTACTCGCCAACGCCCATATAGCACGTCAGCTGCTTTCCGGCAATCGTCACCGGCAGCGTCGCCAGCTGCCCAATCACGCTGTCCGCCTCCTGCGTGAGGCCGCGCGGCTGCGTGCCATCTGCGCGGAACGTAATATGATAGTCTGTTCCAAGATTAAAAATGGAGGTCCAGACCTTTTCCATCTGGATATCCAGCGTCTTGGAGCCGGTATCCTGGTCAAACTCCGCATCGGCCAGGCACGTCACGCGCCAGCAGCTTTCGCTGAGCTGCTTGACTGCGAAGCCCTCCGGCGTTGTATACTCTGCCGGCATTCTTGCGCCTGCCGTCGTATGGGTCGCCGTCAGATATACGCTGACATCCTTGCTGCCGTCATACTGCGCGCTGACCGTGCGCCCGCCCGGCAGCGCAGAATCCACAGACGGATTTCTTGTCCAGAACCAGCCAAAATCCTCCATCATCAGCCCGGCGAACGCAAAATACCAGCTGCCGCCGACCTGGATGCTGATCTGCACCTGGTCAGAGCCAAACGTCCGTGTGTCCCACACATAGCACGACTTTTCCGCGTTCCAGACGACCGGATTGTCCATCCGCTGCGTGCTGCCCTCCATACAGATAATCTCTGTCGGCGCCTGCAGCTCCTGTCCATCCTCCGGCTGCGTGTAGCAGCGGAAGTAAACAGCATCTCCATACATGGCCCGCAGATAGCTGTCCGGCTGCTGTCCATTCGGGCTTCCGTTTTCCCCGCACGGTACAAGGTACATGATCTGCTCATTATCCGCCGCCGCCAGTACCGTCAGCGTGCTGAGCAGAAGCACTGCGCACAAAAAAATACAAATTGCTCGCTTCATGGCATAGCCTCCCGTTCTTTCTCACGAAAACCATACCATAAAGCGGGCATTTTTTGTTATGCTGGCTGCTTAATCGTCCATATTTTTCACAGCCGTGACACGGATTGCCGCCGAAACCGGCTGCCCGGCCAGCTCTGCCGAGCCCACGAGCAGCCACTGCCCCGGCGTGTCATAGCCCATCAGCATCCGGGCAGCACCGCGCCAGGCACGCGCCGCAGAATCCGGCAGCGCGAAGCTCTGCGGCAGCGCCTGCGGGCGCTCCCCCTCATAATAAAATGCGACAGACGCGTTCTCCAGAAGTCCTGCCAGTTCCGGGACTGCTTCATATCCGCCGTCCCCCAGCTCCCGGCAGATCAGCGGCACGCAGAATACCGTGTCCGACTCCCCGGGTTTAAAATGCTTCGTTCCGGAGGCAATCACCCGGATCTTTTCCTCCTGCGGCCAGAACTCGGCCAGCGCAAAGCAGTACTGCTCGTCCGTGCCATCCTGATCCAGATCATAGGTAAACGGGACCGTCAATGGCAAGGATACGCCCGTATACCGGGAAAATGCCAGCGGCTGTTCCCGCTGGATGGAAACTGCTTCCGGTTCCTGCGCAGCGGCATCCTCCGCATGACTCTGCTGGGCCAGCGCCGTTTCCGCGCGTGCCGCCCGGTGCAGACCGTATAATCCGAACGCGGCGCATACACAGGCCAGCACAGCAAAGCCCGCTGCCAGCATCCTGCCGTGCGTGCGTTTTGCCGCGCCGCCGCAATAGGCGCAGCCGCCGCCTGGCGTCACATAGCCGCACAGCGGGCACATACTCGCCCGCCCGGACTTCGGCAGCTGCCGGGCAAGCGCCTGCACATTGGGATAGCGCTGGTCAATATTCGTGTGGATGCAGCGCGCAATCACCCGCCGCAGCCGCCCGGAGGCCAGATGCACCGCCGGATGCGCGCCCGAGCACATCACGTTCATCAGAACGCCCATTGCAAAGATATCTGCGCGCACATCACAGCGTGACAGGCCAAACTGCTCCGGCGCGGCATAGCCCGCCGTGCCGAGAAGCGTCGTATTGCTGTCCGGCGCGCCAAGCATCGGCGCCGCGGCGTCCAGATCCAGCAGTACCACGCGCCCCTGCGGCGTCAGCATGATATTCTCCGGCTTGAGATCCCGGTGGACATAGCCCAGTTCATGCAGCGTCTGCAGCGCGCTGCAGAGCGCGCGGGCAACCGCCGCTGTCTGGCTGACATTCAGAAGCGTCCGGCGCAGCAGCTCCGACAGCAGAGTCCCCTCTATATACTCCTCCTCACTGACCGTACAGCCGTCCACCTCACACACCGCTAAAATCTGCGCCAGATGCTCCTGCCGGACATCGGTGAGCGCATGGCATACCGGCCAATACCCGCTGTAGTGCCGCAGCACCCGCTTCTGTCCATCTGCCGTTTCAATCATCCAGAGCGTCCTGCCCGCCTTTCCGAGCGGTGAAACCAACGTATATTGCCGCTTTTCCAGATACTTCTCTAAATTCCACATTGCTTCTCTCCGAAAATATGATAGAATATGACAAAATCATTGTATCGTCCGGGAGGTACAAATGCAAGAGAAAACCACATCCCAGCTCGAACAGGAGCTGTCCGGCTGCGCCGATCTGCGCCAGTATCTGCACACCAACCACGCATCCATGCATCTCGCACAGCTGCCGGAGCTTCTGCAGCAGGCGCTCGATACTGCCGGCCTTTCCCGCGCGGAGGCACTGCGCCGCAGCGGTCTGAACACCATTTACGGCTACCAGATCTTCGCCGGCAAGCGCCGCCCCAGCCGCGACAGTCTGCTCTGCCTGTGTGTCGGCATGGCGCTCACTGCCGAGAAGGCGCAGGCACTTTTAAAGCGCGCAGGCTATGCGCCGCTCTACGTGCGTCAGCGGCGCGACAGCATAATTTTTTACGCGCTGCAGGAAAAGCTGTCCATGCAGACGCTCAACCAGCAGCTCTATGAGCTTGGCGAGCCGGTTCTGCTCTGATGCAGCGCGCGGTTGCTTTTTTCCCCGCACCATGCTATATAGTATCTGAGATTTCTTTTCAGGAGGTATCGTGCCATGCAGTCTGCTCTGCAAAAACACGCATTCACCCGTTCTGATTTTCTGCACTGCGCCGGCATTCTTGCCGGCTCCCTGCTCTACGCGCTGGGCATGAACCTGTTCGTCGTCCCGGCCGGACTCTATACCGGCGGCGTCATGGGCTTCGCGCAGCTTCTGCGCACACTCCTGATCCACGTGACCGGGCTGCAGCCCGGCTTTGACATTGCCGGCCTTATCAACTACGCCATCAATCTGCCTCTGCTCATCATCGCGTGGCGGCGGCTCGATCACCGGGTCGTGTTCCGGACGCTGCTTGCCGTTTCCGGGACAACGCTCTTTCTCTCCCTCGTGCCGCGCATGGACATTCTCTCCGGCGACAAGCTGGCTGAGTGCCTGATCGGCGGCATGCTCTGCGGCAGCAGCATTGGCCTGATTTTATGGATGGGCGGCACCTCCGGCGGCATGGATATTCTTGGCATGATGCTCATTGGCCGCGGCTCACACACAAGCATTGGCCACGTCAATCTGTTCTGGAACATGGCGCTCTATGCCATCTGCGCAGCCGCGTTCAGCCTGTCCACCGCCATCTATTCCGTGTTCTTCTCCTTTATCTCCACAACCATGATGGATAAGCTGCACATGCAGAATATCAACGTGGAGGCGACCGTCATCACCAAGGTGCTCAGCCCCGAGATGGAGCATGAGATTCTTGTCAATCTCCACCGCGGCATCACCCGCTATGAGGGAATTGGCGAATACACCGGTGAGCCGGTGCACATTTTCTATATTCTTGTCTCCAAATACGAGATCAGCCGCCTGCGCACCATCGTGTTCAAGCATGACCCGCATGCGTTCATCGTGGCCAGGGACGGCGCTGTGGTCTACGGCAACTATAAAAAGAAGATTTGATGGCAAAGGGATGAACGCCGCTTCCTGCACAAGCCGATAGACCAATGCGAATCCATACTGTGTGATAAATTATGCCTGCAGGGCGGATTCACCGCAGCAATTAAAACGTAACTACTATCAAATCCGATTCCGAAATGACGGGCGGCGCGTAGTCAGACTCCAGTGAGGTGTGTTGGGGCGATATGACATTTTTCTGGTTTGTTTGTTGCCTAAATTCAGATGCAGCATGCAGCAACCGCGTCCTAAGCGCCCCTTTTCTCCCCCATCTTTTCCGGCAGCCAACCAGCGACATCGTCGCTGGTTGGAAAGGAAGAAACGGCCACAGAGGATAAGAGACGGCGTTTACGGCGGCTCGTTCTGTCGTGGCCGTTTCTGACGCGCCGTCGGAGGCAAACAAAGTTAAAAATTTTCGGTCGATTCTGGCCTGTCAAAAGCATGCAGCACATCAGTTGATCGGAGTTTGTGTTTTTATGCTAAAAAAATCCGCATTCCATACGGAATGCGGATTTTTGTTGTCAGCAAATTAGCCCTGAGTCTTCATGCGAGCGAAGCAATCGCTGCAGTAGACCGGACGGTCAGACTTCGGCTCGAACGGAACACGCGCTTCGCCGCCGCAAGCTGCGCAGGTAGCGGTGTAATACTCTCTCGGGCCGCGGGTCGCGTTCTTGCGAGCGTCACGGCAAGCCTTGCAGCGCTGCGGCTCATTCTGGAAGCCACGCTCTGCATAGAATTCCTGCTCACCAGCGGTGAAAACGAACTCTTTGCCACACTCTTTGCAGACCAATGTTTTGTCTTCGTACATTTCTGTTACCTCTCTTTTGCGATAAATGGTTTTGCCCTGAGATTGCGGCTCACGCTCGTATGCTGCAGGGTCTGTATATGCGATCAGCTTTGCTGAATACGCCGGGTATCATGCCAGTCAATCTTGTCAGGGTCCATACACGAAGAGAGGGTGCTACGGAGGATTGAAAGATCTGCTCGGCTGAATGATTTGGAAATCTTGGATTCCCAACACTTGTGATTATATGCGATAAATGCCTGCTTGTCAATAGTAAATAAAACTTATTTTATTTCTTCAGCATTTTTTGTAGAATTTCGACGTGCTGCACCAGACTGTCCGTGATCTGCTCCGCCTGCTGCTCACTGCCGGCCTCTACCATCACGCGAATAAGCGGCTCTGTCCCGGACGGACGGATCAGCACGCGCCCGTCGGCGCCAAGCTCCCGCTCCGCCGCCTCAATGGCCTGCTGCAGGCTCTCTGCGTGCATGATGGCCGTTTTCTGCTCATTGGAGGTCACGCGCACATTTTTCAGCAGCTGCGGGTACTGGCGGATCATCCCAGCCAGCTCACTGGCCTTTTTCCCGCTGTGCGAGAGAATATTCAGAAACTGCAGCGCAGCCAGCTGCCCGTCACCGGTCGGCATGTAATCCAGGAAAATGATATGGCCTGACTGCTCGCCGCCCAGACGCATGCCCTCTTTCTGCATCAGCTCGAGAACGTTCCGGTCGCCGACCGACGCACACAACAGCCGCAGCCCATGTGTCCGGCAATATTGATGCAGGCCAATGTTCGACATTACCGTAGCGACAAAACCGTCCCCGGCCAGCCGTCCCTTTTCCCGCATGGCATCGGCACAGATGGCCATCATACGGTCGCCGTCAATAGGTGTGCCCGTTTCGTCTACGGCGAGGCAGCGATCTGCATCGCCGTCAAAGGCAAGGCCAAGATCATATCCGCCCTCCCGCACGGTCTGCTGCAGCTGCTCCAGATGCGTTGAGCCGCAGTGATCGTTGATGTTGACGCCATTGGGCTTGTCATTGAGGTATTCCACCTCCAGCGGAAAACGGCCGAACAGATAGCGCGCCGTGGTCGACGCTGCGCCGTTGGCGCAGTCGATGACCACGCGCAGAGGCTCCAGCCCGTCCACCGTGGAGGCCAGATGGTCGAGGTAATACTCCGCGGCAAAGCTGCCGGACATCGTCTGTCCCAGCCCGCCGTGTGTCTTGACAGGAAGCTCCCCCTCCTGCAAAATAAGCGACTCTATTTTCTCCTCGAGTGCATCATTGAGCTTGAAGCCCTCGGACGAGAACATCTTAATGCCGTTATGCTCGTACGGATTGTGGGACGCCGAGATCATAATGCCCGCATCCGCATGCAGATATACCGTCAGATACGCAACTGCCGGTGTCGGGATCACACCGAGCACAATCGCGTTGCAGCCGCAGGCCGTAAGCCCGGCAATGAGCGCCCCCTCCAGCATGTCCGAGGATATCCGCGTATCCTTGCCGATCACAACCGTCGGCTTTGTGCCGGAATCATCACACAGTGAAATGGCAGCCGCCTGGCCGACCCGGTAGGCCAGCCGCGCGTCCAGCGTCTCATTGGCAACACCGCGGATGCCGTCTGTTCCAAATAATTTTCCCATATGTAGCTCCTCAGAATGATAATTGCGTACCTGCCGGCTGCGTCGGCGCCGGCAGATGCAGATGCTCATAGGCCAGCTGCGTCACGCAGCGGCCGCGCGGCGTGCGCGTCAGAAAGCCCAGCTGCATGAGATACGGCTCGTACACATCCTCCAGCGTAACGGCCTCCTCGCCGATGGTAGCCGCCAGCGTTTCCAGGCCGACCGGCCCACCGCCATAGTTCTGGATAATGGCCGTGAGCATCCGCCGGTCAATGGCGTCCAGGCCGAGCTTATCGACCTCGAGCTTGCCGAGCGCGTGATCCGCCGCTTCTGCCGAGATTACGCTGTCATGGTAGATCTCCGCAAAGTCGCGCACGCGGCGCAGAAGCCGGTTGGCAATTCGCGGCGTCCCGCGTGAGCGCGAAGCAATTTCCTCCGCACCGGTCTGCTCAATTTCAATACCCAGCAGCGCCGCCGAGCGCATGACAATCCGCGCCAGCTCCTGCTTGGTATAGAGCTCCAGCCGCAGCTGCACACCGAAGCGGTCACGCAGCGGGCTTGACAGCTGCCCTGCCCGCGTCGTCGCGCCGATGAGCGTGAATTTCGGCAGATCGAGCCGGATGGAGTTGGCCGACGGCCCCTTGCCGATGATGATATCGATAGCAAAATCCTCCATCGCAGGATATAAGATTTCCTCCACCGCGCGGTTAAGCCGGTGGATCTCGTCAATAAACAGGATATCTCCCGGCGCAAGGTTGGTCAGCAGCGCCGCCAGATCCCCTGCCTTTTCAATGGCCGGGCCGGAGGTCACGCGGATGCCGGCCCCCATCTCATTTGCAATAACGCCGGCCAGCGTCGTCTTGCCAAGGCCCGGCGGGCCATAGAGCAGCACATGATCCAGCGGCTCATTTCTCCGCCGCGCCGCCTCAATATAGACAGACAGATTCCCCTTTGCCTTCTCCTGCCCGGTATAGTCCGCCAGCAGCTTCGGCCGCAGGCTTACCTCACCGTCATCCTGCGGCGTCAGGCTCGTCGTTACAATCGGCGCATCATATTCCTGTGAAAAATCCAGACTCATATCCGCGCCTCCTTACTGTCTTGCCGCTGCACGCAGCGCGCAGCGGATAATTTCCTCAATCGGCAGGCTCTCCACGTCAATGCCCTTGAGCGCAGCGGAAATCTCCGCCTGCGAATAGCCGAGCCCCGCCAGCGCCGCCGATGCCTCGGCGCTCTTGCTGCCGCGTGCCGGCGCGCCGGTGGCGGTCATCTGTGTCCCGTTCAGCTCCAGCTGACTGGGCGCCAGCTTGTCCTTGAGCTCCAGAATGATCCGCTGGGCCAGCTTTTTGCCAACGCCCTGCGCCATGGTGATCGTCTTGTCGTCCTGCGTCATAACAGCCAGCGTCAGCTGATCCGGTGAGATGACGGACAAAATGGCCAGCGCCGCCTTCGGCCCAACCCCTGTGACACCGATGAGCTGTCTGAAGCAGCCAAGCTCCTCACGCGTGGAAAAACCGAAAATGTCAAATGCATCCTCCTTGATGCTGCAATAGGTAAAGAGTCTGGCCGGCTTTCCAACCTGCAGCCGCGCCAGCGTATAGTTGGTGGTATGGCATGCATAGCCGACGCCGCCGCAGTCCACAACGGCAAGGTTGGCATCCATCAGCGCAATTGTCCCGTTCAGATAATAAAACATTACCGGTATCCTTTCTGCGCCAGCAGCGACGTTGCGCTGCGCGCATGGCAGAGTGCAATGGCAATGGCATCTGCGGCGTCATCCGGCCGCGCCACCTTCTGCATCTTGAGAATGCGGCGCGTCATCTCCATGACCTGGTGCTTGTCCGCGCTGCCGTAGCCGACGACGGCCTGCTTGACCTGATTGGGCGTATACTCAAAAAGCGGCGTCCCCGATTTGCTGATGGCAAGCAGAATAACGCCCCGCCCATGGCTGACGCCGATGCCGGTTGTCACGTTGTGTCCCCAGAACAGCTCCTCGACCGCCACAGTGTCCGGCCTGACCGTGTCGATGAGCTGCACCATATCGTCATAGAGCATCACGAGCCGCTCCGGAAACGAGAGCGTCGCCGGCGTGGTGATGGTGCCGTAGTTGAGAAGCCGGACCGAGGTGCGCTCCGCCTCCAAAATTCCAAACCCGGTCGTCGCATAGCCGGGGTCGATGCCTAAGATC
>CAKUAM010000053.1 GCA_934636305.1 uncultured Oscillospiraceae bacterium
CGACGCCGCTGCCGGTCCGGCGCAGCTCGGGGTCACGAGTCAGTCGGCCCATGAGAACGATGTGGTTCAGCATGTGGAAGCCTCCTTACTCAACAGCGACGATGATGGAACGCAGAATGCCGTCCGTGATCTTAAAGACACGGTCAAGCTCTGCGGGCATTTCGGGCGTCACTTCACAGGTCATGTAGACGTAGTAACCCTCAACCAGATCATTGATCGGGTATGCAAGACGACGCTTGCCCCACTCGTCAACACTGGTCACGGTGCCGTGATCTGCCACGATACCCTTGAATTTTTCCACGAGAGCCGCGATACCTTCTTCGCCCTGCGCGGGATCGATGATATAGAGGACCTCATACTTTGCGGAAAGCTTTGCCATTTTGTTGCACCTCCTTCTGGACTTATGGCCGCAGATCTCGCCTGCGGCAAGGATAGTCTGCGTTTCACAGACTAAAACATTATAGCCGGGGAATATAAAAAAGTCAACTGAAAATCCTGAAAAAACACAGAAAAACGAGGAATTTTCCTGGCTGACAGACTGCTTCAGACCGTGAAGGACCCAGAACGCGGGTGTGTCCCTATAAAAACAGGACAGCCAGCTGGCTGCCCTGAGAGTATATTTACTTTGCGGTCTTTTCCTTCAGGGCCTTGCCAGCCTTGAACACGGGAATGGTGGTTGCCGGGATCTCAATGGTTTCCTTGGTCTTGGGATTGCGGCCCATGCGTGCCTCGCGCTTCTTGGTTTCAAAGCCGCCGAAGCCGACCAGCTGAACCTTGTCGCCCTGGCTCAGAGCCTCTGCGATGGTATCAAACGTTGTGGTGACAGCCTTTTCTGCGTCCTTCTTGGACATGCCGCATTTCTTGGCAACCTCTGCAATGAGTTCGGTCTTATTCATGTGTAGTTCCTCTTTTCAGTCGTAATATGAATTTATTGTTCACCGCCAGTCGGCTTTTGCGCGTTCCATCTGGCGAGCAGCTGCTGCCGGGACAGCGTCCCAAGCGGCTGACCGTCGGACGCGGCGGCGTTCTCCATAGCGGTAAAGCGTGTGATAAATTTCTCGCAGGCGTTGTGCAGCGCCTGCTCGGGATCCTTGTCCAGCATGGCCGCAGCATTCACGGCGGCAAAAAGCATGTCGCCAAGCTCCTCGTCTACGTTTGTGCCGGTGTCGATGGCCGCCCGGAGCTCTGCAGTTTCCTCTGCTAGTTTATCCACTGCGTCCACGGCAGATTCCCAGCAGAAGCCTGTTTTGGCGGCTTTTTTCTGGATTTTTTCTGCGCGCCACATGGCAGGCAGCGAACGTGCCACGCCGTCAAGCGTTTCGGATGTAGTTTTCTGGCCCTTTTCCTGCTGCTTGAGCGCATCCCAGCTGGCAGCCTCGCCGCCGAACAGGAACGGGTGACGGAAAACCAGCTTTTTGCACTCGGCATCGGCAATGTCGTCAATAGTCATGCGGCCGCGATCCGCCTCGATATCTGCGTGGAACAGCACCTGCAGCAAGACGTCGCCCAGCTCCTCGCGGATCATATCCGCGTCGTCACGGTCGAGCGCCTCACAGGCCTCGTAGGTTTCCTCGAGGAAATTGCGGCGGATGGACAGATGCGTCTGGGCTCTGTCCCATGGGCAGCCGCCCGGGGCGCGCAGCGCATGCACGAGCCGGATCAGATCGCGCAGATCGTAACGCGGTTTGCTAGTAAAATCTATCATATTTTGCTCTCTTTCGCAAGTAGAAAATTCACATTCTGTGCTTGGCATGCAGGATTTTTGCAATTTTTTCACCCTTGGGGAAAAGCATGCAGTCCTCGTAGGTGACGCAGCGCAGTGCGATGACAAAAATCACATACACAATCACAGCCACAACCAGCGAACTGAGGCAGACAATGGTGTTTGAGCTTGTCATGCGGGAGAGCAGCGCCGCGGTCGCCCACGTCAAAGCGCCCATGCCGACGGCTGCACCAAAGGGCCGCACCATGTTGCGCAGAATGGCGGGGCGGGTGGTGACGCGTTTGCGCATGGCAATGACGTCCAAAGCAGTGATGGTTGCGTAGCAGATGACGGTGCCGATGGCGGCGCCGATAATGTTGAGAGAGGGAATCGCAACGAGAATATAGTTGACGATGACCTTTACAACGCCGCCGATGAGCATGTTAATGACCGGCGTTGTAACATCCCCGTGCGCCTGCATGATGGAATTAAAGAGCAGAACCGTGCTGTTGAAGATAACGGCAATGCCGAGATAGATCAGGATAGGCGTTGCGGTGGCAATGCTTGCTGCTCCGTAATTGCGGGCCAGCAGGCGGATGATCGGCTCTGCCAGCACGGCAAGACCCACGGCGCACGGCATGGTGATAATTGCCATGGTGCGCACGGCGGATTCCTCCGTGTGGCGCGCACCGACAAGATTTTTTGTCGTAAGTGCGGCTGTGACGGTGGGGATGACAGAGATGGTGATGGGGGTGACGAGTGAACAGGGAAGATTAAAGATCGTCTGACAATAATTATAGATGCCCTTGGCAGTGTCCGCGGCGTCCGAGGACCATGCCAGCGCACCGGTCAGACGGCGCATGTAAATCATGGTGTCAACGAGATTGATGATCTGCAGACCGGCAGAGCCGAGCGTAATGGGGATGGCGATGGCCAGCAGCTCCTTCATGGTCGCGCGGGTGGATTTGGCTTCGCCGCCGCCCTGCTGCAGAACCTGATTGGACTTGCCGAACTGGATGCGCAGATACACAACCGCGACGATGCAGCCGATGGTAACGCCGAAGATGCCGCCGGCTGCCGCGTAGATCAGGCTGCCGGTTTTGCGCAGCATCAGATATGCGCCGGCCAGACCGAACACCACACGCACGACAGCCTCATAAATCTGGCTGACGGATGTCGGCGTCATGTTGCTCTGGCCCTGGAAGAAGCCGCGGTGCGCAGAGACAACGCAGATGAGCAGCACGCACGGCGAGAGCGCCGCAATAGCGGCCCAGGAATTTTCATTGGTTGTGACCATGACGGACAGCTGCCGGCAGAACACAAGCATAATAAGCGTGCCGACAATGCCGATGGACAGAAAGACCTTCATGGAGGTCGAATAGATCTTGCGGATCTGCGCGTAATTATCCAGCGCCTGCGCCTGTGAGATCATCCGGCTGACAGCCACGGGAAGGCCTGTTGTAGAGATCATCAGCAGGACGTTATAGACGTCGTACGCGGTATTGAAGTAGCCGAAGCCCCGTTCCTGCAGGATGTTCTGCAGCGGGACCTTGTAAATAAAGCCAAGCAGCTTGACAATGATCGTTGCAAATGTCAAAACTGCAACGCCCTGCAGAAAGCTTTGCTTTTTCTGGGATTTTTCGTTCATGCTGGGTCAGCCTCCGTCTGGTCTGAGAAAGTTTTTGGGATGGCGTAGTCGTGCAGCTCGCGCAGCGCGGCGGCTACATCAATGGTCGGGTATTTGCCCGCAAAATACAAAATCCTGCCGCGCACCATGGTCATGACCACATCCCGGCCGGAGGCAGCATAGACAAGGTTCGACAGCACATTGTGGCAGGGGATGAGCTGCGGCTGGTTGAAATCAATCAGAATGAGATCCGCGTCCATACCGAGCTCAATAACGCCGCATTCGGCGCTGCGGCCCTGCGCGCGTGCGCCGCAGACGGTCGCCATCATCAAAACGGCCTCCACCGGCAGCGCCTTCACGTCGCCGGTTCTGGCCTTTGCCATGAGCGCGGCGGCCTTCATCTGCTCGAACAGATCGAGATTGTTGCTGGAGGCAACAGAGTCTGTGCCGAGACAGACGTTCATGCCGGCGCGTACCATGCCCAGCACGTCGGCGCAGCCGGCGGCCAGCTTCAGGCTGCTCACCGGGCAGTGCACGGCCGAGACATGGTGTCTGGCCAGAAGCTGCATATCGTCTGCGCTGATGTGCACGCAGTGCGCGGCGGTCGTCGGGACATCGAACAGGTGATGGCAGCTGAGCACCTGTGCAGGCGTCAGCCCATAGCGCTCCACGCAGTCCTCCTGCTCCTGCTTTGTTTCCGCCAGATGCAGCTGCAGCTGCAGGCCGTTGGAGAGCGCGTACTCCGCCATGGCGTCCCAGAGCCGGTAGCCGGAGGTATACTCCGCGTGGATGGAGGCGTCAATTTTGATGCGGCCATGGTCGTAGTTGTGCCATTTTTCAGTCAGGCGCACAAGCTCCTGACAGGCAGGATCGGTATCGAAGCAAAATTCCTCGTCCGCGCCGAAGTGGACAATGCCGCGGGACAGATTGGCCTTGATGCCGGTATCAGCAATGACCTGGCAGACCTCATCGCCGAACTGGTACATGTCAGACACGCTGGTTGTGCCGAAGCGCAGCGCCTCAGCGACGGCAAGCGTCGCGGCGGCTTTGGCCGCGCGGCCATCCATCTGCTCCTCGCGCGGGAAAATGCGGTATTTGAGCCAGTCGTGCAGCGAAAGATCATCGGCATAGCCGCGCATCAGATACATCGGCAGATGGGTATGACAGTTGATAAGCCCAGGCATGAGCACCATGCCGGTGCCGTCGACGGTCTGCCTGGCGTCCTCCTCCGGCGGCTTTTTGGCCATGTAGGAGACTTTTCCGTCAGTCACGCCGACAAAGGCGTCCTGCCAGAGCGTCATCTGCTCGTTCATGGTCACGACATTGACGTGGGAAAACAGCGTATCCATGGAAGCCCTCCTTACGGGTTCTGGCTGCGGATCTCGCGCAGGATGTCAAAAATTTCGTCCTTCTGGCGCAGAATCGTGTCGATGCGCGCAATATAATCCTGCGGGATTTTAGGGTTATGGTAGCGGGCAAGCCTTTCCTCGGGAAGATTGATTTTGTTCATGCCCCCGCCGCCGAGAGAGAGGATGGTGTGCAGCTCCTCCATCATGTATATGTTGTAAAGTCCGGTGTAGCCCGGCTTGCACCAGCCGGTATTTTCAAAGCTGCCGGACATATACTTCTGCCGGTAGAGATAATAGGGGTCATAGCCGGCTGCGCGCAGCAGCTGCTCGGCGTCTGTAAGCATGGCGGCGACTGCCTGCTGCGGCGGCAGCTCTGCACAGGTGCCGAAAAGTGCCGCCCCCTTTTTAAGAGCCAGCGTGTGTACCGTGATGTTGCTGGGGCCGAGCGCGAGCACCTGCCGGATGGAATCTGCAAAGCCTGCCTCAGTATCGGCAGGCAGACCGGCAATCAGATCCATGTTGATATCGTCAAAGCCGGCCCAGACAGCCTGCTCAAAGGCCGTAATGGTCTGCTTTGCGGTGTGCCTGCGGCCCACAGCGGCAAGCACCTGATCGGACATGGTCTGCGGATTGATGGAGATGCGCGTGGCGCCGCCCTCCTTGATGACGCGCAGCTTCCGCTCGTCAAGCGTATCCGGGCGCCCGCCCTCCACCGTGAACTCCAGGCAGCGGGAAAGATCAAAGCTGTCCGCGATTGCAGCGAGCAGCTGCTGCATCTGCTCGCTCGAGAGAGTGGTGGGCGTTCCGCCGCCCATGTAGAGCGTGCGGATGTGGAAGCCGGAATCCTTCAAAAGCCTGCCGGTGTGGCGGATCTCCTGCAGCAGGCACGTCAGATACTCTGGCAGATACTCTCCGAAGCGCTCAATGGACTGGCTCACGAACGAGCAGTACGCGCAGCGCGTCGGGCAGAACGGGATCCCAATATACACGGAAAGATCGTCCGGTGTCAAGAGGTTTGCTGCCTCAACGGTATGCCGGGAAGCGTCGACGCAGAGCTTTGATCGCGTCGGCGAGACAAAATAGACCTCGCGCAGCAGCCGCTCGGCGTCCTTTTCTGTGCCGCCGGAGAGCAGACACCGGGTGGAAAGCTTGGTTGGCCGCACGCCGGAAAGCGCGCCCCACGGGGGAGCTGCGTCCAGCACCTGAATGGCAGCCAGATAGTAGCTCCGCTGCAGGATGCGGCGTGTGGCGCGCACGTCCGCCTGCGTCAGAAGGACGCGGTTGGAGCCATAGCCGGTTTTGCCGTGATAGGTGACCTTCGCGGTGGCGGTCAGATATTTTTTGCCCCGGCTCAAGGAGGAGACGGTTCCATCGCCGGTAAACGGCCCGGTGCAGAACTCACTTGGCTCCTGCGCGAACAGCTGCAGCTGCAGCTGTTCGACCGGGTAGCGTTCGGTGTGGTTTTTGAGATACAGTTTCATGAGCGCAGCGCCTCCCGGATGCCGGGATTTGTCCGCAGCTCGTCTGCAATTGTGCTGCCGGGGCCATGGCCGGGCAGCACCTGTGTCTCGGGTGGGAGCGCGGCCAGGCGCCGCAGCGACTGCAGCATCTGCGCGCCGCTGCCGCCGGGGAAGTCCGTCCGCCCATAGGAGCCGGCAAAGAGCGTATCACCGGAAAAGAGCACGTCGCCGCGCAGCAGGCACACCGAGCCCGGCGTGTGGCCGGGCGTCTCCAGCACGCGGAAGGAGAGGCCGGCAGCCGTGACGGTATCGCCGTCCCGGAAGGTGTCCGTATAGACGAGAAGCCCGTTTGCCATGCCGGACGGGTCGTCCTTGTCTCCTTCGCCGACCCAGACCGGCGCTCCGGTCGCCTCGTGCAGCGCCCGGAGCGCGCCAATGTGGTCAAAATGTGCGTGCGTCAGCAAAATCGCCGCCAGCTGCAGACCGTGTGTCTCCAGCGCGTCCAGAAGCGTCCGGACGTGGTCAGCCGGATCGATAATGACCGCATCTGTCCGGGACGGGTCCCAGACCAGATAGCAGTTTGTGGCCAGCGGGCCGAGCGGAAACGTCAGAATGTTCATAGCAGCTCCTTATTTGAGATCGTTGGTATCGACAATCAGGGTGACAGGCCCGTCGTTTTCCGACACGACCTGCATATAGGCACCAAATTCACCATGCTGCGGCGCAAAGCCGAGCCGCGTGCATTCGGCGAGAAATTGCTCATAGAGCGGGATGGCGATATCCGGCTTGCCGGCGCCGATGAAGCTGGGGCGGCGGCCATGACTGACATCGCCGTAGAGCGTGAACTGACTGACAACCAGCACGCTGCCGCCGACGTCGGAGAGCGAGAGGTTCATTTTGTCATTCTCGTCGCGGAATACGCGCAGGCCGAGGATCTTTTCGGCAAGCTTGCGGCAGAGCGCAGGGGTATCGTCCGGTGCAATACCGAGCAGAATCAAAAATCCCTTTCCGATTTGACCGTGGATCTGCCCGTCAATGGACACGCTGGCAGAACTGACACGGGTAACGATTGCTTTCATAGTGGTATCCTTTCATTTTGTGGAAATGCGCCGCAGACATGCAGGCTGACTCTTTGGCGGAAAGTTTCCGGGAAGCTGTGGGCATCGGCCCCCCTGTAAGACTCGGCGCTGCTTATTCCGTGCCTCGTTCGACGTTGTGTACGCCAGAAATGCCGCGCAGGCGCGTCCGGACGTTCTCCAGCTCTGTCAGGTTGTGCACGCCGAAGCGCAGACAGACGAGCGCAGTTCCGCTGCCGATGGAGCGGGCGCTCATTTCGCTGGTGCGCAGCCGCAGGGAGGTCATGATGGTGGCAACGTCCAGCATCAGGCCATCGCGGTCGTCCGCCTCAATTTCCAGCGAGGTGGAGAACACGGCGTCCGGGGACTCAGCCCACATCACCTTGACCCAGCGGCCCGCCTGCTTCGGATCCATGGCGGCCTTGGCGTTCGGGCAGTCCTTGCGGTGAACAGACACGCCGTAGCCCTTGGTGATAAAGCCGATGATGTCATCGCCGGGCACCGGCGTGCAGCAGCGGCTGAATTTGATCATGCACGAGCCGATATCCTCGACAATGACGCCGGAGGAATTGACCGGGGGCACGTCCTGCTTGGCAAAAATACTCTTGCTCGGTGCAAGTGAGCGCGTGGCCTTTGTCAGCTCGTCGCGGATCCGGCCGACGGCCTTCGCCGCGGTCAGGCCGCCGTAGCCGATGGCGGCATACATGTCGTCAAGACAGTCAAAGCTGACGCGCTTGAGCACAACCGGCAAAACCTCGTCATTTTCAATGAGATCCGGGTCGACGCCGATGTGGCGCAGCTCCGCGTCAAAGCTTGCCTTGCCGCGCACGATGTTCTCGTCGCGCTTTTCACGCTTGAACCACTGCTTGATCTTGATGCGCGCCTGGTTGGACTGACAGATGCTCAGCCAGTCACGGCTCGGGCCCTTGGCGGATTTGGAGGTGAGAATCTCCACAATATCGCCGTTGTGCAGCTGCGCGTCATAGCTTGCAATGCGGTTATTGACCTTCGCGCCGATCATGGAATTGCCGACGGCAGAATGGATGGCGTAGGCAAAGTCGATGGGCGTGGAGCCGGCGGGCAGGGAAATGACCTTGCCCTTCGGCGTAAAGACAAAGACCTCGTCGTCGAACATGTCGACCTTCAGGGAGTGGATATAGTCGTCGGCCTCGACGTCCTGCTGGTTCTCGAGCAGACGCCGGACCCACTCAAATTCCTTCTCTGAGCCCTCGCCTGCGTGCTGCTTGTATTTCCAGTGCGCGGCGACGCCGTATTCCGCAGTCTGGTGCATTTCCCAGGTGCGGATCTGTACCTCGAAGGGAATGCCCTGCGAGCCGATGACGGTCGTATGCAGGGACTGGTACATGTTGGGCTTCGGCGTGGAAATATAATCCTTGAACCGGCCCGGAATGGGGTTGAACAGGTCATGGATGTGGCCGAGCACGTTATAACAGTCGGCAATATTGTCGACAATGACGCGGAACGCATAGAGGTCATACAGCTCCTCGATGGTCTTGTTCTGCGCGCGCATTTTGCGGTAAATGGAATAGGTATGCTTGATGCGGCCATAGATTGAGCCGTGGATGCCGACGGAGGCCAGCCGCTCGGTGATCTTTGACTGGATGGCATTCATGAAGCTGTTGGCGCTGGCCTCATTCTTCTTGAGGTAATCGATGATCTCATGATAGCCCTCGGGATCAAGATACTGCAGCGAGGTGTCCTCAAGCTCCCATTTGATCTTCTGCATGCCAAGGCGGTGCGCCAGCGGCGCATAGACCTCCATCGTCTCCATGGATTTGGAGATCTGCTTGGCGGGCGTCTGGTACTGCAGCGTGCGCGTGTTGTGCAGCCGGTCGGCAATCTTGATGAGAATGACGCGGATATCCTTTGACATGGCCATGAACATTTTGCGCAGATTTTCCATCTGCTGTTCTTCCATGGTTGAATACTGCACGCGCGTCAGCTTTGTGACACCCTCGACAAGATTTGCAACTGTCTCGCCGAACATGCGGGAGATTTCCTCGAAGCTTGCGTCAGTGTCCTCCAGACAGTCATGCAGCAGCGCAGCTGTAATGGCGTCCGTGTCCAGGCCAATCTCCGCCACGATCTCCGCCACAGCCAGCGGATGGATGATATACGGTTCGCCGGATTTGCGCAGCTGGTTTTTATGCTTTTCGTCGGCGTATTCATACGCGCGCTGGATGACTTCCAGATCGGCAGCGGGGGAATAGCGGGCGATTGCCTGCATCATTGATTCATAATGTTCTTCTCTGGTTTCCATTCAGGTTCCTGCCTTCTGCTTTTTGAGGTGGATGAGAATCGGACTTTTTTCCAGATCGACCTTGCGCCCACCTGCGCAAAGTCGGATGGAGAGTGTTTTGGGCCGCTGCTCAAGCTGTACAAGCCCCTGCTCGGCAAATACGTCGAGACAGATGCGCGTCTTGCCGGCGCTCAGCAGCGCGCCGGCGCAGCGGGAAATTTTGCGGCTGAGGCAGCCAAGCTCCTCAGACAGAAGCCCGTTTTGAGAAAACGCGGCCAGATAGTGCCATACGGCGGCAAATTCCTGCCGTGTGGGCAGCAGCTCGCCAGCCTCGGCGCAGCTGAGCGGCTCCCCGGCCAGATGGCGCGTATAGAGCGCGTGATCGTGGCCCTGCGCGGCGCGGACGGTCTCGTCCGGCCGGATATCGATGAGGTTGAGCTGTACGGTGCGCAGCCCGCGGTATTCGTTGATCTGCGGGGTGAACGCAATGTCCACAATATCGCCCTGCGCCACGGCGGCGCGCTGGGCGTTGGTGGAGAAGAAGATGGCGCCCCACACATATGGCCCTCTGGCCAGCCGCAGCCGCAGATGCTTGCCGCCGCCGACCTCCGTGAGCTCCAGGATCTGCAGTCCGCGCATGCACAGAACCGGGCGCGGACAGCCCGCGCCGCAGGGCTCCAGCTCGTCAAGCGCCTGGATATTTTCCAGCGTGAGCAGCTGCGGCGGAATTTCGCAGTCAATATGCAGCGCCGTGCTGCAGGCGTCAGAATTGCGGAACGCCTCACAGAGCTGAAGAATCTGTTCCCGGAAGGCGTCAATGCAGGAGCGGCGGATGGTGAAGCCGGCGGCCAGCTCATGCCCACCATAGCTTTCCAGCAGCCCGGACAGCTGCTCAAGCGAGCGGAACAGATTGAAGCCCCCGTAGGAACGCGACGAGGCCTTGCCCTTTTCTCCGTCCAGACAGATCAGGAACGTCGGACAGCTGTATTCCTCCGCCATGCGCGAGGCGACAATGCCGACCACGCCCTGGTGCCAGCTCTCATCGGCCAGCACGATTGCATGCGGGGGGCCGCCCGGCGGCAGCATGGCCACGGCGCTCTGATAGATGCTGCTTTCAATTTCCTGCCGCTTGCGGTTGAGACGGCACAGCTGCGCCGCCAGCTCCACGGCGCGGGCGGCGTCCTGCGTCAGAAACAGTTCGGTTGCGATGTGCACCTCGCCCATGCGGCCCGCAGCATTGATCCGCGGCGCCAGCGTGTAGCCGATGGTGCCCGCGGTGACAGGCCCCTTCTGGACGGAGCATTCCGCCATCAGCGCGGCAATGCCGACGCGGCGGGGATTGGCAAGCGCCTTGAGGCCGCGGGCCACCATGGTGCGGTTCTCGCCCACAAGGGGCATGACATCCGCCACGGTGCCGAGGCAGAGAAAATCGCAGTATTCATCCAGCAGCCGCTCCTGATCGCCGTCAAGGGCGGCGGCCAGCTTGAATGCCACGCCGACGCCAGCCAGATCAGAAACCGGCTGGGGCTGATCCTTGCGGTGCGGGTCGACAAGCGCAATCGCCTCGGGAAGCTCTGCCTTGCACTCGTGATGATCGGTAATGACAAGATCAATGCCGAGCTCCCGGCAGAGAGCGGCCTCCGTGCCTGCGGTGATGCCGCAGTCGACGGTTACGATGAGCGTGACGCCCTGTTTCCGGAGCGATTCAATGGCGATGGCGTTGAGCCCGTAACCCTCCTCCAGCCGGGCGGGGATATAGCTTGTGACGTGGCCGCCCTGGCTGCGCAGAAACTGGGTCAGAAGACAGGTGGCCGTGATGCCGTCGACGTCGTAATCGCCAAAGACGGCAATATGCTCCCGCCGGGCCAACGCCTGACGGATGCGCGCGACGGCCTTGTCCATGTCGACCAGATCGAAGGGGGATGAGAGGGGGCAGCTGCAGGATAAAAATTCGCGGGCAGAGCCCGCGTCACGATATCCGCGGCTGCAAAGCAGCACCGCGGTAATCGGCGAGAAGCCCGCCTCGCGCAGCGCGGCTGCATCGGCGGGCGCATAGGACGATACCGTCCAGACTCCGTACTTCAATTCCAATACACATCCAATATATTTTTTCTTTTCGTGTATTATAGCATCATGTGCGCGATATCACAACAGAAAATGTGGAATCTGCGCCGTGTATGCCGAACTTTTTCATGAAAAGCGGACGGCGCTGCCCGCCGGAGCGCAGAATTCTGCTTTTCTTTGTATTGGGAATATGCTAGGATGTATCTGAAAACCGGAGATGTGACCGGCAGCGCGAAAAGGCCCGCTGTCCGGGGGCGTTGGCAGTTTTCAGATACACCCTGGAATATACCGGATCAGACAATGCAATAGGAAAGGAGCATGCACCATGGCGAAGGAAAAACAGGGAAAAACGCGGCGCGGATGGCTCTTGCCGGCGGCAATGCTGCTGTTGGGCACGGCGTGGTTTGAAAATTTCACGCTTTCCTCGAGCACCGTGCGTGCGCGCAGCGCTGCGCTGCCGGCAGCCTTTGCCGGACTGCGCGTGGTGCAGATTTCCGATTTGCATGGCAGGCACTTTGACGCGCAGAGCCGGTATCTTCTGGATATGGTGCGGCTGGCCAGCCCGGATATCATTGCAATCACTGGGGATCTGGCGGATGAATATACGGACTTTTCCATGCTGCCGGCGCTTCTGCGGGGGCTGACAGCGCTGGCCCCGACGTTTTATGTGACGGGCAACCATGAGTGGGTGCTCTCGCGGGAAAAACGCGGCGTGCTGTTTGAACTGCTGGAGCAGTCCGGCGTGATCCGGCTGGAAAACAGCTACCGGTATCTCAGCCGTGGCGGGGAGCGCATCATCGTCGCCGGGGTGGACGATCCGAACGGGCCGTATGACCAGAAGCGCCCGGCGCAGCTGGTGCGGGAGATCCGCAGCGCGTGCGGGAAGGACGCGTATATCCTGATGCTCTCGCACCGCAACGATGAACTGGACGGCTGGGCGCATATGGGCGTGCAGACGGTTCTGTGCGGGCACGCACACGGCGGGATTGTCCGTCTGCCGGGGCTTGGCGCCGTGTTCGGGACACATCTGGATCTGTTCCCGGACTATACGGCGGGGCTTTACCGAAAGGGACAGACCAGCATGGTCGTCAGCCGGGGGCTCGGCGGCAGCCGGAAGCTTCCGCTGCGCATCGGCAACCGCCCGGAGATCGTAACGGTCATTCTGGAGCAGGAAAGCGGGAACATTTAAACTTTTTATAAACAATATGCCCGCCCGCTTGTATTTTGTCCACAGCTTTTTATAATAGACCGCATGAAAAGCTTTAAGGACGGAGTGACAGTGATGTTTCGGAAAATTGGGGATGGACTGCGCAGATTCATGGCAGGACGGTATGGCTCAGACCGGCTGAACCAGTGTCTGCTGGGGCTTGCGCTGGTGCTGATTCTGGCGAGCGCCATCGGCGGCAAATCGGTGCCGTGGATGACGGGGCTGAGTGTGCTTGCATACGTGCCGCTGGGGTGGTCGATCTTCCGGATGTATTCACGCAACATTGAGGCCAGACGGAAGGAAAACGCGGCGTTTCTGCGCTTTTTCAGCCGCCTGACGGATAAGCAGTACCGCTATTTCCGCTGCCCGGGCTGCCGGCAGGTTGTCCGTGTGCCGCGAGGCAAGGGGAAAATCAATATCCGCTGCCCGAAATGCAGCCGCCAGTTCATGAAAAAGACGTGAACCTGCGCGTGCGGAAAAAATCCTTGATTTTACCGCACGCGCCTGTTATAATGCAACGTGCATGAGATCTGGAGTGGTATCGAAGTGGTTATAACGGCCCTGACTCGAAAGCATTAGGGATTTAT
>CAKUAM010000054.1 GCA_934636305.1 uncultured Oscillospiraceae bacterium
GCCTGATAGATCCTGCTCTGTGCAGGATCCGGGTAAACCGTCTGTGCCTGCGCGGTAAGCCTGCGGCAACCCTCCGCAGCATCTGGATAGATGCCCGCGCCGATCCCGGCAAGAATTGCGGCCCCGACACACGAGGCATCAGCCACTGCCGGCACGCGCACCGGAAGATCCGCAATATCGGCAAGCATCTGCGTCCATACGCGGCTCTTGGACGCGCCGCCTGTCAGAAGCAGGCCATCTGGTCCGGGCTTTGCTGCAAAATCCTCCAGCTTCCAGACAATCTGGAACGCAATTCCCTCCATCACGGCCCGGGCCAGGTGATAGCGGTCATGCATCAGATCCAGGCCGAGAAGCTGCGCTCTGTGCAGGGGCTGCTCATTCTTCCGCCCGCTGAAGGGATAGAAGAACAGGCCGTCCTCTGCTGCCTTTCGTTTGCAGACCTCCGCGTTGATCGTTTCATAGTCGTCTCCCGCGCCGATCTTGCTGCGCAGCCAATCGAGGCAGATTCCACCTGAAGATAAGGACCACAGGGATCCCCATGTCCCGGGAGTGGCGGCGATGGACTGCGCCAGTCCGGAGGAAAAGTCCGGACGGTCATCCAGCGCGGTGATGACCCAGCATGTGCCGGAGCCAATCAGAATATCGCCCTTCTGATAGGCTCCCACGCCAAGCGCTGCGGCGTACTGATCGTGTGCACCGGCAACAAGCACACAGCGCTCCGAAAGGCCCAGCGCTGCGGCAGCGTCCGCAGTCAGATGGCCGATGACCTCGCCGGAGCGTACAAGCGTTGGCAGCTGCGCTTCGGTGGCACCCGCAAACTGCAGCAGCGCGGAATCGTAGCATCCGCGGCGGATATCATACAGCTGATTGATCCCGGCATTGGAAGGATCAATCGCTGCAATGCCTGTGAGCATCAGGGAGATATAGTCCGGCACAGTCAGAAACCGTGCGGCACGCGCGAAGGTCTGCGGCTCGTGATCCCGGAGCCAGCGCAGCTGCATGGCGGGCAGACCTGCGGACAGCGCCCAGCCAGTTTTTTCGTACATCTGCGCAGCATCTCCGAGCTCCTGCACAAAGTCTGCAGCCTCGTCTTTGCAGCGCAGGTCGTTCCAGACAATCGCCGGACGCAGCGCAGCTGCGCTGTCATCCACAGGGACAACCGTACCGCCCTGCGTGGACAGGGAAATGGCGCTTACCCTCTGCGCAATCTCCGGATCGATGCAGAGCTCACGGACGGTTTCACATACGGCCGCCCACCAGTGCTCCGCCTGCTGCTCACATCTGCCGACTGCGGGCGTATGCGTCGGATAGGCGCGGTAGCTCCTGCCAAGGAGCTTGCCGCAAGAGTCAAACAGCAGCGTCTTTGTTCCGGTGGTGCCGACATCAATGCCAAGAAGATACTGCCTGTGTTCCATACTTAATATTTTCTTGCGTCGAGCTGGAGGGTGTAGTGGACGTCGTGTGCTTTTTCTTCGTCGGTGTATTTGCGGAGGGTGTTGATGGTCTGGCCGCCGTGGAACTTGCGGTCGTTCACATCTTCCGTCGTGCCCATGACGGTGACGTTCAGCTGACGGTGACGGGCGCGGACGTGATCCCAGTCAATGAAGTAGATGTGCGCGAACTCGCCGCCATCGAGGACGCCGTCCTTGATGGTCATGGTCTCGCTGCGGCCAAAGAATACCGAGCGCAGGTGGCCGTCGGTGTTCATGCTGGTGTAGTCGCCCGGCTCGTTGACGTAGCGGCCAAACTGCGTATGGATGGGGCCTGGATGACGGTACTGATGCTCCTCGGCAAAGTCGGGGATCATCTTGCGCATGATATCCAGCAGATCATGCTGCAGATATTCCAGATCGAACGAGTCGATATCGTGCGAGCACTCCTGGATCATGACCGAGCAGGTTGTATGGTGCGATGCGATGCAGACGGTGCCGTTCTTCACGCCGGATTCCTTGACAATCTCCACAACCTCACGGGAAACATCGTGGAAGGTGGGGATCCAGCCGCGGGACTGCAGCTCGAGTTCTTTCTGATAAACCTTGAATTCCATTGTTCTACCTCCAATTATTCAGTCGTCTTATAACGGTTTGTGGTTGAGCCGCTCTCCAACGGCTCCGCCTGGATGGATGAGTGCAAATTGCTCGGCCTGATAGCCGGTTTCCTCAATCAGTGCGGCCTGCAGCGCGTGAAAGATCATGCACAGTGCCGTTGTGGACGTCGTTCCCTGCGCGTTCCATTTATCTGTCTCGCGGTTCACGTGCTGCTTGAGCACCACGTCTGCTGCCTGTGCCAGCGGGGATTCCAGATTCTCTGTCACCGTGATGATTGATACGCCCTTGGCCTTGCAGATCTCCACAATGGGCAGCAGCTCCTTCGTCTTGCCGCCGCGGGAGGCAAATACCATCACGTCGCCCCTCTGCAGAAAGCCTGTTGCACCGTGAACGGCCTCTGCCGGGGAAATGAAGCGGGCAGGACGCTCGATGCAGCACATGAGGTGCGCAAAATGTTGGCAGATGATGCCGGAATGGCCGCAGCCGGCTGCGCCGATGCGCGGTGCGTTTGTCAGCAGCCGGACGGCGCGTGCAAACGCGACCTCGTCAAAATACGCCTTCATCTCCAGAATACACTGCGCTTCAATGTCATAGGCGGCCCTGGCCGCCTCAATGGCCTCTCGTTTCATCGCCTTATTCACCGATCAGCATGACCTGCACGGTGCGCTTGCGCGCGCGGGTCTGATCCCAGTCAATGAAGTGGACGCGTCCAAATTCGCCGAGGTCAAGCTGTCCGTCCTCCATGACAACCGTGACGCTGCGCCCGATGATGGACGAACGCAGATGGGCGTCTGTGTTGTGGCAGCCGAAGTTGTCCTCGCCGACGGACTCGGCAAAGTCCAGCGCCTTTCTGCCGGGATGCAGATACATCCCCTCGTAGCGGCAGGTGGGGATCCAGTTTTCAAAGACGTTGACAAGATCCTGCTGCAGCGTCTCAAGCCCGGTCATGGACATATCAAACGCGCATTCCTGCGTGATGACAGAGCAGGTCGTATGGTGGGAATAGACGACACAGATGCCGTTTTTCATGCCGGACTTTGCGGCAATCTCCTTGACCTGTGCGGTCACATCGTGGAAGGATACCGCGCGGTCGCGCGACTGAAGCTGAAGTGATTCTCTGTAGACCATATTCTGTTCTCCTTATCCGTTCTGTTTTTTCAGATCGTCTGCCGCGCGGCGGGTTGCGGCAATCATTTCGTCGATCATGGCAAGGGGATCCGCTGCGTTCATGATGCCGGAGGCTGCGCCGGCAGCTTCGGAGCCGGCCATGATGAAGTCATAGACCTCCTGCCCGCAGGTGATGCCTGCCGCCTGCTCGACCATGATGTTGGGGTCAATTTCCTTGATGACCCGGATGGAGTCGCGGACGTATGCCATGGGGCTCGAGCCCTTGCCGCCGCCAATGATCTCCGAGGGCTCGGGGTTGATGATGTCGGGGTGCAGCTGGGCGATGGCCTTCGCCTCATCGAGCGTATCGGCGCAGGCAAAGACAAGGAAGTCCAGCTCCCGTGCGCGGTCGATGGTTTTTTTCATCTGCGGCAGGCTCATGGGCTTTTCGCAGTGGTTGATCATTACGCCGACCGCGCCGGCGGCCTTCAGACCCTCCGGCAGGATATCCGCGCAGCCGCGGCCGGGGCGGAGCGTGTCCATGTACGTTGCCAGCACGAACAGGTGCTTCGTGTTTTCCGCCACGCGGCGGACTTCCAGTGCCGGGCAGATAAACAGCACGTCAATATCATATTTCTCGGCGGCCTTGTCTGCAGCGATGGCATACTCCAGAAGCTTATCGCCGTATACGTAGTTTTTTGTTCCGACTTCAAAATACGGGGTTCGAATGGTGGGTTTCATTGTAACTGCTCCTTTTTCTGTTTTATGGTTGCACTTGGGTGCAGATGAGCTTGACATTGGTCTTTTCCAGCCTGACACGCACGTCATCGCGGAGCGCTGCATCGGTAATCACCGCGTAGAGCGCGGATGCCGGCACGCATTCCACGTGCGCCTCCACGGTAAACTTGGAGGAATCGGCCAGAAGAATCGACTGCATGGAATGCTTGATGGCCAGCTGGTTCATTTTGGCTGTTTCAAAATCCGTTGTGGTAAAGCAGTTGTCCGCCGAACAGCCGTCCGCACCCACAAAGCTCTTGCTGAAATACAGGCCGGCAAGCGACTGCTCTGTCAGATAGCCGCAGAAATCCTTGCGATTTGGCCGATACTTGCCGCCAAGCAGCGTTACATCCATATGCGGGGAAAGCAGATCCAGATTAGCCAGCGAGTTTGTATAGACCTGAATGTGGATCTGCTTCTGCCGCAGATATTCGATCAGCTGCCCGCAGAAGCACTGGATTGTTGTGCCGGAGTCACAGAAAATAATGTCACCGTCGGCAAGAAGCTGACATGCCTCGCGCGCGATGGCCGTCTTTTGGGCAATGTTGCTCTTTTCTCCGTGCTCGAAGGAATAGGGCACCATCCCATGGCTCAGATACTGGATTCCGCCATGCGTCCGCACGGCGACACCGTCGCGCTCCAGCTTTTCAAACAGCCGGCGCACAGTGGACTCCGATACGCCAAGCTGCGTTTTCACATCCTCCAGACTGAGCTTATGGGACAGCTGCAGGCTGGCAATCAGCTTTTGTTCACGTTCACTTTTCATCCTGCTTTTTCCTGTCCTGTTCTCAGCCATCGAGCGATGCCCGCAGCGCCTGGATTTCCTCCGCACCGTCCAGAATGCCGATTTCCAGCTCGTTTTCAATGCTGGAATAGGCGGGAAGCACTGGGATTTTCCCGGATTGTATGGCGTTGACGCGGTTTGTCTCTACACAGCTGCACGGCTCGAACGCGAGCACATAATCATGCGCGCGCAGGAGCTTCCACTGCATCATATACGGCAGATGCTTCGTCTGATAGCGGACATACACGCCCAGCCCCAGCCGGTCATTTGCAAGCATACCGGTTGCCGTCTGGCCGAAGCCGGTGTAATAGAACATCTCCTCCGGCCTGTCCTCCGAGGGAGGCGCCATATGCACCGGATCCGTTGTGCAGTCGCCCATCGGCATCCGGACGCAGCGGGAGGTTGCTGCAATGCTGTCTGCCTGCAGCAGCGGGTAGCCGAAGTTGCAGTGATACAGCAGCATATATGGCTGGTCGTGCGATTCAAAGTTGGTAATTACATCATGGATGCGGATGGTTTTCTCATCCAATCCCGTTTCGATTGTGCGGCGGATCGACAGGTGCCGTCCATACAGCCGCGTCTGGTGAATCTCTCCGCTGACCCGCAGAAGATAGCGGTCGCCGTCCCAGTATGTCTGCGTGCCGAAGCACTGCGCGGGGGTGCTGCCGATCCGGCCATGGATCGGGTATACGCCGCTTGCATCCTGACAGCTTCCGCCGACGTTGTCCAGTCCACAGGTCACCATTGCGCCGCCGGGCCATTGTTCACAAAATTCCCCATCCATCGCAGAGTTGACCTGTGCGGAGGTGAGGCCATTTTTGCTGTGGAATGCCAGATTCACACCCTTGTAGCTCAGATCGTAGAGATCCATACACCGGTCCGGCACAACGGTGAAGCGCAGACCGGCTGCGTTATAGAACTCGGCAATGGCGGCCCCTTCGGCGCGGCCGCGCAGCAGCCGTGCTTCACGAATACCGGCAATCTGATCGAGATTCCCGAGCTTTTTCAGAAGTTCTGTGTTCATGCGTTGCGCTCCTTTTTCTGGGTTCTGAGAGCCGCGCCGGAAGCTGGAGTGCGCCCGGCTGCCGGCCGGAACAGTTTCAGATTCCTGAATTACTTGTCGTAGATATCGCGGCGTGCGCCGTCAATCAGCGCCTTTGCGTTGCTGCAGCACAGATTCTCAACCTCTTTTTCACCATAGCCAAGCGTCTGGCAGGCGCGCTTCAGGGCACGCAGCTCCTCGTATGTGAAGAAGGTGATGTGCTTTGCCTCCTCGGGCTTTTTCGCGCTGTGCTGCGTCATTGCTATAGACCCGGCGGTCGTTTTCTGTAACTTCAAAAGTGCCATGACGATTTCCGTTCTTAAAATAAAATTACGAACGGGGCTGATAAAATCACTATAGCACAATTGACCGTTTCAGTCAATATAAATGAACGATTCAATCAAAAAACGGTAATATTCTCAGATGCTCCTGCGTATTCGGCCCCACAGAGAGCGCTGGGCCCTGTCAGCAGGCACGCGGCTTTGTCTGCGGGCAGCGCGATCCAAATACAAAAATCCGCCGGCTTGGCTGCATTTGCAGCTTTACCGGCGGATCTTGTCCGTTTTTTGATTCTATTATTTCCTGGATTGCCCATCCGGCATTTCCAGCTTTCAGATACGCCATAAAAACACATATCCGTTTCAGGTATTTTCTGCTCCCTTGCGTCGGACGCTCAGCACAACGATGGCGGCCACCACCAGCGCAATGCCGGCAATTCCGCTCCAACCAAGCGGCTCATGGAACACAAACGTGCCCAGAAGCGTGGCCGTAACCGGCTCGATCGACGCCAGAATGGAGGCGCGGCTGGAAGGCATCCCTTCCAGGCCCTTGGTATAAAAGATATAGGCGAGGAACCCGGTCATAAGCGCCATGGCTGCGCTCCACCCCAGAAGCTCCGGGGCCGGCAGCAAAGTACCGGCAATTGCATGCCAGTCAGAGAGAAACGCGCAGCCAACCGCGCAGATGAGGAAGGAATAAAACGTGATCGTCCAGGAGTCGTAGCCGCGATCGATGGCAAAACGACTGAAGATGGAGTACAGCGCATAGCCGAAGCCCGCGCCAAGCCCCAGAAGCAGGCCCTTTAGGCCCAGCTGCACGTCGCCGACGCCGGATACCAGCGCGCAGCCGCCGACGCTCAGTGCCAGTGCAAGAAGCTTTGTCGCCGTCAGCCGCTCGTAGAACAGCAGGCAGCTCATCAGCATCACAAAGATTGGCGCCGTGTACAAAAGCACGCTCATCACCGCGAGACTCGTTTCGTTCATCCCGGCAAAATAGCACCAGGAGAAAAACAGCACGCTGCAGAGTCCCGTGCCAAGAAAGCACCACAGGTCGCGCAGTCGGATTTTGAATTTTTCCCGGTGAAAGGCGAGCAGATACAGCCCGACGAACACGGCGGCAAGCAAATACCGGATCTGCACAATATCGATTGCATACAGCCCGGCTGCGTTCAGCCGCCGCACGAAGAGCCCCATGCTCCCCCATAGAATACCGGCCAGAAGTACAAAGGCCGGCGAGCGGAATGTTTTCATAGAAAAACCTCTTTCTGTCAATTTGACGATGCCGCCATATTGCTGGATGACAGAAAATGATACATCTATACACCATGGTAGCACAGGCAGAGACAAAAAGAAAGAAAAACTTCCGGCAAAAAAGAACCTGTGTGGCGTTTGCGCAGTATAAAAAATAGAGAAACTCCCGTCTGCTGCGGAAAAAGCGCAGACGGGAGTTTTGTTATGCAGAAAAATAAATGTTCAAAGGGTGTGAGGCATGCGGGCAGCCCTGCAGCCGGGTTATGCATTTCGCGCATGCAGGTGCAGCGCGCCGACGATCAGAAATGCCAGCCCGAAAACGACCCAGCCCCAGACGGGATCATTCTTTGCGATAAAGTACGCCAGAAGGCCAAATACCGCCGCATAGATCAGGGTAAGCAGCCCACCGACGAGCCAGAAGCCAATACGAGTGTGCTGCAGCCACAGCAGCAGAAGAAACGCTGCAATACCGATTACAAGGCACAGGGCCGGGTGGATGGCGGTGAACTGTTTGCAGCAGACGCCGGCGGCAATGCCGAGAGCGATACTGTCAAACATAATGATATGCCCGAGAAACAGTCCAACAATAGAGCAGATGAATCCGATCAGCAGCCCGACGGCAAGAAATGCACCCTGTGCAGCCAGATATCCCATATATAGCCTCCTTTTTCTCTGCGGCCCTTGCTACAATTTCATTATAATGAAATCTGCTGCAATCATCAATGGGAAAACAAAAATATGCGGGAGGCAGCCGTATTTTATGGTGCGGAGATACGCAGATGGCGGAAGCAGCGAATAAAATAGAGGATCTCCGCCACAGATGTGATGCCCCATGAGAACGCGTACAGCAAATACAGGGAGGGGATGGTGTGGAAGTGTGCGAAGATGGTATAGACCCAGACCACGCGGAACACGCATGAGCCAAGAATGACAATGATTGTCGGCACAAAGCTACGCCCAATGCCGCGGCAGGCTGCGATGGTGCAGTCCATGAAGGCGCTGAGTGCGTAAGAATAGCACATGATGCGCATACGCTGCATGCCGGCGGCAACAACGTCGGCTTCGTTGGTGAACAGATACAAAAAGCTCTCTCCGCACAGCCGGAAACCAATGCCCAGGACCGCAGCAATCAGGAACGCATACAGCAGGCTGATCATATAGCTACGGAGCATCCGGTCCTTTTTGCCGGCGCCCCAGTTCTGCCCCATGAAGCTCGAGCAGGCCATATAGAACGCGGCCATTACATTATAAATGACGGCGTCGACGTTGGCAGCAGCGGAGTTGCCGGAGACCATGGTGGAATCGAACGAGTTGACGCCGACCTGAATGAACAGGTTGGCAAGCGCAAAAATCATCGACTGGATGCCGGAGGGGATGCCAAGACCCAGAATACGGCCCAGCTGCTCCCGATGGATGCGCAGCTGACGCAGCTGTAGCCGGCAGCAGTCTTTGAGACGGGCCAGGTGCGAGAGAATCAGCATGGCGGACAGATATTGGGAGATGATGCTTGCCAGCGCAACGCCGTCAGCAGCCATTTTACAGACAATGACGAAGAAAAGATTTAGAATAACATTCAGAATGCCGGCAGCGGTCAGGTAAATCAGCGGACGCTTGGTATCGCCGCTGGCACTTAAAACAGCATTGCCAAAGTTGAAAATGCCAAGTGCCGGCATGCCAAGCGCATAGATGCGGAAATACAGCACGGCGCCATCAATCAGATCGTCCTTTGTTTTCAGCGCGTGCAGCATTGGCTTGGCCAGCGTCAGGCAGAGAACCGTGATCAGTGCACCGGCTGCCACGCAGATCAAAAGCGCAGTATGGACGCAGTTTCGTGTCTGCTCCTCCTGCTGCGCGCCAAGGTGCTGGGCAACCCGGACGTTGACGCCATTGCCAAGGCCGATGAGAAAGCCTGTGAACAAGGTGACAAGCGTGGTGGTGGAGCCGACGGAGCCGAGTGCTGTTGCGCTGGCAAATTTGCCGACGACGGCAACGTCTGCCATGTTGAAAAGAACCTGCAGCAGCTGCGAAAAAATGAGCGGCACACTGAACAGCAGAATGTTTTTCCACAAGGAGCCATCGGTCATGGTAATGGCGCTCGGATGGCCCTGTGATTGTTTTGCCATATTGCATCCCCAATCCAATCTGAAAAGTATCGAATATCTGAAAAGCTTACATATTATAGTGAGATTTACACGTTCCGTCAAGCGGGAAACCAAGTTTCTTTCGGCCGTTCTGCACTTGTTTTCAGGAACCGGATTGCATATAATAAAAACATCAGGATGAAACAAAATCAGAGCTGGACGGGAGGTCGCGTAATGGGATGTAACGGCTGTACATCGGGCTGCAGCAGCTGCGGTGTATCAGGCTGCGGCAGCTGCCGGAGCCATGTGCTTCTGCTGACGCAGTTGGAGATCCAACTGCTGCAGAAATTTGGCGAGCTGGCTTTTTTGCCGGTGGCCTGTACACGCTCGAATGAAACGCCGGTGTTTTTGACGGAGCTCGGCGGCAGAACGGCAGTCAGCGCAGCGATCCTTGCGCTGCAGTGCAAGCGACTGATCAGCGTGGATTTTGCGCTTCCGCTGCAGGGCTTTGATTATGCGGGGTATGACCAGTACCCGATCCGTGGGAGCATGGCGCTGACAGCGGCCGGACAGGAGGCTCTGGATGCATTGGACATTCAGGGCTGCGGAGAATCATAAAACGCGTACGAAGGGACAGGTATGGATCATACCTGTCCCTTCGTTCATCTGTTTATTAGTCATCCATGACTGGGGATGTGCGTACGTATTCATAATACTGCGCCCGGGTTGCCTCCATGTACGGCGTGACCCACAGGGAGCCGACACCAAGGCACAGGCTGCCGACGATGATCCAGCCGAGAAAGCTCAGATCCAGGACGAAGCGTTCCCACTTGTGCCCCTGCATCATGCGGCGGCTTTCGTCAATGCAGGCCTTCCAGCCGTAATCCGGATGGTCGAGCTTGATGTAGTATGCCATGGAGTACGAATAGGCCTTCACAATGCCGGGAATCACGAACAGCAGCGACCACAGGGCCGTAAAGATGTTCGTCATGAGGCCGATGAGGAATGTACCGCCGAAATCATCCTGAAAGCCGCGGAACATATCACCGAGCTGCATGGGCTGGCCATCGCGTGCCTGCTTCAGAAACAGATAGGCCTTGCCATATTCCAATGGGCCGATAATCAAAAGAGCACCGATGGCCGGAATAACACCGGAGGCTGCAGTTTCCATCAGGCCGATCAACAAACATACGGCCAATGCGACCATCCATGCATTCTGAAAGATTCCTCCGCCCAGTTGAGCGCGTGCACGAGCCTTGAGCTCTGCGCGATCCATACAATCACAATCCTTTCTTTCTTCGCCCCGGAGGGCCGGGGCAATCTGGCTGCTGCTTTCTTCTTTCTTATCTTATCCTGCCGGGCAGCCCGTCCTGCCGGGACAGGCTGCCGGAAGGTTCAGATCACATAATCGTCTGCCGCGCGGGACTGCTGCGTGTCAAGCAGCATCTGCAGCGTAATGCCGCTCAGATAGTCACGGACGGTCCTTTGCAGCCCTTCCCAGACAGAAAGCGTCAGGCAGGTGCCGGCGCGCGGACACTGATTGGGCGACTGCTCGAGGCATGACACCGGCGCAAGCCCGCCTTCGGTAATGCTGAGAATCTCATAGAGCGTATACGCCTGCGGCTCCCGCGCCAGCCGGTAGCCACCGCGATAGCCGCGTGAGGTCTGCAGAATGTCTGCGCGGTTGAGCAGGGGAATGATCTGCTCGAGATATTTTTTGGAGATATCCTGCCGTTCGGCGACGTCCTTCAGTGAGACAAAGCCCTCGCTCTGATGCTGGGCAATATCAAGCATCAGCCGCAGCGCATACCGTCCCTTTGTGGAAATTTTCATGCTGCCGCCTCCTTTCTCTTAAAATACCATAATCCGGATAGGTATTCAAGAGCCGTGCGGGGAATTTGCCGCAGCATCCGCTGCCGTCTGCCACTGCGGCAGGGGCAGACGCTGCATCGCGCCGAAGATTTTTGTCTTGAGGTCGGGATACTGCGCCTGCAGCGCAGCAACCAGCTCCTTGACCTCCTGCCGCTTGGTGTGCTTGTCAGCGGGACATACATTATGGACGACGGGAAGATGGCTTTGTTCCGCATATGTTTCGATGGCCTTTTCTCCGACGTACAGCATGGGGCGGATCTGGGTGATGCCTGTGCGGCTGAGATAGGTCATGGGCTCAAAGCATCCAATCCGGCCCTCGTAGAGAAGGCTCATGAGAAACGTTTCGACGGCATCGTCAAAATGATGGCCGAGTGCAATTTTGTTGCAGCCTTCGGCCAGAAGCACGTCGTTGAGTGCGCCGCGGCGCATTTTTGCGCACATGGAGCAGGGATTCTTTTCGTGGCGGTAGTCAAAAATGATCGGGCCGATGTCGGTCTTTTTTATTGTATATGGTACCTGCAGCGACTGACAGAACGCCTCGACCGGGGAAAAATCCATACCGGCAAGGCCCATATCGATGGTGACGGCGCGCAGCGAGAATTTTTTCGGGTAATACCTGCGCAGCTGTGCCAGCAGCGACAAAAGCGTCAGGGAGTCCTTTCCGCCCGATACGCCGACGGCAATGCAGTCGCCCGGCGCAATCATCTGATAATCCTCCACACAGCGGCGGATCTGGCCAATGAGATTTTGCATCTGTTTTCACCTGTTTTCTGAAAAAATGCGATTTGAGATTTTAAGAGAATTTAAGAGTATCTGCGAGAAAAAAAGAGTATTTCAAGCGAGATATTAAAAAACAGAAAAATCGAGCTTGACACTGTTTTGGCATTGTGGTATAAAGAATAAGCGCGTTTTACGAGGCTATTCTATATGCGCGCCAACAAATTGTCAAAACTTTTTATCATAAAGAAAACGGCAATGTTTTCAAACGGAGGAACAAACATGACCACTATGGCTAAGAAGGAGAGCGTCCAGAGAAAATGGTACGTCCTCGATGCAGCAGGCAAGCCCCTGGGCCGTACTGCTGTCACTGCTGCCAAGCTGCTGCGCG
The DNA here is from genome assembly GCA_934636305.1 of uncultured Oscillospiraceae bacterium. Classification (GTDB taxonomy): domain Bacteria; phylum Bacillota; class Clostridia; order Oscillospirales; family Oscillospiraceae; genus CAG-170. Next base: position 12,349 of record CAKUAM010000054.1, read on the forward strand.
GCAAGCACAAGGTTGACTTCACCCCGAACGTTGACTGCGGCGATTTCGTCATCATTGTGAATGTTGACAAGGCTGTGCTCACCGGCAAGAAGCTCGACAAGAAGCACTACTATCATCACACCGGCTGGATCGGCAACCTCAAGGATGTCAAGTACCGCACCATCATGGCGGAGCGTCCCGAGTTTGCAATGGAGCTGGCTGTCAAGGGCATGCTGCCCAAGAACAGCATCGGCCGTGCCGAGCTCACGCGCCTGAAGCTGTACAAGGGTGCTGAGCACGACAACGCTGCACAGAAGCCCGAAGCTTGGACTTTGGACTAATCGGGAGGTAACAGACTATGTACGAGAGCAAGAGACAGTATCAGTACGGCACCGGCAGACGTAAGTCCTCCGTGGCTCGTGTCCGCGTGTACCAGGGCGGCACCGGCGCTATCACCATCAATGGCCGTGATATCGACGATTACTTTGGTCTGGATACCCTGAAGATGGTCGTTCGTCAGCCGCTGGCTACGTGCGATCTGGTTGGCAAGGTTGACATCGTCTGCACCGTTGAGGGCGGCGGCGTCTCCGGTCAGGCCGGCGCAATCCGTCATGGCGTTGCCCGCGCTCTGCTGAGCGTCAACCCCGAATACCGCGCAGCACTCAAGGCCGCTGGCTTCCTGACCCGTGACCCGAGAATGAAGGAAAGAAAGAAGTACGGCTTGAAGGCAGCTCGCCGCGCTCCGCAGTTCAGCAAGCGCTGAGCTTCCTCCAATTTCAGTTGCAGCAAAATCCCAGACGGCTTTTGCTGCCCCCCTGACAGGGGTAACAACGTTGGCAAGGGTTACCCGGCTGGTGTTTCAGGCACCAGCCGGGTTTTCTATCGGCATATAGCTGGGAATGGTTCAGAATACTTTCTGGCGCTGTTGTGGTTTTACCGTTCGTCTGTTCTCCATGCAGCCAATGTCGGCGTAGTGGATCTCCACCGTCTGCGGTG
>CAKUAM010000055.1 GCA_934636305.1 uncultured Oscillospiraceae bacterium
GCGCTTTGTCAAGATGCTTCTCTGGAGCGTCGGCGGCTGGAAAGTTTCCCTCTGCGGCGACGACGCGATCGCAAAGCATATGCAGAACGAATACCGCGCGGGTGGGAAACGGGAATTCGACGCCGGCTTTATGCAGGACGTCTATGAGCGCCCCTTTGAAATTGTAATCTCTGACGAGGCGCATTTCCCCGCTGCCTGCGAACAGACCAGAAGGGTCGGCGGTCATACCAACGGCTGCCGCATCGGCTTTGACGCCGGCGGCTCCGATCGTAAAGTCTCCGCCGTCGTAGACGGGCAGACCGTCTACTCCGAAGAGGTCGTCTGGCATCCCAAGACGAGTGAGGATCCGCAGTACCAGTACGACGGCATTGTCACCGCGTTCAAGACCGCAGCCTCTAAGATGCCCCGCGTGGACGGTATCGGCGTTTCGTCCGCGGGCGTGTTCATTGGCAACGCGCCGATGGTTTCCTCCATCTTCCTCAAGGTGCCGCGTAGCCGCCGCGAAGAGGTCAAGACCGTCTTCGAACGTGCCGCGAAGGAGATCGGAGACGTGCCCATCGTCGTTGCCAACGACGGCGACGTGTCCGCGCTCGCGGGCTCGATGAGCCTCGGCGCAGGCTGCGTGATGGGGCTTGCGATGGGCACGAGCGAGGCGGTCGGTTATGTCAACCACGAGAGCAACCTGCTCGGTTGGTTCAGCGAGCTGGCGTTTGTGCCGGTCGATCTGAATGAGCGCGCCATGCGCGACGAGTGGTCGAGCGATCTCGGTGTCGGCTGCAAATATTTCTCGCAGGACGCGGTCGCAAAGCTCGCGCCCGCCGCAGGCATCGCGCTGTCTGAGCATCTCACACCCGCTGAAAAGCTCAAGGAAGTGCAGAAGCTGGCGGAAGGGGGCAATCCCTATGCGCTGGCGATCTTCGATTCCATCGGCATGTATCTGGCACATACGCTCAGTCTCTATGAGATGTTCTATGACATCCGGAATCTGCTCGTCCTCGGACGCGTGGCTTCCGGCATCGGCGGCGAGCGCATCGTGTCCGAATGCCAGCGTGTACTGAACGAGGAATATCCAGAGCTTTCGCGGAAGCTGCGCGTCATGCTGCCGGATGAAAACTTCCGCCGTGTCGGTCAGTCGATGGCGGCCGCCAGCCTGCCGGAGGTGTGAGTATGCTCTATAAAAATGCCAATGTTTTCGTAGACGGCCGCTTTCAGCACGGTTCGTTTTCTACGGGCTTGAAATACAGGCTGTCTTGGAGGCACTGAATGATGAAAGAATATACGATTTTAAAAATAAATGGTACCCCGGATTGGAGCAATATTCCCGCCGCGGATGTTGCTGTTGTCCTATGGAAGCCAGACTGCGGCGTTCGTATGGCACAGCAGCTTTGCTACGATGAAGAGGCAATCTATGTCCGTCAGCAGGCATGGGAATCCGCGGTCCGCGCGGAATATACCGCGCCGCTCAGCCCCGTCCACAAGGACAGCTGCATGGAGTTTTTCTTCCTTCTTGGTGAGGATGATCGGTATTTCAATTTTGAGATCAATCCGAATGGCTGTATCGAGCTCGGATTTGGAGAGAACCAAAAGAAACGGATCCGTGTCTGCTACGAGGATGAGCAGGCGTCATTTCAGGTACGCTGCAGCCGCACAGCGGATGGCTGGACGGCGGAATACTATCTGCCGCTGGAGTTTCTGCAGGTGTTTTATCCGGATCTTCGTTTGGAACCGTCGGTTCGGATCCGTGGAAACTTCTATAAATGTGGGGATCTGACTGAAAAGCCACACTATCTTGCATGGAATCCTGTCAATACGCCAACACCGAACTTTCATTGTCCTTGTTTTTTTGGCCGAATGATCTTTGCGTGAAATGGAAGATAGAAAAGCGCTCTTTGTCAGTTTTTGATCTGTTATGGTCAGCGCAGTCCATCGTGGAGCATCCCTCCGGCGAAATGTGGTTTGTGCGAACCTCATTTTGACGGAGGATGCCTCATGATGGACTTTTTTATATTTGCTTGTCAATGGAACAAAAGCGGCCTGCAGAATCGCTGCTGCGCTGATCAAAAAGCATACAAACTGTCCTTGAAAGGAATATAAGAATTTTTACACAAAATACGAAAAGATTTTCTATATTTTTTTGCGCATGTTGTGCTGTATAATTTGAATGAAAATAAAATCGCACGAATCGTACTGGGCGGATAAAATGCCAGATGCGGCGGATCCGCCTGATAGGAGAACAAAACGTATGTCAACTTTACAAGAAGGAACGATCAAGCTTTTATCGGCTGATTTTCATGCAGAAAACACGTTGCCGGCACTTGCATTCAGCCTGGGTGCAAAAGACACGATCCGTACCCATCTGGACGAGGACGACGGACTGTTTGTCAACTATGGGAGCGTCGACTCTGTGTATCCCTATCGGTGCCAGGATATGTATAACCGTGCGCAAAAACCGGTGGAATACAGAACTGTGACCTTGGAAAATGAAGCTTTGCGGGCGGTTTTCCTGCCGGAGTTCGGTGGAAAGCTCCGGGAACTCACGGATAAGCATACCGGGCGGAATCTGCTGTTTTCCAATGACGTTGTCCGGCCGTGTAACCTGGCTGTACGGAATGCATGGATGTCGGGCGGGATCGAATGGAACTCCGGCTTTCGCGGGCATCATCCGTTTACGTGTTCGCTTGTCAATACGGCAAAGACAAAGCTGGATGACGGAACACCGGTCCTTCGTTTTTACTATTTTGAGCGCATTCGCTGCGCTGTCATCCAAATGGACTTTTTTCTGCCGGATGGTGTTACCTTTCTTTTTGTGCGCACGAGGATCACGAACCCGAACGAGGAAGTGATCCCCATGTATTGGTGGTCAAACATGGCTGTCAGATCTAACGACGGCGACCGTGTTATCGTTCCGGCTGATCAGACCTATACGACAGACGCTCTGGAAACAGCGGTCATCAAAATCGACGTTCCTGTCCATAATGGCTGTGACCTGAGTTATCCAAAGAACACCGTGATCGCACACGATTTCTTCTGGAAAATGGATCCAAAGAAGCGGCCCTACATCGCCCAGCTGGACAAAAAAGGCTATGGCCTGTGCCAGACCTCAACGCCGCGCCTGCGGGGAAGAAAGCTTTTTGTCTGGGGAGATTCGCACGGCGGAAGGAAATGGGCTGACTTTCTGACAGGCAATGGAATGGATGGGCAGTACGATGAGATCCAGGCAGGACTTGCCAGCTCGCAGTATGAATGCCTGCCGATGCCGCCTAAAACGGTCTGGGAATGGGTCGAGTGCTATGGCGCAATGCAGGCGGATCCTGAAAAAGTCCACGGCGACTGGGCACAGGCCAAGCGAGAAGCGGAGGAGATCCTCGATCGCCGCATGCCTGCGCAGGAATTGGAGCATTGGTTGGAAAAAACGCGCCGGATGGCGAGATCGCCGTCGGAGTTGATGATCCCGATGGATGACGGCTGGGGCGCGCTGGAGCTTGCACGCAGGAAACAACAGGGAACGGACCTGATGAACCCACATCTGGATTTCGGACAGATCGGGAAGCCGCAGACGTGCTGGATGCAGCTTCTGATGGAAGGGACAATCGGCGAACAGGATCCCGACGAGATCCCAACTTCCTATATGCGCCAGGGTGAGTGGCTCGAATTGCTGGAGAGAGCAGTCACGCAGAAGGACCGCGATAATTGGTTCGCATGGTATTTGCTTGGAACAGCGTATGTCGCAGAAGAGAAAAACGAGCAGGGACGCGCAGCGTTGGAGCGCTCGGCAGGACTGAAAGATACGGTCTGGGCGGCTTACGCGCTTGCGGTCGCATACGAACGGCTCCATGAAAGCAAAAAAGCTTGTGCAAACATGCAGAAAGCATATGATATGCGCCGGAGCGATATTGCGCTTGCCAGAGAGGTATGCCGCTGCATGACTAAAAATGGTGAACCAGAAAAGACAGTGGAGCTGCTGGCGCATGCTGAAGAGCCCGTGCGGCAGGATGCACGCTGTCAGCTGATTTGCGCCGAGGCACTGTTCCGTCTTGGATTCGCCGAAGAAGCGGACAAAATTCTTTGCGGTGAAGATGGCAAGCACTATCTGGTGGTACCTGATATCCGTGAGGGAGAAGTCAGTATCACAGAACTCTGGATCGATATTCACAAAAGCCTGGGAGAGCACGATCCCCAGCCACCGGAGGAGCTGGAGTTTCGAAAAGATACCAGACGCGCGGAGTGGGGATAACAGCTGCATGCATATGAGAGAAAGGAAAGAGAAATGAAAAAGTTTTTTGCAAGTCAGGTGGCTGTGCTGGACAGCAACGTTTATACTGGCGGCGGTACAGACGTGACCGCGGAACTGCAGGCTGTGCTGGATCAGGCGGTTGAAGGTGACGGCGTGCACCTGGTCGTAGACGGTGCGGCGCTGATCCATGGTCTGAAGGTGCACTCCAACACAGTCATCGAATGCACTGGCCGCGACTGTGGATTCTATATGGCAGACTATGCGAACCGTCCGATGCTGACGAACAGTGATTGGAGCTACGTGGAGATCCGCAGCCGGAATATTACGATCCAGGGCGGCACTTACAACCATAACTGCAGACATCAGGCGCATCATGTGTCTACCGAAGAATACCCCAATCCGACGGATAAGGTTGAACCGGAGTTTCTGGAAGAGCATGGTGTCTATCTGATGGAGTTTTATGGAATGGAGGATCTGGCGATCCGCAATGTGACATTCCGCAATCAGAGAACATACGCACTCACGCTTGGCAACTTTAGAAATGTGTTGATCGAGCGCTCGACGATTGAAATGGCCGATCATGTGCACCCCAGCAACCAGGACGGCTTCCATTTCTTCGGGCCGGGCCAGTTTTTGACCATGCGCGATATTCGGGGCTGCACCGGTGATGACTTCATCAATCTTGGCGCGGATGAGTTCGACGGAAAATCGTCGATCACGGACGTTCTGATCGATGGCATGATCCTGGACGGCACATGCCAGGGTGTGCGGATGCTGGCAAAGAGGGACGGGCGGCTTGACCGTGTCACTGTCCGTAACGTGACCGGTACGTATCGTACATTTGCATTCAGCATCATCCCGTACTGGGCGGGTGATACCTATGGCCACTACGGTGACTTGTTCTTTGAAAATATCGATCTGCGGCAGATCGAAGCGACGTATCACTATACACCGCTGACGTTCTTCCATGCAGGCGGCAATATCGACTGCCTGACGCTGAAGAATGTGCGCTTCCATATGCCGGTGCGCAACAGCCTGTTTCTTGATTTTGGCCGGCCATTCTTCTATCGTCCGCCTGAGCTGACCGATGAGGAAATGGAGTTTTACGGAATCGTTCCGGAATCCTATCTGCCGCCTGACTGGATGCCGGAAACAGCGCGGCCGCATATCAGGACGCTGATCGTGGACGGGTGTACGATCGATTGCGACGAGAAATTCGATGGCGCGGAGATCATAGAGCTGCGTTACCGCGTTGACAACTGCATCGTAAAGAATTTTCAGCTGTTCCGCAGCGGATCTGCGTCTGTCGGCGGCGGGTTGATCCGGCTGTGTCACGAGGCACAGCTCGGCAACCTGATTGTGGAGGATGTATTTGCAGAGAAGCTGACGCATGTGATCTCGGCGGGCAAAGGCCACAGCATTGGCTGCCTCAAGTGCAGCAATATTTTTGTCAAGGGCAGTTCGGAACAGCTGTTTGCGGTCGACGGGGCAAAGATCGGACATGCTGCCATGACGGATGTATGTAAGATTGGCTGATCGTGCAGAAGATGGTGGAGCGCTTGAAACCAGAGAAACGGGGAGGCAGATGCGATATGAAGGGGCAGATATTACGGAGCAGGCCCAAAAAGGATGATCTGAGCCTTTGGATTATGGCACTGCCGACCATCATCATGCTGCTGCTTTTTGCATATTTTCCGATGTTCGGCCTGATTCTTGCATTCAAGGACTATAATATAACGAAGGGTATCTTCAAGTCTGACTTTGTCGGACTGAAGAATTTCAAATTTCTCTTTGCCACGACGGATGCTTGGGTGATCACACGCAATACAGTCTTGTATAATCTGGCATTTATCGTTGTGAATATGGTTGTTGCAGTTATGCTTGCGCTGCTGCTGAGCAATCTGCGCTCTAGGAAAACGGCAAAAACGCTGCAAACAGTGTATATGCTGCCGTATTTCCTGTCGTGGGCAGTTGTGGCGATCATTGCTAACGCATTTTTAGACCGGACAAACGGCTTTATCAATCAGGTCGTCAGCAGTGCGAGCGGTACGAAAAGCCTCGTAGACTGGTATCAGCGGCCGGAGATCTGGCCATGGCTGCTGGTGCTTGTGAATGCGTGGAAAAATGTCGGATATCAGACAGTCCTGTATCTGGCTGTGATTTCCGGTATTCCGCAAAGCTATTATGAGGCAGCGATGCTCGACGGCGCGAGCAAGTGGCAGCAGATCCGTTATATCACCATTCCGCAGCTGCGGTTCGTTATGGCAATCTCTCTGATCACCTCGATGGCGTCGATTTTCCGGGGCGATTTTGGACTGTTTTATACTGTGCCGAATAACAGCGGGCCACTGTATCCGGTGACAGACGTGATCGATACATACATCTATCGCGCACTGCTGACAAACGGCAACACAGGCATGTCCACAGCAGCAGGACTGTATCAATCGCTGGTTGGCTTCATTCTGGTGCTGATCGTTAATAAGATCGTTTCGAAAATTGACGCGGACTGCGCGATGTTCTGATGGATACGGGGGTGGAAAGTGTGAAAAAAGCAAAAAAGAGATCCGGCGCTGCGATCAATGAGATTAGTCGGACATCGAATGCAGTCATCACGGTTGTGTTGATCCTTGTGGCGGTATTGGTGTTGGCACCGGTCGTCCTGATGATCTGTATCTCGTTCAGCAGCAGTGCGAGCATCACCAGCAACGGCTATCGCTTTATCCCGGAGGAATGGTCGCTCGAGGGCTACAGATATCTGCTGAAAATGGGAGATCAGCTGTTGAAATCCTATCTGGTGACGATCGCGTATTCCGTTCTGGGCACGGTTTTGGGTGTGTTTCTCATGTCGATGTATGCCTATGTCATCATGCAGAAGAGTTTTCGCTATCACCGGGCGTTGACCTGGTTCATGTTCTTCACGATGCTGTTCAGCGGAGGCCTTGTCCCGACCTATATCATGATCGTACGGTATTACCACATGAAGGACACATTTTGGATCTTGCTGTTTACCGGTCTTGTGGATGCGTACCTGATCGTGATCCTGCGGACATTTATCAAAACGACGATCCCGGATGCGCTGATGGATGCGGCGAAGATTGATGGCGCAGGCCATTTTACAACATATTTTGAAATTGTGCTGCCGCTTTCCAAGGCGGGACTCGGCACGGCAGCGCTGTTCAGCTTTGTCGCAAAATGGAACGACTGGTTTACGGGTATGCTGTATATCGTCAATCCCGATCTTGTCCCGCTGCAGACGCTTTTGACCAAGCTGCAGAAATCCGTCGACTTTTTAAAACAGAACGCGCGCGCGGCAGCGACACCAGACGGGCTTCAGCTGCTGAAGACGCTGCCGTCAACAAACCTTCGCATGGCCTGTACGGTCATCGCGATCATTCCGGTCCTGTTTGCGTATCCGTTTTTCCAGCGCTTTTTCGTACGGGGGCTTACGGTCGGAAGTATTAAGGAGTGATCCGGTTCCGGGGGAACTGAATAAAATAAAAATGGAGGAAGAACAAATGAAAAAGCGAATGATTTGCATCCTGTGTCTGTGCGCAATGCTGGTTGCCATATTTACCGGCTGTGCAGCGAAGCAGGAACACGCACCTGTCCCGGCAGATACCCAGCAGACCAGCGAAGCATCTGGCGCAGAAACGTCGACTGAAGCAGGAAATGAGTCTGGTCTTGCATATGTCGAGATGGACTGGTTCACAAATGAGATCTACGAGCGGCCGGATGGGCAGATGATCGTTGACAAACTCAACGAATACCTGCTGGAGAAGCTGAATCTGAAGCTCAACGTGATCTCTGTTCCCACCACTGAATATGAGGAAAAACTCTACACCATGCTTCAGGCCGGCGAGCCGATCGGCGTGTGCCAGCTGCTGGGCAACTATTATACCGCTGCTGCACAGGGACTGTTCTATCCAATGGACGATCTGCTGAACAACTACGGCGTTGGCTCCAAGTCGCTTTTCAGTGACACCGTTTGGGATTCTATGAAAGTCGATGGGAAGATCTACGGTGTTCCCACGCTGAAGGATAACGCCTATATTATGAGTTTTATCTACAATAAGGACCTGGCTGATGAACTTGGTCTTGACATGGAAAACCCGCAGTGGAAATCAACACGCAACATGGAAGAGATCCTGATGCAGGCGAAGAATCTGCGCGATGAGAAGCATCCGGAGTGGGCCAATCTGCCTTTGACGGCGAATCTTGTTTCGCAGCTGTGCCCCAGCATGTTCTCGCTGGAATCTTTCCTCGGCCGTGATTATCTGTATGCTGTCTGCAATGTTCCTGGTCTCGACGATATTGAGGGCTATGACAACGACACCGTATTCAATCTGTATGAAACGGAAGAATACAAGGAATATTGTCTGATGATGCAGCGTCTGGTCTCTAACGGTGTATGCGCATACGACTATACGGAGCTGAGCAATATTTCCTATGAACCGTCTACTCTGATCACCAGTCCGGGATGGGGCTACACATGGATCGATGACCATATGTTCAGCAATGACTTTGTGACTAAGCTGCATATCTTCGAGGACGAGATCTGGACCGATTCGACCAACTTCTCCTCCTGCGGCTATGGCATTCCGGCGAATTGCCCGGATCCGGAACGAGCCATGATGTTTATCGAGCTGATGAACACCGATTCCTATGCTGCAACACTTTTGCGCTTCGGCATCGAAGGGGAGCATTATCTCATCAATGATGAAGGTAAGATGGTCCTGGAAGGCAGCCCCAGAAACAGCGATCCGAGCAACCTTGGCTATGTCAACTGGTACGGTGCAGACTATGGAAACCTGACGATCGTCAATGCGCCGGAAAGCTACGCAGGCCCGGACGGATACATGTTTGACAAGTTGCTTGAATACAACAACAACGCGAAACTGGCCGCGCACATGGGCCTGGTCATTGATACGACTAACTTTATTAACGAGCTTGCTGCATGCAACAGTGTCGTAACTGAGTTTGACACCAACTTGAGTGCTGGTAAATATGATTCTCCTGAGGCGGTTCTCGCGGCCATCGAAGCGTTCAATGGGAAACTGAAGGCGAACGGCATGGACAAGGTGATCGAGGGGATTCAGGCGCAGGTCGACGCATTCAACGCTGCACGTTGAATATTGGATCATGCGTGATGTGCGGGAATAAGCGGATCTAGAATTGCAGAATGCGGCAAGTATTTCCAATGCGAATTACTTGCCGCATTTTCTATTATATCGTATAATATGGCGGAGGAAGGGGGCGGCACAGTGTTCCGGGTGCTTTTGGTAGATGATGAGGAATTGATGTTGGTGACCATGCGCTGCGCGATCGCATGGCAGAAGTACGGTTTCACGAATATTACTGCCGTGTCAGATCCGCAGAAAGCGCTGCGGCTTTTGCAGGAGGAACACTTTGACGCGGCAATGGTAGATATCCGGATGCCAGGCATGAACGGGTTGGAAATGATCGAGGCAGCACAGAAATATGGCGTGAGTACCGGCTTTGTGATTGTTTCCGGCTATGCCGATTTTTCTTATGCCAGGCAGGCAATCGGTCTTCATGTTCTGGACTATTGCTTAAAGCCCATTGATGCGGCACAGACAGACTGCATGTTGGAAAAACTGTACCGGCATGCTGTTTCTAAGCATCTGGAATCAGATCCGGCCTGCGCAAACCGGCTGCTGGCTGACAGCACGGCATGCGCGCAGCTGCTCCAGCGCAGCAATGCGTCTGGAGAAATGCTTCAGGTGATGCATGTGGCTGCGCCCGAGATCAGCCGTGTGCTGCCGGAGAGCGGCGCGGAAGCGCTGTATGTATGCTTCCTACGTCCGGACGAGCTGCTGATGATATGGCAGAATGAGCCGCAGGCAAGTGCGTTCCTCGTCTGGTTTACCAGCAGGTATGCGGACACGGGCCGTATTATCACGGCGAACTGTGCGGCATATGCGGCCGAATTTCAGCTGGCGCTGCGCTGCCTGCGGACGCAGTGCTGCAGCCGCAAGGAGCGGACTGGCGTCATCCACTGTGCAGCGGTCAACGCAGAGACGGCGGAGTATTTTGAGACCGTTATCACGTATATGGAGAAAAATTACAGAGAAAAGCTGACGCTCCAGGATATTTCGCGCCGTTTTGGAATCAACTACACATACCTGAGCCAGCTGTTTAGAAAATGCGCAGGAACATCGTTCACGGAATATCTGACCAGTATCCGGCTGAAGCACGCCTGCCGGCTGCTCGCTGAAACGGAAATCAAAATCGTTTCGATCGCGGAGATGGTCGGCTTCAGCGACTATCACTACTTTTGCAATGTTTTCAGACAGAGTCTGTCCATGGCACCGCGTCAGTATCGCCTTGTGTCGAGAAAGTAGGGGAGGCTAATGAAACTTTTTCAGCAGCGGTCACTGGTGAGGCAGCTGTATCTGCTGTTCCTGGGAACCGTGCTCCTGATCACAGCTGCACTGTGTATGTTTTACAGCGTTTCACTCGGGATCATTCGAGATAAAGAATCCCAGTATATGCGAAGCATAACCGGGCAGATTGCAGAGAAAGCCGAAGACGTGACGACAGCCATTGAACTGCTGACGCGGACTGTATCGAGGGCTCCTGCTGCAAAGCATCTGCTGGAGCAGACAAACTCCGCGAAAAAGTGGGAATATAAGCAGTCGCTGAATAACCTGATAGCGGAGATGGCGAAGAGCAACTCCAATATCAACAACATCCTCCTGATGGATAAGGATGGCTCCGTCTATGGTTTCAGCGGCTTTGACTATCTGCTGGTCAGCAAGCTGAACAGCAGATATGATCTGTTTTCGGCTGAGAAATATGCAAACGGCTTTTCCGGTGCGATCTGCCTGAGCACGGAGGGCCCGACATATTACACCTGTGTCAAGCCAATCTATGACGACTCGGCAGAAACAACCCGTATTGGCAGCTGCCTGGTCGTATGTGGAAGTGAGGCACTCACAGCGGCATGCGAACAGGCGGCGCCGTCAGAAAACGCATTTTTTGCGATCCTCGATGGTGATAATCAGGTGCTGAGCAGCAGTCGGCCGCTGGATGCCGCGGCGTGCGTAGAGCTGACACAGATGCTTGGAATGGAAAGCAGCGAGCTTTTTTCCGCACGGATCGGCGGTGAGCGTTTTTTGCTCATCCAATATCCGACGCAGGCATTGACCGGCTGGAAGGTAATCGGGGCGGTGCCGTATCGGGAGATCTACTCCGGTATGCGGAGGTTTCAGTTTCTGGCGCTGGCCTTCGTTTTTGTGCTTTGCTTTGCAATGTTTGCACTTGTCCGGCAGATCATCACAAATATTACAAAACCGCTTCTCAAAATCGCAGACTTTGTGCAGAGAGGGCCGTACTACACACTGCACCACCATCTGAAGGTGGACGATGGCAACGAGATCGAGTCGATTGGCACTGGCATCAACTCCATGCTTGATGAGATCAACGACCTCAACTGCCGTGTCTTGCAGGATCAGTCGCGGCTGTATGAGATCGAGCTTGCCAATAATCAAGCCCGGCTTCTGGCACTGCAAAGCCAAATCAACCCGCATTTTATCAACAATACGCTTGGCGCAATCCAGGGCATGGCGTATCAGAAACGATATGACAGTATCTGCACGGCAATCTCGGCGCTGGCTTATATTATGCATTACAGCATCAGCGGTGCGGATCTTGTCACGATAGATGAGGAAATGCTCAGCGTAGAACAATATCTACGCATCATAGAACTGCGATTCCCAAGCCGATTCCAGATCTGTCTGGAGATCGATGATCGGATTCGCCAGTGTGTTATGCCGCGCTTTTTGCTCCAGCCTCTGGTGGAAAATGCAGTCTCACATGGACTCGAGCCACACTGTGGCTGCGGAAAACTGACGCTTTCCGGCCGGATGGGCTCTGATGAGGTGATCCGCTTTGCATGCGTGGATGATGGTGTCGGCATTCCCCCGGAGAAATTGAAGGCACTGAACGATATGCTGCAGGCAGCCAAACCGGAAACAGAGCATAGCACATGCCGCGGAAGCGGCGGGATTGGCCTGCGTAATATCCATCTGCGGCTGCAGCTTGTCTATGGGCCGTCATATGGGATCACAGTCTCTGCGGCAGCAGGCGGCGGTACGGCTGTACATGTGGAATTCCCAGCTTCCAGCGAAGTAAAGGTGTCAGATTGTCCAGACGGGAAATTAACATAACAGGAGGATCCTATGAAACGTTCTGAAATCAACAAAGCCTTAAAAGAACTCGAAACGATGTGCGCGCGGGAGCATTGCTACCTGCCGCCGTTCTGCAATTTTACGCCGGAGCAGTGGCAGTCCAAGGGTCACGAATACGATGAAGTCCGAGACTGTATGCTGGGCTGGGATATTACGGATTACGGTCTGAGCGACTTTGACAAGGTGGGAATGTCGCTCATCACCATCCGCAACGGCAACCGCGCCATGCAGGACAAGTATCCCAAGGTCTATGCCGAAAAGCTTCTGTACATGAAAGAGGGGCAGTATTCCCCGAACCACTTCCACTGGTACAAGACCGAGGACATCATCAACCGCGGCGGCGGCAACATCCTGATTCGCGTCTACAACAGCCTGCCGGACGAGTCCATTGACAAGGAATCCGGTGTGACCGTCCACTGTGACGGCCGCACCTACACCGTTCCTGCCGGGACGCAGGTGAAGCTCACGCCGGGCGAGAGCATCCACATTCAGCAGTATATGTATCACGATTTTGAGGTCGAACCCGGCACGGGCGCGGTTCTTCTTGGCGAGGTCAGCCAGTGCAATGATGACAACACCGACAACCGCTTCAATCCGCCTGTCGGCCGTTTCCCGAAGATCGAGGAGGACGAAGCGCCCTACCGCTTGCTCTGCAACGAGTATCCGGCAGCAGAGAACTGACCCAGATTGTGACCCAAGTGTGCGGAAAAGCGCGAAAACGCGGTGGATTTATCGAGATTTATTTGACAAAATAGCACAAGTTTCTCTGTTTTCAAGAATATTTTGA
>CAKUAM010000056.1 GCA_934636305.1 uncultured Oscillospiraceae bacterium
GATCATGCATCTGCGTCAGATATTCGCTCTCCGGCACATTTTTGCGCTTGCGCTTTTTTTCAAAGCGGTCTGTGATGCGGCGGTTTTCTTTGGAAATCTTCCGCGATTCCTTCGCGGAAAGGTAACCTTCATTTTTATTAGCCATCGTATCCGTCTCCCTTCTCTCAGCGCTTCATCTTCGGGTCGAACGCGTCGCGCAGACCGTCGCCGACAAAGTTGAAGCCGAGGACAGTCAGCAGGAGGCACACGCCAGCCGGGATCCAGATAAACAGGTAGTTGGTCATAACGTAGGCGTTATTGACGTCATTGATGATGTTGCCCCAGGAGGCGAACGGATACTTGACGCCAAGACCGAGGAACGACAGTGTTGCCTCTGTCAGAATCGTCGAGCCAAGGCTCATGGTACAGATGACAATCAGCTGCGGAATGACGTTCGGGATAAGGTGGCGGAAAATCCGGTGCCAGACGCGGATGCCGCTGGACTCAGTGGCAAGCATGAACTCCTGCTCACGCAGAGACAGGATCTGGCCGCGGACCAGACGTGCAATGCTGGGCCAGCCGAGGAAGCCAAGAATCAGCATCAGGTAGATCATACGCGTCCACGGATCGACGCGCATGGCGTCCATTGCGGAACCGACGATGATGATAACCGGCATGGACGGGATGCAGTAGAACACGTCGACAATCCGCATGATGAGGTTATCCACCCAGCCGCCGAAATAGCCGGAGATGCCGCCCATCAGAATACCGAGAGATGCCTCGATTGCAACAACGATAAAGCCGATGATCAGCGACACGCGGCCGCCATACATCAGGCGCGTCAGCATGTCCATGCCGTTGGTGTCGGTGCCGAGCGGATGTGCCTTGCTGGGTGCAGCGTAGCGGTCATAGACATAGGTATCGGTCATCTGCTTGACAGACCAGACCTTGGCGCTGGCGTCAAAGACAATATCATACTCTGCCTCGTTGCCGTCTGCGTCCGTATAGTCAAACTTTTCTGCATTGTCGTTGATGGCTTCCTCCAGTCGGTCCTTGAAGTCGCGTGTAATGACAATGCTGCTGTCTGCTGCAGAGACAACAAAACGGGAAATATAGCCAAGCTCCTCACCATCCAGCGCAATGTTGCCGGAGTCGTCCAGCTGGTATTCCACGCCGTCCACCGTAAAGGCATCGCCGCCAGCCGCCATGGCACGCAGCGCTGCAAGCTTCACATCAAAGGACATTTCGTCTGCGCCGTCCGCCGCACTGACAATATCGCGGCTGGCATAGCCCATTACGGCGTCATCCTGGAAAACGATATAGAAATCATCGCTCGGCGCCTCGATGGTGTAGGTGACATCCTTGTAGACAAAGGTGGTCTCCCCCTTCTTGTTGGCCTCGAGTGCCTTACTCTGCGGAATGGAGCCAAAGCTCTGGCCGTCAGCCACGACGAAGCGCATGGCCTCGTTCCGGGTGACGCCCACATATTCCTTTGACATCTGGGTATACGTATAGAACTGCTCGTCCTGGCCATAGGGGCTGATCAGGCCGCCAAGGAACGAGAACAGGAACATTGCGACCAGGATCGACAGGCCGATAACAGCCAGCCGGTTGCGGAAAAAGCGCTTGGCGACAAGCGTACCCGGGGACAGGACCTTGACGCGGCGGTCATCATTCAGGGAGTACTGCTCCTGATTCTGATTCGGATTGGACTTGTTTTCAGACATGGTGTGCAGGCCCCTTTCTTAAGAAATGCGCACGCGCGGGTCAACCACGCCGTACAGAATGTCGGTCAGGAGGTTACTTGCCAGCGTCAAAATTGCCATAAACGACAGATAGAACATGGAGAACGGGATATCGCCCGCGACCATGGACTGGTAGGAGATATAGCCGATGCCGGGGATGGAGAACAGCGTCTCGGTGATGAGTGCGCCGGAGAACAGGCCGGGCAGCGAGCCGCCGATAATGGTAACAAGCGGAATGAGCGTATTGCGGAATGCATGCTTGTAAATTACCGTGCGCTCCGACAGACCCTTGGCGCGCGCAGTACGGATATAGTCCGCATTCAGAACCTCCAGCATGTTTGTGCGCGTATAGCGCATATACGAGCCGATGGAAACGATTACAAGCGTCAGAATCGGAAGAACAAGGTGATTTGCCTTATCCAAGAATTGGTGCCAGCTGTCCAATTGGGCATAATTTCGCCCGACCAGGCCGAACAGGTCAAACCAGCCAAGCTTGACAGAGAACAGCAGCTTCAGCAGCGTGGCGAAGAAGAACGTCGGCAGAGAAATACCGACCAGCGCCACCGCCGTAATGACATAGTCCGTGCGGGAGTACTGCTTCGTTGCAGCCAGCACGCCGAGCGGCACCGCAATCAGAAGCGAAATGACAAACGAAATGCCGCCCATGACGACAGACAGACCAATGACCTCCTTGAACTTGGCGACAGAATCCATATTCCACTTCCAGCTGTCACCGAAGTTTCCTACAATTGCCTTCGACAGCCATGTAAAGAAGCCCGGAATGATATCCAGATCAAGTCCATAGGACGCATTGAGCTGCGCAAGCCACTCCTCATACGGCTTGGAGCCGGGGGCCTGCGAAAGCTGAATCGCCATTGTCTGCGCAAACGAGCTCGGCAGACAGCGGATCAGGGCATAAATAATGAACATGACGCAGAATAAAATCAAAATAGACTGCGCAATTCGCTTGATGATATAATTTCGCACGGATTGATTCGTTCCTTCCTTGCGCAGCCACGCAGCTGCGTTTGTATTTCTTTCTCAGGGAAAGTGCTGGGAAATGAATGCCGGAATATGGGCATCCCTATCCCCCGCCGGCTTGCCGGCGGGAGACCGGGACACCCACATGGCAGCAGGTGCCATGTGGGGGCTGAAAGACAGAGTTACTTGACGACGATATGGTCGATCTCGGACAGGAACGTCCAGTACGGCGTCATATCCTTCGGGATGGAGTCAACAACCAGACGCTCGGAGGAGAAGATGGTTGCGTTGGAGCGCTGGTAGACAGGCAGCTCAACACCCCAGTCAAGGATGATTTCCATCGCTTCCTTGTACATAGCCTTACGAGCTTCCTGATCGGTGGTCTGACGGGCAGCAATGATGAGCTCGTCCAGATCAGCATCGTTGATCATATAATAGTTGGTGGAACCCTGGCTGTGGTACAGCTGATACATATCCGGGTCGTTGGTGGACTGCCATGCAGCAACCCAGCCCTCAGCCTCGCCGGACTGATAGGACGCGAACAGATCAGAAGCGTTGGCCATATCGTTGACGGTCAGCGTGAAGCCGATGGTCTTGAGCGCAGCCGCAGCATTGGTCAGCGTCTGGAACGTCGGATGATCGCCGTTGCCGGAACCGCCGATGTTCACCATGTACTCAAGCTTTGCACCTTCCGGAGCAGCCGTGAGCTTGCCGTCCTCGACGGTGTAGCCGGCAGCTTCGAAGTAACCCAGAGCAGCGTTCAGAGCAGCCTCATACTTGCCTTCGGTGGTCATGTCGGAGGTGTAGATGGGGTTGCCGTCCACATCGGTGGAGTATGCAACCTGGTAGCCGTCGTCGGTGACCTGCGGAGCAGCCCAGGACGTGTTGGAGACCGGGTAGTTGATGACAGAGGCAGTCTCGCCGTAGTAGGAGTTGATGCCCTCATCTCGGTAAGCTGCAATTACGGTCATGATGGCCTTGCGCAGATCCTTGGATGCGTCGGATGCGGGCTCGCCGCCAACCTCAACCTTTTCTGCAGACAGAGCCACGTAGCCGTAGCCGCGGTAGTCCATGAGACGGGTAGTGATGATGGGGCCGTCATCGCCTTCCGCGCCGTTGATGTCAGCGATCTGGCTGACAACCTCGAGGGAGAAGGACGGGTCGGAGATGTCGAGAGCGCCGGACTGCACGCCGGTGATCTTGTCAGCTTCCTGGGTTTCCTTCAGGCTGAGGTGGCCGTTCTTCGGAGCGCCCAGATAGTAGTTCGGGTTGGCGTCGACATAGAACACGCCGTCAGAGTAGTTGTTGAAGATGTACGGGCCAGCACCCATCGGAGCGCCGGTGACCTCGCGGATCTTGCTGAGGTCGCCCTTCGGGAAGCCGAAGGAGTTGTTGTCGTAGTCGAACAGGCTCACATCACCGTAGTAGTGCAGCGGAGCGATCTCCATCTGGAGCTGATAGATCGCAGTGGTGGACAGCTCGGAGGTGGTCAGGGTCATGCTGTAGTCGCCGGTCTTGACAATACCTTCGACATGGTCAGCGGATTCGCCGGTCTTGACACCGATGGTGTAGTCAGCCCAGCTGTCGCCGAGCTCCTCAGCGAGGAAGTCGGAGATGGAAGTGGTGGCAACTTCCTTGTTGATGCCGTCGTCGGAGATGTCGTAGCCGTAGGTCTCGACGATCTTGTTCCACAGGTCAGCAGCGTCGGTAGCTTCATAGCCCCACATGGCAACGGCAGTCGCGAAGTCTTCCGCGCCGTAGTTTTCCATAACGTAGTCCGCAATGGACTGTGCGAACTTTTCACCCGCAGTCTGGAACGCAGCCCAGAAAGCATTGTACTGCTCCTCGGTGTAGAGGTCGTTGGCGGTGTAGCCGTCGGGACCAGCAGCGAGGATGACGTTGACACGGGTATCCATACCGCCGCGGTACTCGTCGAGGCCGACGATCGGCACGGAGTAGAACGTCGCAGAACCATCATAGGTCGGATCCATGTAGACGTACATATTGAAAATGACGTCGTCAATGGTCATCGGGGTGCCATCGGAGAAGGTGATGTCGTCACGCAGGGTGATGGCGTAGGTAACGGTGCCGTCCTCGTTCTCGGTGACAACGCAGTCAGCCGGGCCGTAGTAGGTGTAGTCGTTGCCGTTATACTCGCGGGTCTCGCCCTCAATGCCGTTGAGGACCATCTCGCCGCGGCGGTCAGCGCCCAGCAGAGCGATCTGCGTCAGTGCATGCGCATCCTGGTCGGGAGCGGATGCAGCAAAGAAGGGGCTGAACTTGCCTTCAAAGCCAGTCTCAGCGACAACGATGGTGCCGTCAGCGTTGCCGGCTTCGTCAGCGGGCTGCTCGGTTTCGGTTGCGTCCGTTTCCGGAGCTTCCGGAGTGGTGGTCGTGTCGGCACTGGTGTCGGGCGTCGTGGTATCCTTCTTGGCGCAGCCAGCAAGCAGGCCAAGGCAGAGAACGACAGCCAGAAGCAGTGCGAGCACTTGCTTGGTGTGTTTCATTTTCTGAACCTCCTGATTTTTTAGCACAAAGCAGTGGCTATTTCTGTCAGAAGCTTTCGCTTCTGACAGAGAAAGGGCCGGCCCTTTCTGAGTCTGCCTTTCTCATAGTTCCACTGATTGTCTTACTAAGAATAATACCGCACAAAATGTAGGAAGTCAACTTACATTTCTTCGGAAATGTTGATTTTTTCGCCATACTTTTCCGAAACAGTGCGAGAACGAAAGAAAGTATATTCGATTTTCTCTGATTACTGCAGTTCAAATGCTGTCCGTCGTACAAGGACAAATGCGCAGATACTGCAAGCCGACGCCAGCACGGAGGCTGCCAGAAACGCTGCATTCCAGACAGAAAATTCCCGTTCTGCTGCGGCCAGCCAGGCGCCGTGCCCGACTGCACTGACCCCTGCCAGCACAGCCGCAATCATGTATCTCGCAGGCAGACGCTTTACCGTCTGCTCATAGACATACAGCCGCATGGGGTCGCCGCCGGCCGCGGCGCGCGCAAGTGCATAGACGCAGAGCCCCATCATCACGAGCGCCAGCATAAATGGCAGCGCCGCGTAAACAGGCGCCCCGGTTGTCGCGCCCGGCATGCAGCCGCACCCCAGCAAAAGTGCCGCTCCCCCACCGGTCAGCAGCCACAGCCGCAGCAGGAATTTTCTGCGCGGTACCGCGCCGCAGTAGCGGACATGCCTGCCCTCATAGTGGTATTCCCCGTTCAGGTCCCGGTGGAAATCGTCCAGATACGCCCGGCGCTTTTTTCGCTTCGGGCCATTTTTTTCCGCAGAGCCGCCTGCCATCAGGCAATCCCCGTCAGATCAAACTGATCCAGCCAATCCTTGGCCGTCCGGCTCACACCGCGCAGGCAGCTCTCGTCAAACGGGCTCTCGAGCCCGGCGTTCCGGAGAAGCTCCGTGAATACGCGGCTGCCGCCCTGCTTCGTATAGGCCATGTAATGCTGCCAGGCGTTGTCCCTGTCCTTCTGCAGCATCGCCCAGAACTGCAGGCTGACCGTCTGCGCCAGGCAGTAATCAATATAATAGAACGGCGACTGATAAATATGCAGCTGCCGCTGCCAGCCCTCGCCGTCGGAATAGAACGGGATTTCACCGTCAAGCTTCATCCACGGCATATACACGCCCAGAAGCTCCTTCCACACGCCATGGCGCTCCTTCGGCGTCATATCCGGCTTTTCATAGACAACGTGCTGGAAATGATCAACCATCGTGCCATACGGGATGAACGTCAGCGCGCTTGCCAGGTGCGTATAATAGAACTTGCGCGTATCGGCGCCGAAGAAGCCCTCGGCCCACGGCCAGGCAAAAAACTCCATGGACATGGAGTGCACCTCGCACGCCTCCAGACTCGGCCAGACCGTCTCAAATGGAACGCGATCCCGGTTGAGCCAGGCCGCAAAGGCGTGGCCTGCCTCATGCGTGACAACCTCAACGTCGTGCTGCGTGCCGTTGAAGTTGGCAAAGATAAACGGCACATGGTAATCCCCGAGCGATGTGCAGTAGCCGCCTGCGCGCTTGCCAGGCGTGGACAGGACGTCCATCAGCTCGTTATCCAGCATGGTGTTGAAGAACTCGCCGGTTTCGGGTGAGAGCGCCTCATAGAACGTTTTCCCCTGCGCCAGGATATCATCCGGCGTACCGCACGGCTTCGGATTGCCGCTGCGGAACGAGAGCGCATTGTCCGCAAAGCTCATGGGATACTGCTTGCCCAGACGCTTTGCCTGCTCCCGGTAAATGCTGTCCGCCACGGGCACAAGATATTTGACAACCGCCGCGCGGAATTTTTCCACGTCTGCCTTTGTGTAGCAGTTGCGCTTCATGCGGTAATAGCCCAGCTGGGTGTAGCCGTCGTAGCCGAGCTTGCGGCCCATCGTATCGCGCAGATGCACAAGCTTGTCATAGATCTCATCCAGCTCCGGCTGGTGCGCCTTGTACCAGCTGCCCTCTGCCCTCCACGCGGCGAGTCTGCGCGCGTCGTCCGGATCATTTTTGAACGGAGAAAGCTGCGAAATGGTGTACACGCCGCCCTCAAACTCGATCTGCGCGCTGGCAATCAGCTTGTCATATGCCTGGCACAGCTCATTTTCCTGCTTGCACTCCTCAATAATTGCCGGAGAGAACGCCTTGCGCGCCATCTCTGCGTTTGTAAAGATCAGATCCCCGTACTCCGCTGCGAAATCTGCGCGGAACGGGCTTTCCAGCATGGCTGCCTTCCAGGCATCCTGGCACGCCTCCAGTTCCGGCGCGGCGCTGTTCCAGAACTGCTCCTCGCCGTCATAGAACGGATCGCGCGTGTCGATGGAATTGCGGACACTCGAGAGTGTTTCCAGAGTCCCGATGTGGATGGTCAGCTTCTGCTGGTCCAGGAACACCTTCTTGGCCTCCGCATAGCTCTTTGCTGCCTGCAGCTTTGCAGTCAGGCCCTCGAGCTGCGCCTTGACAGCGCCAAGATCCGGCCGCTCATACGGCATTTCAGAAAATTTCATAGCTATCCCCTTTTCATGAAAAATAAATGAAGGCAACACCGCACAATTCGGCAAGAGGCTTCGACGAGAGATTTTGTTCCAAGATAAAGTTTGGAAAACGCAGGAATACTGTATGTATTTCAAGTTTTTCAAACTGCAAGATTGGGGCAAAAGATCCGGCGAAGGCCGCAGACGCAATTGTGCGGTGCTGCCTGAAGTCTCGATTTGCTTCCGGCGTTTTCAGGCCATCGGCCTGTCCGCACACCTACCGCAGCACCACGTCAAACAGCGCCCGGTTCTGCTCGTCGGCCTCGGGATGGAACTGGACGCCGAGCATCCGGCCATCATATTCAATGGCCTCAATCGTGCCGTCGTCCGCGCGCCCGCAGACCGTAACAGCGTCTGCCGGATGCGTGATGCGGTAATTGTGCATGGACGCGCCGTTTAATACCTGTCTGCCCGTCAGGCGCGCAAGCATCGTATCCGGCACAACATGCACCGGGTGCCAGAACTC
This sequence comes from uncultured Oscillospiraceae bacterium, assembly GCA_934636305.1. Classification (GTDB taxonomy): domain Bacteria; phylum Bacillota; class Clostridia; order Oscillospirales; family Oscillospiraceae; genus CAG-170. Next base: position 8,209 of record CAKUAM010000056.1, read on the forward strand.
CTGCACGCGTCCGCGCAGCAAATGCCCATCCCAGTGGCCATCCACAGGCTCAGTGAACATATAGCGCTCTTTTTTCATCTGCTCAAACAGCGAAAGCAGACTGTCCGTCCAGCCGCGCACACGCGCCTGCTGCTCGACAAGAAAATAGGTATTCATCATCTGCATGCCCAGACAGATTGCAAGCACAGGCTTGCCTGTCTTTACCGCGTGCTCCATGGTCTGAAAGTGATACGGAAAAAAGCGGCTGCCGCCACAGAATACAAACGCATCACAAAGCTCCAGACTCGATGCAACCGCATACCCGTCGCTGCACATCACGCCGACCGGCGTGCCGCCGTAGTCCGCAATACGCTTGGGATATGCGTTTACAAAAAAATACTGGTCCGCGTACAGATCGTCCGAGGTAAAGAGCTTTGCCCCAGGCACAATTCCAACGACCGGCACCGTCCACACTCCCTTCTGTTCCTGCTGTGAAAACTGGCGCGCAAGCACCTCCTGCGCGCCAGTACGTTCTTTACTGCTCGTTCAGCTTTTCCTTGGCCATTTTCAGAGCGCTGGCCAGCTGGTCGGGACAGGAGGTCGGCTTCATGCCGCAGTGAATCCCGTCGAGTTTTTCAATGACGGTGTCGATATCCATTCCCTCGACCAGCTTCGAAATGCCCTGCAGATTGCCGTTGCAGCCTCCGATAAATTCAATGTTTCTGACCTGGTTGTCCTCTACGTCAAACAGGATCTGCTGGGAGCAGGTTCCTCTGGTTCTGTAAGTAAAATGCATGGGGTTCTCCTTTCTATTCTGTCAGATCGCAAAGCGATGCATGGATGTATTCTGTCAGCTTTTCCGGGTTGAGCAGCACCTGGCAGCCGCGGCAGCCGGCAGACACGCCGATCTCATCATACAGCTGCGCCGTCTCATCCAGAAATGTCGGGAACTGCTTTTTCATGCCGACCGGACTGCAGCCGCCGCGGATATAGCCGGTCACAGACAGCAGATCCTTGACATGCAGCAGCTCAATTTTTTTATCCTTTGCCGCCTTCGCGGCCTTTTTGAGATCCAGCTCGCAGCAGACCGGGATGCAAAACACCACATAGCCCGTGCGCTCGCCTTTCGCCACCAGCGTTTTGAAGATCTGTTCCGGCGGCATGCCGATCCCCTCTGCCGCGTGCATCCCGTTCAGATCGTTTTCGTCAAATGCATATTCTGCCGTGCGGTACGGGATCTTTGCCGCGTCCAGCAGACGCATTACGTTGGTTTTTGTCATTGCTTTCACCTTTCTGCATCTTGTGTCTGCCATTATACAAGATTCCTTTCTATCTTGCAAGCTGCTTTCCCGCTTGTTATAATACGCTACATTGATAGTTCAGTGCACCAGAAAAGGAGATCTTCCCATGTCTATTGAAAAAGTCCGCGCCTATTTCAAAACGCTCGGCATTGACGGCCGTATCCAGGAGCTTGATGCGTCCAGCGCCACCGTGGAGCTTGCCGCGCAGGCGCTCGGCGTGGAGGGAAAGCGCATCGCAAAGACGCTTTCCTTCCTGCTTGACAGCAGCTGCATTTTAATTGTTGCAGCCGGCGACGCGCGCATTGACAACGTCAGATACAAGGCATATTTTGGTCAGAAGGCCAAAATGCTGCCGCATGACGACGTCCCCGCCTACGTTGGCCATGCGGTCGGCGGCGTGTGCCCGTTTGCCGTCAAGGAGGGCGTAAAGGTCTATCTGGATGCATCGCTGCGCCGGTTTGAGACAGTCTTTCCAGCCTGCGGCAGCAGCAACAGCGCCATCGAGCTGACGCTGCCGGAGCTGGAGCAGTATGCACACGCCGAAGGCTGGATCGACGTGTGCAAAAACTGGCGCGAGGCAGAATAATCCGCCGGCAGGCAGGCCATGCTATATCCATCATCACAAGGAGACGATGGACATGGCAGAAGATACCCAGCAGCAACCCCAGCAGACACAGGCCCAGCAACTGATGGACCTCGGCTCGGCGACGACCAGGACCGCGCATGGCTCCATTTATACCCTTACCATCATCGGGCAGATCGAGGGCCATCAGGTGCTGCCGGACAATGTAAAGACCACAAAATATGAGCACGTCATTCCCCTGCTCGCCGCCGTGGAGGAAAGCGAGGACATTGACGGGCTTCTGCTGCTTCTCAATACCGTGGGCGGTGATATTGAGGCCGGGCTCGCCATCGCGGAGCTGATCGCCGGCATGAAAAAGCCGACGGTTTCGCTTGTGCTTGGCGGCGGACACTCCATCGGCATTCCGCTTGCCGTCTCGGCAAAGAAAAGCCTCATTGTCCCGACCGCCAGCATGACCGTGCACCCCGTGCGCATGACCGGTCTTGTTGTCGGCGCGCCGCAGACGTACCAGTATTTTAACCGTATTCAGGATCAGATCGTCAGCTTTGTGACCGGTCACTCCCAGATCTCCCAGCAGCAGTTCCTGCACTATATGATGGCAACAGACGAAATTGCCACGGATGTCGGCACCGTGCTCTACGGCGAGCAGGCAGTTTCCTCCGGCCTCATGGACGGGCTTGGGAGTCTGTCTGATGCACTGGCCTTCCTGCATGCACAGATCGACGCAGCGAAGGCGCAGAAGCAGGCTTGACCGTCCCCGTGATTTCCTACAAAGCCATGATGAATTTCTGTAATTTCTTATCGGAATTGCGCATTTTTCAAAGAATCGCCCATGGAATCCCGCGGGCAATTGACAGCCGCCGGCATGTGTGTTAGAATGCAGACGATACGAGAGGTGGAGTCTGTCATAGGATCTGCCCGCATGGGCATCCTATTCGTATCAAAAGCGTGTTTCGGCAGCTTTCAGGCAGAACCTTGCGGTTCTGCCTTTTTCTGTGCTGTCTGTCATTCAGATTCCATCCCTGCCCCGGCAGCGGCCGGACGTGATGGAATCGTTTGTTTTTCAAGGTTTCATATCATTTTCGATATGATGCAGTTCATTTTAAGAATAGCCCGCGTACAGCGCGGCACGAGTCAAGAAAGAAGGATATCTGGATGAGAAAAACGAAAATTGTCTGTACCATCGGCCCCGCCAGCAGTGACCCGAGCGTGTTTGCCGACATGTGCCGCGCGGGCCTGAATGTTGCGCGCGTGAACTTCTCCCACGGCAGCTACGAGGAGCAGCAGCAGAAATTTGACATGATCCGAAAGGTTCGCGCCGAGCTGAAGCTCCCGATTGCCATCATGCTCGACACCAAGGGCCCGGAGTATCGCATCCGCACCTTCAAGGACAAGAAAATCATGCTTCACGATGGCGACAGCTTCACATTTACCACGCGTAAGGTTGAGGGCGACCAGAGTATCGTCAGCGTCAGCTATGCCGGTCTCGCCAAGGAGCTTGTTCCCGGCAATACCATTCTGGTCAACAACGGGCTTGTCATTTTTGAGGTTACATCCATCGAAGGCTCCGATATCCACTGTCGTGTTGTGGCCGGCGGTGAGCTGTCCGACTGCAAGAGCATGTCGTTCCCGCACAAGGTGCTTGACCAGCCGTTCCTCAGTGAGCAGGACAAAAAGGATCTGCTGCTCGGCATCAAAAACAACATCAATTTTGTCGCCGCTTCCTTCGTTTCGCGCAGGCAGGACGTCGTGGACATGCGCAATTTTCTTGACGCCAATGGCGGCGAAAACATTGAAATCATTGCAAAAATCGAAAATCAGACCGGCATTGACAACGTTGAGGAGATTTGCGACGCCTGTTCCGGCATCATGATTGGCCGCGGTGATCTCGGCGTGGAGGTTCCGTTTGCCGAGCTGCCCGCCATCCAGAAATACCTCATTACCAAGTGCCGGATGCTGGGCAAGCGCGTCATCACAGCAACCGAGATGCTTGAATCCATGATCCACAATCCGCGTCCGACACGGGCGGAAATTTCTGACGTAGCCAATGCGGTCTACGACGGCACAAGCGCCGTCATGCTCTCCGGCGAATCTGCCGCCGGCAAATATCCGGTCAAAACCGTGCAGACTATGTCTGAAATCATTGAAGAAACTGAAAAGCACATCGATTATGAGCCGCTGTTCCGCAATCAGGAGTTCCAGATCACCAACATGGTCGACGCCATCTCCCACGCGACGTGCTGTATGGCGTGCGATATCCATGCCAGAGCCATTGTCGTGAGCTCCCTGTCCGGTGTGACCGTCCGCATGGTTTCGCGGTTCCGCGTGCCGGTTGATATTGTGGGCGTTGCCACAAACGAGGACGTGTGGTACCGGCTGGCGCTCTCCTGGGGCGTGTTGCCGATTCTCTGTGAGGAAACGTTCCATTCCACCGATGTTCTGTTCTATAACGCGCTGCGCGCAGCCAGAGAGGCCATCGAGCTGCAGCCCGGTGACAATATTGTTATGACCGGCGGCACACCGAATGGCCATTCCGGAAATACAAACCTGATTAAGGTCGAAACAGTGTAACGCATTCCCCCCTGCACCAGATACCGCATGTCGGCAATTCTGCAGCTCTGTAAGGATACGAAAAAGGCCCTCCCGGCAAACGGGAGGGCCTTAGAGACTGTCAAAAAACTACGAAAAGAGTTGGAAGACAGAGCAGCAGGGGAAGAGTGAAGGGGGCAAAGAG